>NZ_JAWOUN010000008.1:0-278986 GCF_033339395.1 Vibrio sp. 397 | reverse complement strand
TGCGACACTAGCTCAGTTGGTAGAGCGCAACCTTGCCAAGGTTGAGGTCACGAGTTCGAACCTCGTGTGTCGCTCCAGATTTAAGGCCTAACATGAAAATGTTAGGCCTTTTTCGTATTTTTTGAAAATCTCAAATTTCTTTTCTGTCACAGACTTCGTTAAGTAACGAACCCTTTGTCTCATTGACTCAAGTGATTGTTCATTCTGCCACTGCAAAACATCTTAGCCATTCCTACTAGTCTATGTTTAAACCATCACTTGTGGAGAATAACCACTCTTGCTCCAGGCAAAGCTGTGACGAGAATGCTATCTTTTTAAATGTTCCGGATATAGAAAGGAATGTTTTACGATTAAGCAGCACAACCTTACATCTCTGTTTAGATGAGGTGATGATATCTCAAGAATATTTGTTTAAATAACAGGTGTTTGAGAGAAGCAGAAAAGCATAGATCATGAATATGAACATGCGAGTTGCGATGGGGTATGTTTTGTTGTGATTTACATCACTGTTACTAATATGAAAAATCGTTGCCAGAAGATTTTATTTTGTGATAAATTCGCGCGCAATCTCGGAGCGTAATTAACAACGTTTGATCTCTGGGGGATACGCGTAGTGACCATTCAAGCTGATTGTGACACTGCGTAGGGTAGGTATCGGCAAAGCCTTTTGTCGATAGACGGGATACTAATGCTGTAAACGCGGCATATTAATGGGAAACCCAACATTGAAACCTTTGAATAAACACACACTAATCAGCTTCATACTGCCGAAATGTCCTGTTTTACAAAACGGGTGCATTACAGAACCTTGATTAATCCCTTTTACATATAAAGCCGCGAGTATCGTGGCGGATGATCTGTATTTGTCATTTATGCACTGACAAATGCGGAGGGGTATTCACACCTCCTGTAATTTCATTCTAATGATTATTAATACAGGATACAGAATTATTATAATTCAAGGGATTATGTAGTATGAGCACTGCCTTTGAAGTCGATAGCAATATCGCAAACATTTTTTCGTCTCAGGTTCCTATCGTTGAGGGAACGTATGACTTAACGCCAGATCAAGTATTGATTGATCAGGCTGAGCATGAATCTGAAGTACGTTCTTATCCACGTCGTTTGCCGATCGCAATTAAACAAGCCTTTGGGTGCTTGGTTGAAGATACGCGTGGACAGATCTTTCTAGACTGCCTTGCGGGGGCAGGCACTCTAGCTTTGGGGTATAACCATCCTGAAATAAACCAAGCGCTGAAAGAACAATTAGATTCAGGACTGCCATATCAGACGCTAGATATTGCAACATCAGCAAAAACGACGTTTATTCAATCCGTTAAGTCTTTTCTTCCTCAAGAGTTAAGCGAGAACAGCGTTATCCAATTTTGTGGCCCGTCTGGAGCTGATGCGGTTGAAGCTGCTATCAAGCTCGCGAAACAGACTACCGGTCGCAACACTATGTTTGCCTTCCGTGGCGCATACCATGGTATGACTAATGGTACGATGGGGATGATGGGTAACTTAGGCACGAAAGCTCGTCGAACTGGTTTGATGTCGGATGTGCACTTTATGCCTTTCCCATACAACCTGCGTTGTCCTTTTGGGCTTGGCGGTGATGAAGGTGCGAAAGCAAGTATTCGCTATATCGATCGTCTTTTAAACGATGATGAGTCAGGCATTATGAAGCCTGCCGCGATTATCGTGGAGCCAGTGCAAGGTGAGGGTGGTGTTGTTCCTGCGCCAGCATTCTGGCTACGAGAGTTACGTCGTATTTGTGATGAACACGGTATCTTACTGATCTTCGATGAGATCCAGTGTGGTGTTGGTAAAACTGGCTACAATTTCGCGTTCGAAGAGTCGGGCATTGTTCCAGATATTCTGTGTTTATCAAAAGCAATTGGTGGTGGCTTACCAATGTCGCTATTGGTTATCAACAAGCAACATGATACATGGAAGCCGGGCGAGCACACAGGTACATTTCGTGGTAACCAGCTAGCTATGGTCTCTGGTGCGAAAGCATTAGAAATTATCCAGCGTGATAATCTTGTTGAGCATGCCAATATTGCGGGTCAGTACTTGCGCTACGGCCTTGAAAGTATTCAAAAGCGTGTGAACTGTATCGCAGAGGTTCGTGGCAAAGGTTTGATGCTAGGCGTGGAGATTAAAAATCCAGACGGTGAGCTCAATAAATTTGGTGAACCTCAAGCGGATAGTGAACTCACACTTTCTATTCAACGCGCAGCACTCGAGCGTGGCTTGATCGTTGAGAAAGGTGGACGCGAAGGCGCAGTAATTCGTTTCCTTCCTCCTCTTATCATCTCGTTTGAGCAAATCGACTTTGCTTTACGTGTATTTGAAGACGCGATTTTAGCCGCTGGCGGTAGTCACATCGAAACTCAGCCACAAGATGAATGGAAGAAGCATTTCATCCACACAGGAGAGATGGGCAGCAATGAATTTGCTTCGGTGATGAACCACACTACTACGGCAATGAAGTCAGTGTTTGAACAAGTGACTGCACCGTATTCAGGTATGGATCCAAAAGCATTGGAAGCAGCGATTCACGACGTTGATCTTGATAATGGAAATGCGCCTCTTAAAACCGTTATCGACGATGCTGCTGAGCTGGTCGCGAAAAACGCAATTTTTACTCAACATCCAGATTGTATTGCTCACCTACATACTCCACCGTTGATGCCAGCGATTGCGGCAGAGGCAATGATTGCGGCTTTGAACCAGTCGATGGACTCATGGGATCAAGCTTCATCAGCGACTTATGTTGAACAGAAAGTTGTGAACTGGCTATGCGATAAATATGAGTTAGGTGAAAAAGCGGACGGTATCTTCACGAGCGGCGGCACGCAAAGTAACCAAATGGGTTTGATGCTTGCGCGAGATTGGATTGTTGACAAACTCAGTGCACACTCAATTCAAAAGCTTGGCCTTCCTGAATACGCAGACAAGCTACGTATTGTATGTTCGAAAAAATCCCACTTCACGGTTCAAAAATCAGCGTCTTGGATGGGATTGGGTGAAAAAGCGGTCATGACCGTCGATGCTAATGCCGATGGAACGATGGATGTCACTAAATTAGACGAAGTTCTCAATCAGGCCAAAGCAGAAGGTTTGATCCCATTTGCCATTGTTGGTACAGCGGGTACAACGGACCACGGTGCTATTGATGACTTAGACTTTATCGCCGATATCGCAGCGAAACATGACATGTGGATGCACGTCGACGGTGCATACGGTGGAGCTCTGATTCTAAGTAGCCAAAAAGCGCGTCTGAAAGGTTGTGAGCGTGCACATTCCATCAGCGTAGACTTCCATAAGCTGTTTTACCAAACCATCAGTTGTGGTGCGCTATTGGTAAATGACAAGTCTAACTTTAAATTCCTGCTTCACCATGCAGACTATTTGAACCGCGAACACGACGAACTACCGAACTTGGTGGATAAGTCTATTGCGACAACTAAGCGTTTTGATGCGCTCAAAGTGTTTATGACGATGCAAAGCGTAGGGCCAAAAGCCCTAGGCGATATGTATGATCATTTGCTTGAACAGACGCTTGAAGTGGCGGACATGATTCGAGATAACAAACACTTTGAGTTGTTGGCTGAACCATCACTATCTACGGTTCTGTTCCGCGCGACACATGAATCAGCGGATCTTGATGAACTGAACAAAACGTTGCGCTTAGAAGCGTTAACACGCGGTATCGCGGTATTGGGTGAAACCATTGTCGACGATAAAACTGCATTGAAATTTACGATTTTGAACCCGTGTCTGACGACGGCGGACTTTGAATCTTTGCTCTCAAAAATCAATACGCTAGCGGCAGAGCTAGTTTAACAAAGGTAACGGAAAACTATGGCAATTCTACAGATTGGTGCAGGCGGCGTTGGCTGGGTAGTTGCACATAAAGCAGCACAAAACAACGACGTTCTGGGTGATATCACAATCGCATCACGTACCGTAGGTAAGTGTGAGAAAATCATCGAATCGATTCAGAAGAAAAACAATCTGAAAGATTCAACTAAGAAATTAGAAGCGCGAGCGGTAAACGCGGACGACGTAGATTCTTTAGTTGCTTTAATTAAAGAAGTACAACCTGACTTAGTGATCAACGCAGGTCCTCCTTGGGTGAACATGTCTATTATGGAAGCATGTTACCAAGCTAAAGTGTCATACCTTGATACATCTGTTGCGGTTGATTTGTGCTCTGAAGGCCAACAAGTACCTCAAGCTTACGATTGGCAGTGGGGTTACCGTGAGAAGTTTGAAGAAGCGGGCATTACAGGTATTCTTGGTGCTGGTTTCGATCCGGGCGTAGTATCGGTGTTTGCCGCATACGCAGTGAAGCATCTGTTCGATGAAATCGATACTATCGACGTAATGGATGTAAACGCAGGCGACCACGGTAAGAAGTTCGCAACTAACTTTGATCCAGAAACGAACATGCTTGAGATTCAAGGCGATTCGTTCTACTGGGAAAACGGCGAGTGGAAACAAGTACCTTGTCACTCACGTATGCTTGAGTTTGAATTCCCGAATTGTGGTTCACACAAAGTGTACTCAATGGCGCACGACGAAGTTCGATCTATGCAAGAGTTCATCCCGGCGAAACGCATCGAATTCTGGATGGGCTTTGGTGACCGTTACCTAAACTACTTCAATGTGATGCGCGACATCGGTCTACTCAGCCCAGATCCACTAACGCTTCACGACGGTACGGTTGTTCAACCTTTGCACGTGCTAAAAGCACTACTACCAGATCCAACGTCACTCGCGCCAGGCTACACTGGCCTAACGTGTATTGGTACTTGGGTTCAAGGTAAGAAAGATGGCAAAGAGCGCAGTGTATTCATTTACAACAACGCTGATCACGAAGTCGCATACGAAGATGTTGAACACCAAGCTATCTCATACACCACTGGCGTACCAGCGATCACTGCGGCTTTGCAGTTCTTCCGTGGCAAATGGGCAGACAAAGGCGTGTTCAACATGGAGCAGCTAGATCCAGACCCATTCCTAGAAAACATGCCATCTATTGGTCTAGATTGGCATGTTCAAGAACTGGAGCCAGGACAACCTGTTATCCATAAATTGAAGTAAGAATTTAGCGACTCTTATTTGTACGTTTAAGCCGATGCACTTGCGTCGGCTTTGTTCGATTTTATAGTGCCTTTGCTAAGGCGAAGGGACGTAAGGTATCAAAATGCAACAAAACGAACTAAAAACGCCATACTTCATGATCAATGAAGACAAGCTGATTGAGAATCTAGAGAAAGCAAAACAGCTAAAAGACATCTCTGGTGTGAAGCTTGTATTAGCACTGAAGTGCTTCTCAACATGGGGTGTATTCGACATCATCAAGCCTTACCTAGACGGAACAACAAGTTCTGGCCCGTTTGAAGTGAAGCTTGGCTACGAAACGTTCGGTGGTGAGACACACGCATACAGTGTGGGTTACAGCGAAGATGACGTTCGCGATGTGGCGGACATCTGTGACAAGATGATCTTTAACTCTCAGTCACAGCTAGCGGCTTATCGTCATATTGTCGAAGGTAAAGCATCGATTGGCTTGCGCCTAAACCCAGGTGTGAGCTATGCAGGGCAAGACTTAGCAAACCCAGCGCGTCAATTCTCTCGTCTTGGTGTTCAGGCTGATCACATCAAACCGGAAATTTTTGATGGTATTGATGGCGTAATGTTCCACATGAACTGTGAGAACAAAGACGTGGATGCGTTTATCGGCTTACTCGATGCTATTTCAGATCAGTTTGGCGAGTACCTAGATAAGCTGGACTGGGTAAGCATGGGCGGCGGCGTGTTCTTCACATGGCCGGGGTACGATATCGAGAAGTTGGGGTTAGCACTTAAAGCGTTCTCAGAGAAACACGGCGTACAAATGTATTTAGAGCCGGGTGAAGCGATAATTACTAAGACAACTGATCTCGTTGTAACAGTGGTTGATATTGTAGAGAACGTAAAGAAGACGGCGATTGTCGATTCAGCCACAGAAGCTCACCGCTTAGATACGTTGATCTACAATGAGCCAGCTTCAATTCTTGAAGCATCTGAAAATGGTGAACATGAGTATGTGATCGGCTCGTGCTCTTGTTTGGCTGGTGACCAGTTCTGCGTGGCGAACTTCGAACAGCCTCTAGAGATAGGACAGCGTCTGCATATTCTAGATAGTGCCGGTTACACCATGGTGAAACTGAACTGGTTTAACGGTCTACGTATGCCGTCGGTCTACTGTGAACGCTCGAGTGGTGACATTCAAAAACTGAATGAATTTGACTACTCTGATTTCAAACGTTCACTGTCTCAGTGGTCAGTGAAATAAAACGTATTGAGTATTAGAACGACAAAGAGCAGCTGAATTGCTGCTCTTTTTATTGGGGAAGCGTTAAAGGTAGCAGTTAGCTTTCTACAATTACACGAGTGTCTTCACTCAGAGATTCTAACTCATTGGCTATGTCTTCAATTTCTAGCTCGCTAGGCAGTTTTATCGCCATTTTAGCGCTGAATAAGCTAGAGCTTACCCCTCCGCCTCCTGCAATGAATACACGCTGACAATCCATATCTAAAATTGAGATACCTTGATTATCGAGAACGTGAGTAATTTCATTCACAATACCCGCTCTATCGTTGGCATCTAAACGAAGTTGGAAGATAGTGTCTTCACGATATGAGTGAGGCTCAGAGTCGACGAACCTAACAACAAGAGTCTGACAAGAAGAGAACGCTTGTTTAACGATGTCGGCATTTTCTCTTGGAAGCTCTACTTTGATGACACCTGCAACTTGGTCTTCGATAAAGTTTACTTTGCTGATCAGCCATTTCCCGCCGTTTTCGTGTGTGATTGCAGCGAGCTCTTTAATCGTGGCGGGTGACGCTTGTCCGACAAAATTAACAATAAATACGGTGTTCATAATGTCCCCTCCTGGAATCAAGGTTTGGACGCAGTACGAATAAACGTGCTACTTAAGTTATTGGAATAAATCCTTTTATTTAGTGTAGGTGCTAAGGGCAGGTAATGTTTGATGAAAGTCAATTTTTAACACTAATTCGTGATGCAAATAATTAAAACAATGTTCAGAGCACAAAAAAGCAGCCATCGTAAGGCTGCTTTTTACCGAGTATCAACTTAGGATTAGAACGTTACTTTTAACTCGACACCATAAAATTGACTGTCGTAGTTTGCGCCTGCGTCCATGGCGAATTTTGCAACATCTTGGTTTCCAAACCAAGGTGATGAATTGAATTGTAGTTCTGCACTACCGCCCCATGCATCAGTTACCCAATAATGAATATGTCCAACAGGGTTTAAGAAGAAGAGCGAAACATCACCTGCGGTTTCAGAGCCCATAACTTCGCCGCCGTTTGCAATAATGTCTTGCTCAGCCGTTAACATCATTTCACCAACAACAGCACCAAAGAATGGTGTGATAAAAATATCCTGCCAAGATGGTACTTCTGCGAACGCTTCCACGCCATACTCCCAAAAGAACGTCGACATAGTTGCGGAGTACAAAAACGATTGAAATTCATTATAGCCAGCGTGACGTGCTGCCGTGTAGTAAACGCCGCCAAAATATGGGTGCATGATGTAGTTGAGGACATGTTCATCGCGATCCCAAACGGGGCCGTCAGAGACATTATCTTTCCACTTTTGCCCCAACTTACTCATGTCTCGGTCTTCTTCGTCCCATTTGGTGATACTTTCTGGAAGAAAAGTCATCATGCCTACGGTCGCGATACTGAGACCTAGAATGGTGTAGGTTTGACCCATCAGATAATCCCAGTCTTTATCTTGAGGGATGATGAGATGTTTAGGCTGAAGCCCTGCGTCAAGGTTTAGCGAATCATCATTATTCTGTTCATACATAACACCGCGATTTTGAGCCTCGAAGGTGTACAGAGTCGTCGTTTCGCAGTAACCTGACAAGCAATCAGGTGTGTAAGAAAACTCTGTATGACGGCTTAGGTCATAGTGACTTGCTTGCGCAAGCGCTGACGAAGCCAAGCAAAGGCCTGTTAGAGTCGTCTTGAACATGGATGATTTTGACACAAAGGTCTCCGAGTTAATGGTGTATGTTCGGGCTCGTAATTATCCCTCAAAACATCAATCATTTAAACACTTGACCCTTATTTAGTCCCAACAAACCTCGGCGAGATTTGTCCAAATAAAAAGAAAAATAAGCGCTATAACGAAAATAGGATTGTGCTTACGTTCAGGAGTCAGTTGTGAAAATAGCAATGCTTAGTACTGGTGAGGAAGTCCTCCACGGTGATATTGTTGATACTAATGCGGCATGGTTGTCTAGCCTGTTTTATCAACATGGATTTGGCTTAACAAAGCGCTCAACGGTTGGTGATAGCCTATCGAGTTTGGTTGAAGAGTTTTTAATGCTCAGCTTTAACAACGATGTGGTTATTGTTAATGGTGGTTTAGGCCCTACAACGGATGACATGAGTGCTGCCGCCGCCGCGAGAGCCGCCGATTGTAAACTGGTGCTATTCAAAGAGTGGTTGCAGCATCTAGAAAGTTTGTATGCTCGACGTGGCATCCCTATGCCGGACAGTAATTTAAAGCAAGCAATGCTGCCAGAAACGGCAGAGATATTGGACAACCCGATAGGCACTGCTTGCGGTTTCAAAATGCTGATTAATGATGCCATTTTTTATTTCACACCGGGTGTACCAAGTGAATTTAAGCTCATGGCAGAGACGCAAATTCTTCCCGATCTGAGAAGAGTGTTTCCCGATGTGCAAGGTTCATGTTGTAGCCGAATCTACACGTTTGGTCTGTCTGAATCCGGTATTTCAGATAAGCTAGATCAGCTAAAACTTCCTCAAGGCTATGAGCTAGGGTATCGCTCTTACTTGCCTTTTATTGAAGTGAAACTTTTTGGTCCTTCAGATCAGCTTGAACAGCGTTTGAAACTCGTACAGATAATTAATAAACACCTTGAGAGTAATACCGTTAGTATTGATTTACCTATGGTTGAAAATGTCGGCCAGTTGTTGGTCGATAAAGGACTAACAGTGTCGACCTCCGAAAAAAGTAGCAGGGGATACTTAACGTACTGGCTAAACAGTGATGAAAACGCTGAAAAGCAACTAGGGCATGGTTGGGTACTACCGAGCCTGACTCAGGCGATGGGCAACAGCGGAGATCCATTAGCAGAAACGTTTGCTCTGGCTGGTGCTACGCGAGAGAAGTGTGGGACGGATTTATCACTCGTCACTGGCCATATTGAAGAGGGCGTTTTTTCCGTCGCTTTATCGACACCGTCAGGCGAGTGGGGAGCATTATATAAACTCTCGAAAAAGTATCAGCGCAATGATCAAGTTAAAGTGATCAGCACGGCAGCACTAGACTTGTTGCGTCGCTACCTAGAACGTAAACCGATGTTTGCGCATTATGCATTTTTAGAGAAAGTTAAAGAGATGCACCTCCCGAGCAGTGCTTTATAACCAAAGCTCTCTACAGTAGTCTGAGAGACAAAAAACAGAGACAAAAAAGCCAAGGTGATTACCTTGGCTTTTGCATTTTATACCGTCGAGTCAACGTTATGCGCGCTGCTTTTCTTTCATCGCGTAGTTAACGCCGCTAAGTGACAAATCTGATTTTGCTTTACAGATACAAGGTAATATTTCATCACTTTGTGTGTAAGCCATGGCAAAACCAACATACTCCACTTCACCAGACTCCAATTTGCAGCGACAGGCGCCGCAGTGCCCATCACGGCAGTTGTATTCTGGTAATAGGCCAGCTTGCTCCATTGTTTCCAAAATCGTATTGGAAGGGTTGGATTCAATGCTGATCAGTTTGTTGATTTTGAGTGTTGCCATTACAGCTCGAATCCTTCGAAGTCATCTGCGCGAACTTCATTGTCAATTTGACCCACAAGGTAAGAAGAGATTTCTGCTTCTTGAGGCGCAACTTGAACGTTATCTGAAGACAACCAAGCGTTAATCCATGGAATTGGGTTGGTTGTTGCTTCTGGATACGCTGCTGGTAGACCTACCGCTTGCATACGAATATTTGTGATGTATTCAACGTATTGGCTTAGGATGTCTTTGTTTAGACCGATCATAGAGCCATCTTTGAATAGATACTCTGCCCACTCTTTTTCTTGCTCAGCCGCTTCTTTGAATAGGTCAAAACAGTCCTGTTTTGCCTCTTCTGCGATTTGCATGAAAGTGAAGTCATCTTGACCGTTACGTAGCAGGTTGATCATGTGCTGCGTGCCGTTTAAGTGAAGTGCTTCGTCACGAGCGATCAGCTTGATGATTTTCGCGTTACCTTCCATTAGTTCGCGTTCTGCGAAAGCGAAAGAACATGCGAAACTTACGTAAAAACGAATAGCTTCTAATGCGTTAACAGACATCAGACAGATGTACAGCTTCTTCTTAAGATCGTACAGACTAACCTTAACCGTTTCACCGTTAAGGACATGCTCACCTTCACCGTAGCGATGGTAATCATTCGTCGCTTGAATCAAATCGTCGTAGTAGTGCGCGATGTCTTTTGCACGCTTCAGAATGTGCTCGTTCTCAACGATATCATCAAACACTACAGCAGGGTCGTTCACGATGTTACGAATAATGTGTGTGTAAGAACGAGAGTGAATCGTTTCAGAGAAAGACCAAGTCTCAATCCAAGTCTCTAGTTCTGGTAGAGACACAAGCGGCAGCAGTGCCACGTTAGGGCTGCGGCCTTGGATAGAGTCAAGAAGCGTTTGGTACTTCAAGTTAGAGATGAAGATGTGCTTCTCGTGATCTGGCAGTTTGTTGTAATCGATACGGTCGCTAGATACGTCTACTTCTTCTGGACGCCAGAAGAAAGAAAGTTGTTTCTCGATAAGTTTTTCGAAAATCTCAAACTTTTGTTGGTCGTAACGTGCAACGTTTACTGATTGACCTAGGAACATTGGCTCCTTCAATTGGTCATTCTTTTTTTGGTTAAAAGTACTGTAAGCCATAATGCCTCAATTCCTTTTAAACCTCCCCGTAAGGGGGAGGTTATCGATAGTCTGTCTTTACGGGTTCGCTAGGTACGGGAAGATTAAATCTTGTTATGCCGCGAGTTTTGAATGTAACATCGAGTGGGTGGGTCGGTATCATATCATTCAGCCCATGTGCGGTACATAATTAAACCTATCTAGCCCACCTCTTACAACCCTATAGCAGCAAGGTAATGTATAATGTTGTTATTGTAACATGAACCTTACCCATAATATAAACATAAATTGACTAAAATCAGATGTTATCTCTCCCAAGTATGTTACTCGAATGTCGGTAAGAACAAACTTGCATATTTGCCAGTTCTCAGGAAAAAATGTTACATATTTGAAGATAAAAAGTGTTGTGCGTAAAAGGAGTGTATCTCCTCGTAACATGGAGCTATCCCGTTAAAAGTGTTGGAGTGACTCAATGTTTGAAACATTTGTGCTATTCGATGCTTTATTTACTAATTCGAGTTCAGTTAAAAACGAGCCTAATATGACGAATTCTTAGGCAATAACTATCGCTTCAGGAATACCTAGCGTCGTAGCATCAATGACTAGATGCAGGACTGTTCCTTTAGTCTTTGTTTTGAATGCGACGTTAACTGTTTTGGCTCGCTTACTAATACATGAGTAATGAGGGCATGACAACGGCAGTTGTGCGAGCTTGAAAATAGACTTTATGAACCCTTGCAGACCTCTCGACTGCATTGAAAATACTCATTTAATCATAAGAGCAGTCGTAATCACTAAACAAACGAGGCCTCCCACGCTACCTTGTCTGATTTGCTTCCATAACTGGATAGCTTCTTCATCAATCTAAAATGTCAGTGAACTGCAATTGATTAAAGCCTGGTGATAGTGTTTCCAATTGGTTGTTTTGTAGTGAGGCTTGGCCATTGGTCTAAGTATTTGAATGAACTTAGCTGATCAGATCGTAGGTTGATGATATAGGTGATGTCTCCAGCCCATTTTTCATTCGGAGCCGATGCGCTAAAGTTCTGAGCCAACAAGTTTGGAGCAACAGGCATTTGATGCTTGCTGTCCGTAGTGCACTTAAACTTGCGTGTAGCTTTCGGCGTTAAATCTTGACGTTTCATACTGGCAGCAATGGTTTTAACATTGTAGTTATCACCGCTCTCAGACAGTTCTTATTGGATGGCCTTATGGCGATGCTTAACCCAGTAATAAAACCCACTTCGGGATACCCCGAACACCTTAGCCATACGCACAATACTGAAGCTCAGCAGGTGTTCGAGCATAAATTCATAGCAATTTACTTTAGATTTTTCGCGAAGTAGGTGGCGGCCTTTTTTACAATTTCTAGCTCTTCTGCTTGCTCAGCCAATTGCCTTTTTAGCTTGGCAACCTCTGCGGCTAGCTCTTGCTCTCGCTGACTAGTATTGGTGTCTTTCTTCGAGTTCTTCCGCCACCCGTAGATTTGAGATTCATGTAAAGAAAGCTGTTTTGCTGTCGCAGCTACTCCCACTTTCTCTGCTAGCTTCAGGGCTTCTGCCTTAAATTCAGGGGAATGTTTAATTCTAGTTTTCTTAGTTGTCATTGTTCACCTCGTTAGTGATTGTACTCACTTAACTCGGTGTCCAAAACTGCTGGGACGGATCATTCGTAAGGACATTCGTTTGAACTTAATAACGATACTACTTTTCTCTTTATAAAGTCCGATACTTCATTAGTCGTTTTAGAAGAAGTGAAGGTGTAACCTATTTCGTTAGCTACCGCTATAAAATCCTTCTTTGTTTTAAAATCTATACTCCAATCGTAACTCGATGTAGTCAGAGTAGAGAACAATTGATTCATCGCCACACCTTATATTTACAATAATATCAAAAACTTGCCAAATTATATGGTACTAAGTCAGAATACACCTTTTAAACTCACAGAGCGAGATAGATAGTGCCAGTGAACCAAATAAGGAAGCCCTGATAGGCCTTTTATCTATTCATTACTTTATGTACGTCAAAACTCAGTATCGTGAGCTGCACTGAGTATTAACATTAACTTGGAATGGGGCTGCCACTTTTCTGCATTGGCAAACCATTAATTAACTCAGGAATGGAAAGTCTCTTAACTCTCACCTCTAAGGCGATAAGCTAACCTCCCGTATTTCATGTGGGCAAATGAAGCAGCAACGAATAGAGTTATCTGCAACACGCCGACCCATTTACTAGGTTGCATTAAAGCAACAACATAAATCGTAACGCTAATTGCTGACATCACACTGGTAACCGTCATAAACCAATCAAGACCAACTTCGTTTAGCTCGCCATGATACTTTCTAGTAGCACTTCGAACATTGATAATTGAACTTGAATAAATCATCGCACTAGCAATAGACCAATCGCCTGTAAGCAACAAATCATCATACTTCCCCGTCAAGACCTTAACCAAGACAAGCAAGATGAATGGGGTGATAATGAACAGATAAGATGTAGCTACCGCCTTAAACTCATTCTGATGTTGGTATTTCATTCTGAGTTCCACGATAAGTAATGACTTCTTTGATCTCTTTTATCTTTGCATTTTTGATACGTTCTTCACCTTTCTCAACGACAACGTCATACTCTGCGTGAACTCGCAGATAGTCACTTCCCCCCAGACGAACCTCAGAGTTCAGATATTCATCCAACCACTCTTTGTGTGTAATTTCTGCGCTGTATCTCTTATGAGTCCTAGTGCTAATTACTTCCCACTTAGAAGTAGCCTTTTTACAAGGTTTAAAAACTTCAACGATTTCTTCACCGTCAAAGTGACCTCGGTCACTAGAGAACATCTTTTTGACATTACCAGTGAATCTAAAGTTAGGATCAAAAGGGATTACCTCAGCTAACTTAGCACCTTCATTGCAAACTTTAAGATACTCATCAGGTAACAGCTTTTTATTGCCCTCAGACCACTTCTCAGCAACTAAAGCAACATCTAAATCACTAATGTAAGGATCAAGGCGACTTGAACGACCTCTTATAGCCATCTCATTCTTCAGTCTATCTCTTTCATTATTAGTGACGTGTTGAACCTGCTCTTTTTGAGACATCTCACCAGTCAACTCCCTGAAAAGGGAGTCAGGCCTTGTCCACTCCTCAACCTTTAATAACAACTTAGCGAGAATGCAACCATGAGTAACCTCTTGCAACTCAACATCAAAAATCATCTCTGAATCAACAGCCTGAGCAATAATTTGCCCCATCTCCTGATACGCTGAAATGAAATCCCCCATAGCGTGAAATACTTCCGCAGGATTCTTCCTGTTAGAGTTGTATTCAAGGTGAAACTCTAAAACCGTTGCTTCCATTGCCTAGTCCGTTAATCATTATTGTTCATATGGTTATGAATTTTACATCATATTTAAGTGCCAACAAATGTTTGACCTCACCATTAGCTAGACTAAACATGTTGGCTTCTTAACTTGCCTACCAGAATCGACCTCGATTTTTTAAAGTCATATGTGATCAAACTTCATTGTTATCCGACTTACCTCACGCTTATTGGATAACATTTAGTAGGGCAAATTAGCACTAACGATTAACAGGACATAAAAGTGCGATATGACTAAAACGGTTTGGGGCGTGCGATGTGAGGTCGTATGAAGCGCTGTTCACCGCTCAATGTGTGAACCATCAGTATCACCAGATGAACCTAAGAGCCTGAATAAAGTAGCGGATCCGACAATGTAACGAAGGTTGGCATTCGCCAATCGGGATCTAAATCGTGAGAGGACGATCCTCCTGATAACCACAAAATTGGGTGAGTGCTAGGTAATCAGCATGATGAGCATACGTGAATTCGCATAAGGTGCGTTATACGTTGAAACAGCGGAAGTGGTTAATACGCTGTAGCCAAAAGGCAAGAGAATCGAAAGAGATTACCCCATGATCTTTCGTTGTCATTGAACTCTCCGCAACATAGCTGTGAAAAACAGCCCTATCCCTAAAATAAACTCCAATCGATTCAGTCCGAACTGCATACAAACCTAACTCATTAAGGCAGAAGTTCCTTCACATCACAGCCCAAAGTGTCTGCAATCTGATACAACTTTTCAAGCGTGATATTGATTTTACCGCGTTCTATGCGGCTCATATAGCTTCTATCTATCTCAGCGAGAAGGGCTAGTTTCTCTTGAGGTAAACCTTTGGATCTTCTCATTTGTACAATACGTTGGCCTACAGCTTCGGCAAGTTTCGTGTTCATGTTTTTTATTTATGAAATTAATTTCCTGAACAATGCACACTTGCGGACTATATGACCACGGATTATAATCCTCAAAATCAACTCAATTGGTCATTTTTTATGCAAACGAAGGTAAGAATCAGAAAAGAGCTATTTCTCGCCATTTATTACAATGAACACTTCTCTGCCAACGACCTAAAATCCTTTCCATTAGACAGTGATGAAAAAGAATACTTATCGGATGAATACGTCGAAAAAAAATTGAAGGAAATGTCGTTGATCGGCGCAGTCCTTTCATGCGGTTTCGACAAGCATGGTGATGAAGAATTTTCCAAAGGTTTTATGTTTAACCATATCGACTGGGAGGTCGTGGATTGCGACAATTACAGTGAGGACTCCAACTGCCTTTCTTTCAAAAGAGAAAGTCTTTTGACGATTTTGCAAGATAAACAGTCAGAGCTGTCAGAGTCCTATTCTCTTCATAAAAGGACATGGAAGCATTTCAATCAGTTGTGTGCTCAACACTCAGAACTTCGGCTGTGTTTAGACGAGTATATATCCGAGTATGACAATCGTAGATTGGATCTCAAAGCCGAAATGCTTGCAGTAGAAAACGCAATTACCTTCTACAAAAATACAGCCCACCCAGTAGAAAGTGGGAGCTAATTTGCACAATTCTATACTTTACGCACATGCCACAAACAACAACATGCTCGTGGGGCAGTTTGTCCAACAGTCGAAGACCTACTGGTCATTTTCATACTCTGATGAGTGGTTAGCATATGATTCAGCTTTCCCTATCTCGTTGAGCCTGCCGCTCGTAAAGGGACAATGCTCATCATTTAATACACTGAATTTTATTCACAACCTGCTTCCTGACTTGAAAGAAGAACGATTAAGCCTTGCTCACTCGGTAGGTGTGCAATCCAACGATGCATTCAATTTACTCTCCAAGATAGGTCATGATTGCACGGGCGGCATTTCATTTAGTCAGAGTAGGGAGCCGCCAAAGATAGGATGGAAATATCGAGAGATCTCGGCAAGTGAATTAAATGAACTCGTTACCCAGCGTAAGTCATTTCTTCCATTTTTTGGGGATTATCGACCTTGTATTTCGGGAACACAGCGAAAAACAACTCTAACTAGGTTGAACGGTAAATGGTATGTACCTCAAGAGAAATCACTAAGTAGCCACATTATCAAATACCCAATGGATGCAATTGCGCAAAGCAACTCAGTACTGGATATGAGCAGCAGTGTTGAGAATGAATTCATCTGTACTCAAATAGCGAAGGAACTTGGTTTTAAAGTGCCCGATATGGAGATAATAACGACTGAATCAGGAGCTAAAGCCCTTGCAGTAAAACGGTTCGACCGATGTTTTGGTGACGGAGTTGTGACTCGTAGACACCAAGAAGATTTCTGCCAGGTTTTTGGTGTACCTGAACATCAAAAATATCAATCGGAGAACAACCTAAGTGTCTCCAAAATTGTTGATGCTTTAAGTCTCTCTGCGGAAAGTAAGGCGAACAATCATGACTTTTTTAAGTTTATGGTTTTTCAGTATTTTATTGGTGCAACTGACGGTCATCTCAAGAACTTTTCCGTACATATTGCTCCTAGCGGACACTATCAACTTACACCGTTCTACGATTTGCTATCAGCTTACCCCGCTATCGGTAATAGAGGCTTAAATAAGCGTAAGCTAAAGCTAGCAATGGGACTGAAAGCATCACGAGGATACAAATATCATATCAGCAAAATTTGCTTACGGCATATAGAGCAGACAGCTAATCAGTTCGGTATCAGCAATACGAACTGTCATGAAATCGTCTCTGCCTTTCTCGCTCAATTTAGTAGCGCACTTAGCTCTGTAGACAATCGATTTCCTGAAAAGGAATTTTCGCTAGTAAAGGACGCAATATTTCAACATGCCACTAAGATCGTCGAAAAGTTAAACAGATCAATTAAGTAAACATCTCGGGTAACAATTATTGCCCATTTTGTAAACATACTCGTTAGCAGTGAGGGAAAGATGGCTGAAACCACGACCAATGGAAGTAACACGACTCTTGATTTGAAGCAGTCTTTCGCTCTGTTAAGTGTCGATAAGAATGGAATCGTAACGATGAAATTTGGTGATGAAGTAACGGTTTTTATGAACGACAAATGCCCAGCAATCGCAACAGATTTGTTAAAAGTGATCGCGTCAATAAAAACGGAAGCAGCTAACAATGGAACGTGAGGAAGATAAGAGTAAAGAGCTAACAGAACCTTCTTGTGAGAACCTGGGCGTAGCTCGCTTTTTAGCCTTGCTCGAAAAAGACATCGAGCAGCATACAGATAAATTAGTCGTTCCTTCTCATGAAATGAAAGAAGAATTAGATGAGAGCGTCGGTGATTATTCAGTCGATTTAGATGGCGACTATTAGGAGTGAGGATAGTATGAAAGCAAAAATCGGCATTCTATCAGAAGAGCTTGCTCGTAAGCGCATGATTCGGATTGCAGAAGGAAAAGTGACGTCTAAAGAACATTATCCTCAATTTTTGTTTGAGTCACTGGCTGTGCTTTCACAACTGTTGTCTAACGAAAATGTTGAGCTGCTGAATTTGATTGCTCGCGAAAAGCCAAACAGTCTTGATGAGCTTGCTGAAAAGAGTGGGCGCAGTATCAAGGATGTTACTGATACTTTCGAAGCTCTTTCATCTAAAGGTTTTGCTTGTATAGATACGAAGAGAGGTCAATCTCGACCAATTGCGTTGTTTACAACGTTCGAGATCGTTATGGGCAGGTCTCTTTTACTTTGAATTGCTAACATACAATTGGACAAAATCGAGTTAGATACAAAACTCTAACTTGTCCGCCTAGGGTTAGGGAAAGTATGTCAATGATCTGCTCCACTCAGATTGGACACTTCATTAAGCTAATAGGCGAAATTTGTCTAGAAGATCGGTGGCAGCAGTCCAACTCACTTAACTCAGTGTCCAAAACTGCTGGTGCGGATCATTAATTTTTGAGGCGAGCCTCTGGACACTGAACTTCCATAATCAATGTAAGATTGTTGGTAAGCCGCACCCTGATGCATTGATTTATCGTGGCTTTATTGATTATTACTTGGAGGGTAAACGTTTAAAACTGGTAGTTAATAAAGAGAACTACGACTCTTTCTTGTGCAAGATGCAGCATCACGAAAAAGCGATTGATTTTGCTAAAAATTGCCTAACGATTGATGACAAGGATGTATAAAAATCACTCTAGCAGTCACCTTTGTTCAACTTCAAGACAGTCTCCATAGAAAAAACCATAAAAAAACAATATATTGCTGTTTTCAATCTTGTATTAAAAGATATTTAGTTGCATAATTAAATTATATAAGTTTCTGATTTTTATTAAAAAATGACAAAAAACACTAATCGAGAACACCCAATTGTAAAACTACTGCGTTTGATTCTTTCACTGCTGGCTTTAGCTGTTTTGACATATATAACTCTTGAATTATTTGCTAACAGTTGGTGTCGAGCGGCCTTCGGTACTAGTATTGATGAAAATTCAAGCTGGGAATTGAAAGCTTGCGCTAAGTACTATTGGGATATCGACTTAGAAAATCGAGACGGTTGGTAAATCAACTCTAAAAACCCGATTTCAAGCAACGTTCAAACTGCTTAAAAGAAAAATAAACGGAGATACCCATGTCAGATGATTACATTTCAATAAAAGACCGAATGAAAAGCTTTGCGGTTGGTTTAGGCGTCATGATGGTCATTGCCTTCTTACTTCTGAAGAGCGGTGATTTGATCGGATACCTAGCAGAGTACTACGACTTGTAAGAAAAAGAAGAACAACGAGCCTCCATTAATATGGGGGCTTTTTTTATGGAGACGATTTCAACGCTCACTTATTTATCCATGCAACTTGTTAAAGTTCTTGACATAAGGAAAATTAAGTCCAACGGCAACAATTACATTCAAGCTCAATTCCGTACTGGCACACAATGGGGCAAAGATGAGTTACGCGTACTCTGGGAAACCGCTTATACCAGATTAGTAAAAGTATCTTGAAAACTTAAACACTTGTTATAGCTCATTTAGCGACATAAGATTCATGATTGATCGTTTTGTCGTACAGTCCTAAGTTTTTGTCGGAATATAGCTGAAATAAAGCAAGCACTAAAATAGAAGGTACTTTAAGAGATTCACATAGCTCTTTTGCCGTGATTACTACACCCGACTCACAGTCATCGACATAACCAACTAACTCGTTTAGTGTTGAATCAGGTTCACATAAGCCTGCCATATAGACAACATATGCTGGATTTAAAGGCTCAATAAAAATACCTGATTTTTTAAGCCAACCAGCACCAGAGAGAAGTAATATAGCCTTGCGGAACTCAGGACTTAACTCTTCATCAACCACATCGATAAAATGGCTATTTTCAGCTTTTATTTTGTCATATAGAAACTTGGAAACTTCAGGGACACTTGGGTGCAAAGATGATATTGGATCTTCAAGTGCTTGAAGGCGCTTCTCTAGAGCAATACCTTCTAACTCAGACTTTAACTGTAGAAAGTTTGATGCAAAGGGAAGTGATGCTCCAGCAACACATGCAAGCTTGACTAACCATTTAACATTTTCCATTTTCAGTTTCACCTATTTGAAGTTGATGAGCTATAACGCTTTTTATACGCCTTTCATGCCCCTATCATGCAGCCATTCCATTCACAGTTCAATTTATAATCAATAGGTTAATGGGAGCTATTGGGTATTAGATTGAAAAAAGCTGCATAATTTTTTAGAAAGTTTACTTCGACACTCCCTCTCTCCAGATACACCTTAATTATTCCATTGGTTTGATATAAATAACAATCATATCAGTTTCTCTATGCTACCATCGACATTTAAATGTCAGTTTTTTTAGGAGGACGTATTGGCTAGACGAGGTAGTGGCTTAAGAACAGTAATGAAGGTTGCTAAGGCAATAGATCGTGCCAACAAGCAAGCTGCTCGTGAAGCTCAGCGCAGAGAAAAGGCTCAACAACGTGCTTTAGCTCAAGAGATAAGAGATCAAAAAAGAGCCGTGCGTGAACTGGAGAAAGATATTAAAAGGCATGAGCGAGCACAAAAATCAGCAGCAAAGCAAGCTTTTAAAGATGCTATAGCTAGCGCGAGCGAAGAATATCAGGAACGCTGTGAAGAACGATCAGCACTTAGAAAGCGATTTATACAAGAGGTTTTAAAATAACTAATGGAAAATAACATACTGATATTGGCAGGGTTATCTTTAGTCGCAATTATATTGACCTATGTATTGACGAAACGAGCAGCGGATAAAAAAGCAGGCCAATACAAGTCTCTAGATGAAGCATTAACCAAAACCAAGAAAGAACTTGAAGCATTAGAACAAACTAACGAATCGGTTAAGCAATCCATCGTAACAGCTAAAAACGAACTGGAGATAGTTAACGCTGAAACTGCTGAACTACAGGATTTAAAAAGGCAAGACGATTCACTTAAGCTTAGTATCCAAGAGCAGCAAGCCCATCTTGATACTGCCAAGAGTACTTTAGTTGTACTTAATGCGAACATTGAAAAAGGCGAACTCGACCTAAACGAGTTAATGGGTGATATAGACCTGTATTCTCGCCTCGATGAATACACTGCTCATGGTCATTTTGAAATGCCACAATACCTTTATGAAACATCTACTCGATATGCTGAAGAGATCAAAGATATCAGGCAGCAGCAGAAAGATATGATTAAAGACAAGACTGCTATCACATTCCCAGATACAACAGTCATCTCTAATGATAAGTCTTTTAATAAGAAGATCCTAAACGGTCAAGTTAAGTTGATGCTTTCCGCATTTAATATTGAATGCGACATGCTTATTGGCAAGGTTTCTCCAAGCTCGTTTGGTCGAACGCTCGAGCGAATTGAAAAACTGGCGAACAATCTTGAGAAGTCGGCAGCGACTCTTGAATGTGGTTTTGACATTGATTACATCGAACTCAAATTCGAAGAATGCAAACTCCAATACCAATTCACGCTGAAGAAACAGGAAGAAATTGCGGAGCAGAAACTCATCAAAGAGCAGATCCGTGAAGAGCAACGGGCTATCAAAGAGTTTCAAAAAGCGATTGCTGATGCAGAGAAAGAGGAAAAGATGTATCGCAATCTTCTTGATAAAGCACAGCAAGAGCTTGCTAAAGCTTCTGAGCAAGAACGTAGTGACATGGAGCAAAGGATTGCCATTCTTGAGCAGCAACTAGCTGAAGCAGAGGCCAAAGAAGAACGTGCTAAGAGCATGGCAGAACAAACACGTAAAGGTCATGTGTACGTGATCAGCAATATAGGTTCTTTTGGTGAAGATGTTTATAAGATAGGCTTAACTCGAAGACTAGAGCCTATGGATAGGGTTAAAGAGCTTGGTGATGCCAGCGTACCGTTCCCATTTGACGTTCACGCTATGATTTATACCGACGATGCTCCTGCCCTAGAAACGGCACTACACCGTGAATTCCATGCTCAGCGTGTCAACGCAGTAAACCTCCGTAAAGAGTTCTTTAGTGTCGATTTAGATGATATCAAGGAAGCAGTTGAGAAGATTGCTGGCGTAGAGGCAGAGTTTAAGATGACTGCACTGGCTGAAGACTATTATGAAAGCCTAAGATTGAGCGATGCAGCATAAATACTTAGAGTAAAGTTCTTAGTTGGGACTAGGAACTTTACTTCTAATCTAATCGCTATTCGTATGTATGGAGGTAGACTAGAAAGTGTTATATGCCATGTAAAGATCATCGTGGTTAAATTTTATATATTTATAATCACTAGAGCCGAGGTTTTCACTGCCGCCTCTTCTCCTAAAGTCATGTTAAAAGTCCACCCAGAAATTAAATGTTTTGTAGTAGACTCTCCCTTTCCTACGGCTTTCAATGCTGGATAGTGGTGATTAGCAAATTTGACTACATAGTTAGAGTGCTAGTCATAAGGAAAGGCAAGTCAAATAGTGAGGATTGGAATCAGGTTAAATCTCGCTCTAGCTCACTTTGGGGCAGATGTGTTTTAGGCTTTGCTCTAACTCAGCCGATTTCGATTAATAAAGTAAGTCTGAACCCTACAGAGCGGGACATTATCCTTCAACGAACAGCCCTTTGTAGGGCCAGATAATACTCGATATCATCAGGCTTTACTCTCTGCTTATTGCGACCAGAGCGAATATAGAAGTGTTCTCTACCCACCTTCTCTTGGTAAAAGAATAAGTAATCTTTTGATGGCTTTATCTTAACCCAAGCGACTGTATGACCATAGATCGGCACTAGAGTAGTGGATAGTAGTTCGCTTGGCTTTGATATTGTTTTTGATTGGTCATCGTTGATAGCACGCATGGAGATCTTATCTCGAAAAAGAGAAGTTAGTTGCATCACAAACTTGTCTTCAGAAGAATTATGATAGTGCTCTAGCTCCTCCTCAATCCCATGAATCGACAAGTCATCATCAACACCAATGAATAAATTGCCGCCATTTGAGTTTAGAAAAGCTACCACAGAGGTAATTCGTTGTTTGTCCATGTTATTTTTATCATAGCGCCGAATAGTGTTGGAAGACAAATAACATGATTTAAACTCAACGTGTTGCCCTTCATCACTTCGAATGATCTCTAATGCATCCTTATGTAGAGGTGGAGTATAGTCCAAGTTAAGATGCTGAAATTTTTCTAAATACCTAATCCCCCCTTTAGGGCAACTTGAGATGCCCTCTATGAGCTTTAATACCTTTTCAACCTCGTTAGGTAATGGGGTAGCGTAAAGCAAATAGTCAGAAAATTTTGCATGAGCTTCAACTGCTTCAATGTAATAGCGTAGAGTTGGAGGAAAACATTTTAGTGAAGCCGCTGTTCTTATGTATTTTTCACGATCTTCGCTTCTTCCATTTAACCTAATTTGGAAAGCTAAATTACTCAGTTCGTACAGTTTTTCTTGAATCAATGGTGGAGCTGCAACTTCAAGTGGTTGCTCTAGGGTCGGTCGTATTAACTGGAGTATAGAATGTACCTCTGGGAAAAGTGGTGATCTTTCATATACATAAGACCACCAATATGGAGAGTGTATTCTGAGTTTATCCCATAAAAATGATTCTTTGTATAAGGTAGACCAAGGCCCAACTCCATTAATTTTACCGCTATTAACTCTTTCGAATGTATCGCATATTTTCTGAAGCTGAGTATCTACATCTCGAATCATTAACGCATCTGTCATAATAAAGTCCGATCAAGTTAATTCAATTGAAGCCACAAGCGAGCTGTTCAAATTATACCACATCACACAAAAGCTCAGAAAGTCAGCCACATATGAGTGAGGGTATGGTGGATTAGCAAATTTGACTCTATAGTTAGAGTTCTAGTCATAAGGAAAGGTAAGTCAAATTGCGAGGATTGGAATCAGGTTAAATCTCGCACTAGCTCATTTTGGGGCAGATGTGTTTTAGGTTTTACTCTAGCTCAGCCGATTTCGATTAATAAAGTAAGTTTGAACCCTACAGAGCAGGACATTATCCTTCATCGAACAGCCTTTTGTAGGGCCAGATAATACTCGATATCATCAGGCTTTACTTTTTGCTTATTGCGACCAGAGCGAATATAGAAGTGCTCTCTACCCACCTTCTCTTGGTAAAAGAATAAGTAATCTTTTGATGGCCTTATCTTAACCCAAGCGACGGTATGACCATTGATCGGCACTAGAGTAGTGGATAGTAGTTCGCTTGGCTTTGATTGTTTTTGATTGGTCATCGTTAATAGCACGAATGGAGATCTTATCTCGAAAAAGAGAAGTTAGTTGCATCACAAACTTGTCTTCAGAAGAATTATGATAGTGCTCTAGCTCCTCTTCAATCCCATGAAATTTGAGATAGTGTCGCTGCTGTCTAGTGCTCTCTTAAAATGTTTGTTATGCGCGTGGTTGGGGAAGAACCATTTAGGGTAACCTGTCAGATCTTGTCACATCGAAGTAACGAAACTGACAGTTTAGAGTCAGATTAATTCATCTAAATGACCTAGATATAACTTCTAGGTGACCTGGCGAGTTTATGCATTATCTTCAGCGTTAATTAGTGACTAACGCTTCATCTATAAATTTTGATATCTTTGTATGGCGGCTAAAAGCCTTTGATATAAGGAGAGATTCGTATAGAACCGACACATCTCCTACAAACACAACTTGGTGCTTTGCTCTGGTTAACGCTGTATAAATTAGATGTCGGTCAATGACCCTCGACTTTTTGATTACAACAATTACACGGTCAAATTGACTACCTTGGCTTTTATGAACTGTCAGTCCGTATGCATGCTCTAAGTGCTTTAACTCTGACGGG
Organism: Vibrio sp. 397; assembly: GCF_033339395.1. NCBI lineage: Bacteria > Pseudomonadati > Pseudomonadota > Gammaproteobacteria > Vibrionales > Vibrionaceae > Vibrio > Vibrio sp. 397. The sequence continues at coordinate 254,413 of NZ_JAWOUN010000008.1, read as the reverse complement.
TTTAAGGTTACTTGTGTACCTTCAAAGTCCACAAAAACCTCTTGATTGGTTGAGTTGATTATCTTACCAATAGATCCATTTCTAATCCCTTTGGAATAATCGTTTCTTGTATACATGACAAGCTCACCAACCCTCAAGGTGCTACCATTTATAGCGTGTTGTACTGTTCCATATTCGGTATCTGTAAACTCTATAGCATCTCCCTTGGAAAACTTGTCATGTATGAGCGTATTTAGGCTTAGAACGCCGCCTGAGGAGGATTTAATTGCAGACAAGAGAAGGACATCATTATTTTCACCGTTTCCACCTAATTCTTCGTATAGCCGCAATGATTCTGTCTCAATATCTGCGTTGCTACACTGAACGAAACTAACGCCTTGCCCAATACCTTTATAGGGAGCGAAAGGGATGGGTTCTCTCGTCATTGGATAGCATCTCATTTTGTTTGCTACCGTAGGTATGCCAGAGGCTTCTGACTGTCGCTTAACCGATGTCAGGTTAGGATTGAAAATATTTTCTACACCAACGAGAGCATGGAAAATAAGACCGATTCCGACTGGTGGTAACTGTTCTTCATCTCCCGTCAGTATAATTCTCCCATTACTTGGAATTCTTTTTAGTAATTGATATATAGAAAGAATATCTATCATGGACGCTTCATCAATGATGAATGTAGCATCCTCTGGAATGTCATCCTGATTGACGTGATACATGAACGCTGCAATTGTCATGGCTTGACGTCCTGTAGCCTCCGTAATTCTCATGGCGGCTTTTCCAGACAATGCCATCAAATAGATTTTGCTAGTCAGTTTTAAACTTTCCAATGCGAAACAGATAGCTTCAAGTACGGTTGTTTTGCCGCATCCAGCACCGCCTGTCAGGACAGATAGTCTGGCAGCAGTACAAATCGATACTGCATGTTGTTGCTCTTCAGTAAGCTCAAAACCAACTCGTGATTCGTATTGCGCAATAATGGCATCAATATGCTTGCTAACAATTGGATTTAATGGATATTTAGTAAGACTAGATATTATTGAAGCGACACCTGATTCAACGATATCCATGCTTCTGACCTGCGCTATGTCTTCGTCAACAATTACTTCTTTATCTTCAATCGAGATATCAATAGCTGTCAGGGCTAAGTCACCAATTTTTCTTCTTAGTTTCTGCCTTAATTCTGCAAGCGGTAGGCACGTGTTACCTGATTTGAATCCTTCATAAAGTGTTTCTTTTGCATACGCTACAAGGCGTTCTGGGGAGTCAGATTTAAAGCCAAGCCGATTTATTGCATACTCATCCAGGGCTTCTAAACTCGCCATAAACATTACAAGCACATAGGGATTAGCTTTAATCTTGTCATAAGCACTTAGCCCCCATATTTTTAAGACAGATTCACCCACATATGCTGGTACACCTAAGTCGTCTAATAGCTTTAGACAATGTAACTCTTGATACGCATTCAGACCATCGATCAACGTCTGAGCAACGTGTGCGCCTAAGATTGGGGTCAGCCTATCAGCATCATTATTAGCCGCAATTTGGTATAGTTCGTCGCCATAAAAGGACACTAGTTTTTCAGCCTTTACTCCACTTATCCCTTTGAATACTTTGGATTCTGACAGGAGTCTCTTTAAATTTTCGTTTGCAGCCTTAACAAAAGATATCTTTGTGGGTTTTATGACTTTTTCTTCCTTTGACGTGCCATCTTTCCACGTTATTTTTTGTTTTTCTACGGTGCCTTCGACATGCCAAAAATGCTTTTCTTTGAATATTGAAGGAGTGGGTGCTACATCAAATCCAGCTTTAATGACAAAACGCGTGGGACTACCACAAAGAGTTACAGCAGAAAATATAATTCCTCCCTTTGCCCCTTTACTACGAATGGAACGAATTTGCACATCACCAGAGAATTGCTCCATTACAAGCGTCCTGTTTCCATCATGTAGCTTTCAATCACTTCTAGATGCTTCAGTTTTTCTTCAGTTTTTTGAAGCTGAATTTTGGTTTCTCTAAGTTCTTGTTCTAGTGCAGCATTGCATTCCTGAGCAAATTTCAGAGTCTTTTTATCTACACTATTTGAGATAGCGGCAGATTTTTCACTTACCTTGTCTGTACCAGTTCTTGAATCCTTGGTGAGTATCCCTTTCTTTAATAAATCAGTGACGACTTCATCAAATTTTTCAATGATTTTAGAATTTTCATTAATTCTTTTCCTGTCAAAGCCACATTCTTTAGCGATAGCTTGTTTGTTCAAACTGTGATTGTCTCTAGAGCGATAATCTTCCCAATCTCCCTCAGATTCTCGCTCTCTCACAAATGTTATGAACTTTTGGTAATTAACTTCTGCTTGAGGATTCGCCATTAATTTTCCTTATGTTTTTTCAGCTTTGTCGGATAAATAAACTCAGGGTCAATACCTTGATCTTCCAGCATTTGATAACAGTCATTTAAGCGTAATTGAAGGGCTTCAATCTTACGGGTCAATTCCTGATTCGCTTCCTTTTGTGCTTCATACTTTTCCTTGTAGCCATCAATAGGCGTTGCTCCTTGCGAAGGATCTACGGTTTTATATCCTCGCAGAAATTCTCTGACTTCTTTATACCGCTTCATATATGGTGTGTTGCGATTCAAAGTCATACGAGTTACACCACATCTGTCAGCAATGTAATCATGTCCAAATTCGTGCTTATACTCTGGGTTTTTAATAAAAAACTCTAAACTACTCAGCGCAATAGTTTGCCACTCTGGAGCCTTACTCATCTTTTATATTCTCTGGATTAAATATTTGAACGATAGGAATTTTATGAGCTTCATTTTTTTCTGCGTTTTCATAGGCTTTTAGTGCAGCAATGCAACCGTTTATTGTGTCTATACAAAACTGTACATGTTGGTCTAGAGGTTCTTGGTTATTCAGTTTCAATGAAAGCTCATCGTAGTTTGGCAATAGCGCACTTAGCTGATTTTCATAATGAACCTTTGTATTGTGAATATTAACTAGAGCTTCTTTATCGGTTGGATCTATTCCAAAATGATTGCATGTTTCACCATCATTACCCCGTAGACACATCATTCCTTTTTGACACGGTGATACGTCTAAATCTCTGTCGCAAGTTCCCCAAGGGGTGTAATGAACAGCAGACATGGTGTGATTTAGAGCTGTCTCTATTTCATCTAGCGAAACGTTATTATTTCTCATACGCTTTATGCGTCTGCCCAGAACATCATCGGGTGGATTTTCAGACATATACCGTTTACGCATTGCCTCAGCTCGTTCTTTCGCTGTTCGATGGTCGTAATGTCTTGTTTGTCCAGGCGTTCGCCCCATCCATAGGTCAATTGCTGATTCGTTTTTTCCCGCCCGAATTAGGGCTGTAGTAACCCAATGGCGTATTTGATGTGAATTCAAAGAAACAACGTCACCGTTTTCATATTTAATATCGTAGTTTTCGAATATCGTTTTATGGCGGCTTCCTTTTTCGTCATTGTTTATCCATCGAGTGTAAGCCCTATATGTCAAAGGACATGGAATTAAGCCATGAGATTTTGTCCCTGCGTCAAAAGTATCATTCTTAGCAATAAACAAAAATTCACTAAAAGGCATATCAATTGTATAGGAGGTTGATACAATCTCTTCTTTTGCATCAACGTTATCATTAGCTCGATACACCATCCTTTTGGTGTCTTCATACTCTTTCAAACAAAGTTTGCTAAGCTCTTCTTTTGAGATAATGACTCTTTGTCTTGCGGCTCTTTCGTCACCATACTTACACTTTAATTTACCGACAATTGATTGTGAGTATCGACCCTGAATAGCTTTACTTTCTCTCAACAAACTTACGGTTAGTCCCGAAACATGTATGTCACCACTTGTGCCTATTTCACTACGAGCAAAATGAAGATCGGGGTCATATCCATGTTCCTTGAGAGCATTCTCAAAATTCTCAGGTCGATCTGGAAAGGTAAATGAATTTATAAATGCTTGAGCACCTTCTTGCTCAACTTTACGAGCAAAGTCTCGGTGAGGCTTTGTTATTTCAAGGATTCTTGCATGGGCATCTACTATCACTTTTTCCCAAATTTTAGGGATAGACTTAGCGAAAGCAAGTTCCCCTTTTTCGACTGGCACTCTGAGGAAATAACGCTGTCTGTCTTCATCGAACCCAAGGCAATCTTTGTGAAGACGAAGTACTTCTCCGATACGTAGCCCTAGACCTTCCATAAAAGGTGTAGCTAGCAATCTAAGCTCATCATATCCATCTTTTGGTTGAAAGTATTCTGGTGTACCGCCTGATTCGACAAGGCGTTTAGCCGCATCAAATTTTTGTTTTATGCGCCCAAAGTACAGACCAATATCTTCAACATGTTTTTCTTTCTGAGCTTCCTTTTTTGTATTCGTGGTTACGTCATTACGTTCCAATGCAGGGTTTTTCATGTTAACTTTAGGCACAAAGGTCTTACAAAAGCTCTTCTTAACTACAAAATTCTTGATAAAAGATACCGAGTCTTTATAACGCTCAAAGGTGCCTCTGGGCTTTTCATAATAGGTTTGTAGTAATGGTATTAGGGCATCAATTTTACTTTGATCCATTGATAGCAATGCGTTTTCATCAAAGTTTAGTGAAGTTCCTAGCCAGGCGATACGACTAAGTAAGCCTGGAATAGTTCGTTCATTTCCAGATTTGTGTTTTTTAATACTATGTAGTGTAAAAAGGCGATATATGTCTCCCCATATCCCTTGCATCAAGACGCTATCTTCAATTTTTGTATGGGAAGTAACGATTGCTCCATTTATATCAAGACATCCTCTAAAATAGATAGTGCGACCGCGATACTGCCAACCGCTCTCATCCCATTGACCTTTTATGGTTCCTTTCGACACTAATGTGTCGAAGTCAACTTGTGCTAAATTCCTCTCTTCATGAACACGGTCTATTAGTGTTTGTAGAGCCTTATTTACTTTTTGAGAGCGAAAATCGATAGGGTTCATCGTTATTTTTCACCCCTCATAATTTTTTGAGCTTCAACAATTTGTAAAGCACCTTCATATGCTTCGCTTAACTGATGTTGAACCGCTCCTGTTGAATTATTTTTGACAAATTCGACTTCTTTCTCGATTACTTCTAGTTGTTTTTGATGATTAGCGTCCTTGAAGGGTCTAAAGCGGCTACAGCCATAGCAACTCACTGTTGGATGATATTCACATAAGGTCTTTTTTAAACACTTCCCAATAGAGAGAACATCCGATACACGAATTAGGCTACCTTCAAGATTATCGTCTTCATCGATAAAATAACCTTGCCATCGTAAAGCGGCATTTTTTAGAGCAGTAGATACTTCAAACGTATCATCGATAAAATCAATAAGATCTTGATTGTATTTAAAATAGTGCTGTACTGATGCTGTTGTTGAATGGTCTAGAGCTAACGCAACTTCTTCAGGTGTCTTGCCCTCCATCACCATGCGAGTGCCTAACGTATAACGGAAACGATAGGCGTTCATTTTAAGTGGATAAGGATTACCGTCTTCATCCTTACAATGCATGGATTTAATATCTAACAGAGGTGGAAGTTGTTGAGTAAAAAACAGTGCGATTTTCGTTGAGGTAAGATGCCAAGCAAAGGGTTTTAATTGGTCATGTTCGAGATAATCTTTATTTATTGTTTGGGCTTTAAATAATGGTCTAGGCAATGGTGTTCCGTCTTTATCTGTTTCAATTAGATTGGAATGCTCTTGAATTAATTGAACGATGTCTTCTGCTAACTCTGCTGGTAGTTCACGCAAAGTAAAGTTACCTTCAGTTCGGCGTAATTGCGCGACACGACCTTTCACTCGTGGGATAAGAATATACCAAGCTAACTTAGTCTTATCGTAATAAATATCGTCTTCACGAAGCAAAGCAAGTTGTATCGGTCTAAGACCAAACTTCTGGGCTAAACTGACCAATACTCGATGTTCGGTTTTAATGTCTTCACTTTGTATTGCCGAAGTTATTTGAGCGATTTCTGAACGAGTGAACGGTCCATACTCATGATCTAGCATAGATACTCGCTCTCGACGTCCTATTGCTTTAACGGCAACTTCAGAAACTTTTAATTCTAACTCATCAGTGAAGCCCCAATAATCGTTAGCGATACCAAACTTTACAAGTTTCCTAATCGATAAGAAAATTCGTTGTTTATCTTTATTTTTCAGTAAGATAGAGGATAATTGAGATCCAAGTTCTCTGGCAAATGTTTTTTCGTTGGAATAGGCGTCTACTGTGAAAGTAATATCTTTTAGGGCTTCAAAACCTACCGATATTTGATTTATAGATGCTGGTGTATTCTCAATAGCTGTATTTATCCAACACTTAGCAGCGATATAATCCAGATATACGTGACCTGAGTATGAGTCACTCAGGTTGTAGGTTTTCTCATCTTTGGCGACATTAACCAGTCTAATTCGATTTATCAGTCTTCCATTCGAGTTTCTTAGGTGAATCGTTTGGCCATAGTACGTCTCAATCTTGGAAGGGAAAGCTTCGCAATCACCATTTAAACTCGACACTAAATCATACATTTGAGAATAAATGTCAAATGATTCTTGTGATAAATACTGTGTAGCCGCATGCCCCATAATCATTCACTCTTTGCTAAGTATTCAGATAATTTTCTTTGCAGAAGTTCTTTTGTATAGTGCTTAGGCATATTACTGGTTGAAGACCAGCCGCCCCAAGTCGTTAATGTATCTTGCATGTCACCTGACTTAATCATACTAGAGTTGGAATCTTCATAATCTTTATTAACGGCATCGCGAACTTCAATCCCTTTAGTTACTCGTAAGCGATGGGGATGAATAGTGTTAACCAATTCAGGCACTTTCCGATAAAGGCTGCCGATTAAATATGATAGCCCATCGGTAGTCATTGCCCCGCCATCTGATTTACTTACAAATAGGTAGTCTGTTAATTGGTCATTAAATGGTTTACGTAACTTAGGTCTATCTTCTTCAATGTAATCAATAATTAAGTGTGACAAACCTTGAGATATGGGTAATTCTCGCCCTAAGGTTTTATGCGAAGCTCCATCTGCTCGACCCCGAAAACTTTTATTGTTTTTATCTTCTGCGGTAATCACCACAGTTGGATTGGTTGTCAGTTTCAGATGCTCGTCGTTGTTTTTAATTAAAACTAGCTCAGCAGCACGACAACCTAGCTCAATGAGTAATAAAATCGCACAAGCATTTCTTCTTTGAAGTTCTGGAGTAAAAGGGTTTACTTCATTAAAAAAGTCCTCAGTTGAGGGTCTTACTATATCTCTAATTATTTCGATTTCATCCATTGATAATGACTTTGCTTGATTCGTATGGATTTCAACCTCTGACTTGGAATAGCGTTTTTTCCTAAACCGTCCGATCATTGCGAAAACATGTTTTTGCCGATCATCCATTCTTTCTAAGTCATTCAATCTATTAACATAACGTGAATAGTGAAAATTCAAAAACTGAGCTATTGAATCAATACGACGATTGAAAGTGGAAGGCTTAACCGAAACTCCTTCCTCTACCGTGTAATGGAAGTTAATTAATAAAGCTGAACTGAGGGTTGTAATCTGCCTATGCGTAAGTATTTTTATCGCTGCTGCATCTTCAAAAAATGATGGGTGATGCCTATCGACATATTCATAGAAAGCTGCCAAGTCCTGTAAACGAGCCTCGACAGTATTTAGAGGTTTTTCGTGCCACAGGTCAAAGCCCCACAATGCCGCAGATGGTAGTGGACAATCATTATCTTCGGTATCAACTAGCATCGGAAGCAATTGATTATTGTATTTAGGGTGACGGATTTTTTTGACTGTGTATCGCATAGGCTATTGTTACATAAAATAGTAAGGTGAAATAACTTTATTGAATTTAGCCTAAGTCACATATGTTACATGTACAAGTGAAGTAAAATATTTTTTCCAAACAAAAAAAGAGGGCATCGAATTGATGCCCTCTTATCTAGTTGTTTTTAATGGTTTTTTATAGGTTATCCACAAAAAATGTTACATTGAGAGAAACTAACCCCCTAGATCTTACAACCGCCGCCAGCACAATCGTCATCTTGTGGTTGAACAGCGTCTTTCTGTTCATCTTTCGCGCCATCACGAGTGTTGTGGTAGTAAAGCGTTTTCACACCAAACTTATACGCTGTTAGCAGGTCTTGAAGTAGTTTCTTCATTGGAACCTTGCCAGTCTCGTAACGTGACGGGTCGTAGTTAGTATTAGCAGAGATAGCTTGGTCAACAAACTTCTGCATAATACCCACAAGGTGTAGATAACCGTCGTTCGAACCGATATTCCAAAGCAGTTCATAGCTGTCTTTAAGTTCTGTGAACTCAGGTACAACTTGCTTCAGGATACCGTCTTTCGAAGCTTTTACTGAAACGTAACCACGTGGTGGCTCAATACCGTTAGTTGCGTTTGAAATCTGAGAAGAAGTCTCAGAAGGCATTAGTGCAGTCAGTGTTGAGTTACGTAGGCCGTGCTCCATAATTTCTTTACGTAGGCTGTCCCAGTCGTAGTGCAGCGCTTCGTCACAAATTAGATCGATATCTTTCTTATACGTATCAATCGGCAGTAAGCCTTTCGCGTAGTTCGTCTCGTCGAATGAAGGACACTTACCTTGTTCTTTCGCCAGTGCTACAGATGCTTTCAATAGGTAGTACTGCATTGCTTCGAACGTACGGTGAGTTAGGCCGTTCGCGCTACCGTCAGAGTATTTCACGCCATTCTTCGCTAAGTAGTAAGCAAAGTTAATCACACCAACACCTAGCGTACGACGGTTCATAGTCGATTTGTATGCCGCTGGTAGAGGGTAATCTTGGTAATCAAGCAGTGCATCTAACGCACGAACAACAAGATCGGATAGCTCTTCGAAATCATCTAGAGACTTGATAGCACCTAAGTTGAATGCAGAAAGCGTACACAGTGCGATCTCGCCTGAGTCATCTTCAACGTTAGTTAATGGTTTCGTTGGCAGTGCGATTTCTAAACATAGGTTCGACTGACGAACTGGAGCGACTTCAGAATCAAATGGGCTGTGAGTATTACAGTGGTCCACGTTCTGGATGTAGATACGACCCGTTGATGCACGCTCTTGCATTAGCAGAGTGAACATTTCAATCGCTTTAACCGTTTCTTTCTTGATTGAAGGATCGTTCTCGTACTTCACGTATAGACGCTCAAACTCTTCTTGGTTTTCGAAGAATGCGTCGTACAGACCAGGTACATCAGATGGTGAGAATAGCGTAATATTGCCGCCTTCAACTAAACGTTGGTACATCAGTTTGTTTAACTGAACACCGTAGTCCATGTGACGAACACGGTTTTCTTCAACACCACGGTTGTTCTTAAGTACCATTAGTGAGCGTGCTTCACCGTGCCACATTGGGTAGAACACAGTAGCTGCGCCACCACGTACACCACCTTGTGAACAACATTTTACTGCTGTTTGGAAGTACTTGTAGAACGGAATACAACCAGTGTGGAATGCTTCACCACCGCGAATCTCTGAGCCTAATGCACGGATACGACCTGCGTTGATACCAATACCAGCGCGCTGAGATACGTAACGAACAATTGAGCTTGCTGTTGCGTTAATAGAATCAAGACTATCGCCACACTCGATCAGAACACATGAGCTGAACTGGCGAGTAGGGGTACGCACGCCAGACATAATTGGCGTAGGTAGAGAAATCTTAAATGTCGATGTCGCATCGTAGAAACGTTTGATGTAATCAAGACGCGTCGCTTTTGGATATTTCGCAAATAAGCACGCTGCTACAAGGATGTATAAGAACTGAGCACTTTCGTAAATTTGGCCCGTAACACGGTTCTGTACGAAGTACTTACCCTCTAGCTGCTTAACTGCCGCGTATGAGAAGTTTAGGTCGCGTTTATGGTCGAGGTACGCATCAAGTTCGTCGAGTTCTGCTTTTGTGTAGTCTTCTAGAATATGTTGATCGTACTTACCCATATCGACGAGGCGAGACACGTGATCATAAAGCGTTGGTGGCTCGTATTGGCCATACGCTTTTTTACGCAGATGGAATACCGCTAGGCGAGCAGCTAGGTATTGGTAATCCGGAGTCTCTTCAGAGATCAGGTCTGCCGCAGACTTGATGATTGTCTCGTGAATATCTGTCGTTGTGATGCCGTCGTAAAACTGGATGTGAGCGCGAAGTTCTACTTGAGAAACCGAAACATTATCTAGACCTTCTGCAGCCCAAGTGATAACGCGGTGGATTTTATCCAGATCGATACTTTCTTTACGGCCATCACGCTTGGTGACGGTAAGTTGTTGGTTCATTCTGCTTTATTTCCCTAAGAAAACTGATAAAAGCCGTATTTTTGTTTGTTTATGTGCAATATGAGTAAAGCTTGCGGCGGCTTTGTGATCAAAGTCTATCTATATATTGTCGCTTAAACACAACATATAGGGGTTCATTTGTTTGCGGGTTACAAGATAGTGCTATTACACTGATTTATCAAGGTACAGGTTTGGGATGACTTGTGGATAACTGACAAAATGAAAAAAATCAGTAAGTGAACACTAACCGATGAGAAAAGGGCAGACTTGAATGGTTAAAAGTACGGTTTCGAGATCGGTTTAGAAATAACCGCATGCAAAAATATTTTCCTTGATCTTTGGCCGTTTTTATCTACGAAAAATGGCTTGGTCAAAATGGAATCTAGAGCACGAATTTTAGCCATAAAAAGACAAAAAAAGCGGCAACTTTGTGCTACCGCTTCCGATTCATTTTCTTTAAAAAATGTCAATCACAAAACTCATTTTTTAACTTAATAGCGTTCAGTATTTTTTAGTATGAACGATGTAGTTTACATCTACATTACGACCGAGTTTGTAGCTATCATTTAGAGGGTTGTAATGAAGCCCAGTAATGCCCATTTCCGTCAGGTCAGTTTGGTCTATCATCTTCATCATTTCGGCTGGCTTGATAAACTTATCGTGCTCATGAGTGCCTTCAGGAACAATCTTAAGAAGCTTCTCAGCACCGACAATAGCAAATAAGTACGACTTAATGTTTCGGTTCAAAGTTGAGAAAAACACGTGACCACCGGGTTTGACTAGCGCAGCACAAGAGCGGATAACGGAGAGAGGATCTGGAACGTGTTCAAGCATCTCCATACAAGTCACGACATCGTAAGTTCCTGCGTTTTCTATAGCGTGGTCTTCTATTGTGCTCTGAATGTAGGTCAGTTGAGTGCCTGTTTCTAATGCATGTAGTCGCGCGACTTCTAATGGTTCTTTACCCATATCAAGCCCCGTCACAATAGCGCCTTCTTTTGCCATGCTTTCAGCAAGAATGCCACCACCACAGCCGACATCAAGTGTTCGCTTGCCAAACAAGCCATTTGCTTTTTCAAGTACATAGTTCAAACGAAGTGGGTTAATTTGATGAAGCGGCTTAAACTCGCCTTCTAAATCCCACCATCGAGAAGCCATGTCCTCGAATTTCTTAATTTCACTTGGGTCGACGTTTTGTGCTTTAGTCATAATTGGTTTTATTGCATTCAATCTGAGTCCTTTAGAGGGCGCCAGTATACTCCAACGTTTTACACCCAAACAACCTCGATGTGCTTAGTTAAGGGACAATGACAGAGTTCACTGGCGCGGCAATCGAGACAGGTGCCTGTAATTTGTAAAGCGCTAACTATTGTTTTTGGTTCATCCTTGAACTGGTGCCAGTGATAATAACTCTAAAACCTGCATTTTCGCGTTGTGTGGTTAAAGGAATTTACCTCGCTTTTCCGCGTAAAGGGTCCGATTTTGCTCAATATTGACCGAAATATAACCACTAATCAGAAAGATATGGGATGAGTGTGCAAATTCTCGACATTTGATTCATAACCAAGCTCACAACCTGATAAAAGGAGAGGGAAAGTGATGCCGAAGTGATGAATTGTGTGTTATATTTTTGCACCTTACACGTATCGTAATTACGATCAGATAATAGAGGGATAATGGCTCTATGAGCGATTTAGCTAAAGAGATCACGCCCGTAAACATTGAAGATGAGCTTAGAGGTTCATACCTAGACTATGCGATGTCAGTCATCGTGGGTCGTGCTCTTCCAGATGTGCGTGATGGCCTAAAACCAGTACACCGCCGCGTTTTATTCGCGATGAACGTACTAGGCAACGATTGGAACAAACCATATAAAAAATCAGCCCGTGTTGTCGGCGACGTAATCGGTAAATATCACCCACATGGTGATATTGCTGTGTACGACACAATCGTACGTATGGCTCAGCCGTTCTCGCTTCGTTACATGCTGGTCGATGGTCAAGGTAACTTTGGCTCGATCGATGGCGACTCTGCTGCGGCAATGCGTTACACCGAAGTTCGAATGGCAAAAATTGCCCATGAACTATTGGCTGACCTAGACAAAGAAACCGTAGACTACGTACCAAACTACGACGGTACTGAGCAGATCCCAGCGGTTCTTCCAACTAAAATTCCAAACCTATTGGTTAACGGTGCTTCTGGTATCGCAGTAGGTATGGCAACCAACATCCCGCCTCATAACCTTGGCGAAGTGATTGATGGCTGTCTTGCATACATCAATAATGAAGAAATCACTATTGATGAACTAATGGATTACATTCCTGGTCCTGATTTCCCAACGGCGGCGCTTATCAGCGGTCGTAAAGGCATTGTAGACGCGTACAAAACAGGTCGTGGCAAAATCTACATGCGTTCGAAAGCGGACATCGAAGTGGAGAAGAATGGTAAAGAGACCATTATCGTCACTGAAATTCCTTACCAGGTGAACAAAGCTCGCTTGATCGAAAAGATCGCTGAGCTAGTTAAAGATAAGAAAGTAGAAGGCATCAGTGCACTGCGCGACGAGTCAGATAAAGACGGTATGCGCATTGTTATTGAATGTAAGCGCGATGCTGTGGGCGAAGTAGTTCTAAACAACCTTTACGCTCAGACTCAGCTGCAAACCACTTTCGGTATCAACATGGTGGCCCTAAACAATGGCCAGCCACAGCTATTCAACCTAAAAGATATGCTGAAGTGCTTCGTTGATCACCGTCGTGAAGTTGTGACACGTCGTACTATCTTCGAACTGCGTAAAGCGCGTGAACGTGCTCATATCCTTGAAGGTTTAGCTCTAGCGCTTGCTAACATTGATGAAATCATTGAGCTTATCCGTAAGGCACCTACACCGGCTGAAGCAAAAGCGGGTCTTATCGCTCGTGGTTGGGATTTAGGCAACGTTTCAGCAATGCTAGAGCGTGCTGGTACAGATGCTGCGCGCCCTGAATGGCTAGAGCCTGAATATGGTATTCGTGATGGTCAGTACTTCCTGACTGAGCAACAAGCACAAGCTATCCTAGATCTACGTTTACATAAACTAACAGGTCTAGAACACGAGAAGATTCTTGGCGAATACAAAACACTTCTAGAAGAAATCGCTGAACTCATGCATATCCTTGCGAGCACTGAGCGTTTGATGGAAGTGATCCGTGAAGAACTTGAAGCGGTTCGTGACGGCTTTGGTGACGCTCGTCGTACAGAAATCACAGCTGCGAGCCATGATATTGACATGGAAGAGCTGATCGCACGTGAAGACGTTGTGGTTACTCTATCTCACGGTGGTTACGTTAAGTACCAAGTACTGAGCGACTACGAGTCACAGCGCCGTGGTGGTAAAGGTAAGAGTGCGACTAAGATGAAAGATGAAGACCATATCGAGCGTCTTCTAGTGGCGAATACCCACGATAACATCTTGTGTTTCTCTACTCGTGGTAAGACATACCGCCTGAAAGTTTACCAATTGCCTCTAGCGAGCCGTACTGCGCGTGGTAAGCCAATTGTGAACATCCTTCCGCTCGAAGAAGGTGAGCGCATTACCGCGATTCTACGTGTTGATGAATTCTCTGAAGACAAATTCATCTTCATGGCAACAGGTGACGGTACGGTTAAGAAAACGCCGTTGAACCAGTTTGCAAACGTACGTTCAAACGGCCTAATCGCTGTGAACCTACGTGAAGACGATTCGTTAATCGGTGTGGATATCACTAACGGCGAAAATGAAATCATGCTGTTCTCTAAAGCGGGTAAAGTGGTTCGCTTTAAAGAAGCAGAAGAGATTCCAGTACTTGATGAAAATGGTAAACCAGTTCTTGATGAGAATGGTCAGCCAGAGATCAAGTTTAAAGGTGTTCGTCCTATGGGTCGTACCGCCTCTGGTGTTCGTGGTATGAAACTGGCTGAAAATGACCAAGTTGTATCACTTATTGTTCCTTCGCACGAAGGCGACATCCTAACGGTTACAGAAAACGGTTATGGTAAACGTACAGCACTTAGCGAGTACCCGACAAAAGGTCGTGGCACTCAAGGTGTAGTTTCTATCAAAGTTTCTGAGCGAAATGGCCCGGTAGTTGGTGCTATCCAGGTTGTTGAAGGTGATGAAATGATGATGATCACCGACGCTGGCACGTTAGTACGTACTCGTGTGGGTGAAGTTAGCCAGGTTGGTCGTAACACACAAGGTGTAACGCTTATCCGTACTGCGGAAGATGAATCAGTTGTTGGTTTGCAACGTATTGAAGAAGTTGATGATGAAGAGCTGCCTGCTGATGAAGATGCAGAAGCGTTAGAGTCAACAGACGAAAATACGCAGCAAGACGCTTCAGAAGCTCCAGCTGCTGATGATGCAGAGGAAGGTAACGAAGAGTAATCTTACATCGTTATCCTGATATGAAAAGCCGAGCCTTAGTTGCTCGGCTTTTTTGTATCTGTATCAACGCATTTAAAGTAAGAAATGCGTACACTGACGTTATCTTTGTTTACAGGACGTGTTATGTCTGTTTGGTTTTTCGCTGCCATCACTCTGATGGGGCTGTTTATCGTACTCTTATCACTGAGTGCATCAAAAGTTAAACCCGCTCAATGGTTTGGCTTTTGCCTGTTAGTATTTGTCGTGACGAGTGCCAGTTTCTTATTGCTGCATCAAACTCCGCCTAAACCAATACAAGCGGAAATGTCACGAATGATGACTGCTCGTGACATCATGAAAGAGATTCAAGACCAGTTGCGTGAAGATCCGAACAACGCTGAATTGTGGTTCCAACTCGGGCAGGGCTACCTGCTAGAGGGGGAATTTGATGGCGCGCTGATTTGTTTTGATTACGCGATCCAACTGACTGAGCCAGTCAGTGCCACGCAACTTGCCGCAAAAGCGACGACCTTGTACTACATTCACCAGCAATCAATGACGCAAGAAGTTAGCTTGCTTTTGGAGCAAGCTTTGCAGATAGAACCGCACAATGAAGCCGCTTTGTCTTTGATCGCAAATGATCATTTTCTGTCATTCCGATTTCAGGAAGCGATTGATGCCTGGGTACTATTATTAGATTCTAATGATCCAAATTTAGATAGGGTGCAAATCATTAACTCTATTAACAAAGCAAAAGAGCTGTTGTAAGCGTACAATTTAACAAGCAATAGAGGGAAAGGTGGGCAACGAATGAAAAATAAAGCACTAAGCATATTGGTTTTGCTGTGCGGCTCTGTGCTGGCGGGTTGTAGCTCTTCCGATCATTCTGGCTCTTCCTCTACGGTTTATTATTCATCGGGTTACTACGACCCGTGGTGGTACGATCATGACGACTACTGGATTTATTACTATCCGGGCTGTTGCGATAACGACGATGAATACAAAGAGAAACTGGAAGAGTGGTGGAATGGTTTAGATGAAGACCAACAGCAATCCATCAAAGACAAAATCGAAGATTGGAAAGACGACGATATGTCCGCCAATATCGATAACATGAAACGCCAACTCGACGATCATTGGCAATCATTGCCTGACGAGCAAAAGCAAGAGATTAAAACCAAATGGGAGAATCGTCCGGAACGTATTGAGCCAGCGACTTTACAAGACAAGGCGGTAAAAGAAAAGGTTCAACAAAGAAAAGCATTACCGGAAACGAAGATCCAGCGTCCAGTTGCTCGTCCAAATGTGCAGATACCTAAAGCACGTCCAAATATTCAGCCTAGACCGAGGCTTCCTCGTCGCTAGTACGTTCGATTTTGTCTCTCGATAGAATCGGGGATGAAGAAATAAAGATAACAAAGAAACAAATAAACAAAAAAAAGGGGCGTTCAGTACGCCCCTTGTTGTATCTATAAGTTAACCGTTGCCAGTTAGACTAATACGTGGCTTCGCGTTCAGCTGCTGCTTTATCCCACTCTGGCGCTACTGTTTCTAGGAAGTGTTTCTTGTCTGCGTTCATCTTATCCATATCCATGCCCAGTGCTTGTTGTGCTTTCGCTTTGGTCGAGATATCTGGAATTTGAACAGGGTCAGTAATGCCTTTGGTTGCCAGTAAACGAACCAATTTGGTACGGGCGTCAGCAGCGCGGTCAACTGCAGTACCTAGTACTTCAAGTGCTACCTCAGGAGCATGCATGTGAACACCGTGAGAAGCAATCGCGTAGTCCCAACGCCATTGTGCATGGCGAATATCTTGTAGGATAGGTTCCATCTCTGCTTCTGTTGCACCTGCTTTCCACGCTGCTCCTGCTTCAAAGTGTGCCGCTACGATTTGCTTCTCGGCGGTTAGCTTCATGTTCAGTACTTGCGCTTTGCGAGTCGAGACGATGCCTTGTAGCTGCTCTTTAGTTTGGGTATGGCATTGCGCACAGGTGTCTTCAAAACGATCAAATGGGTTACCCACTTTGTGGTCTGTGTACACCGTACCGTCTTCTTTGGTCACTTTAGGCATGTGGCAGTCCACACACACCACTTTGTTTTTACCATGAATACCCGCTCTCCAAGTTTCGAAACCTGGATGTTGCGCTTTTAGCATCGGCGCTTTAGATACGGCATGCGTCCAATCTTTGAAATTCAACGCGTCGTAGTATTTCTCCATGTCATTAACGGTGGTGCCCATATCCCATGGGAATTTAACCGCTTTAGTTGGGCCGGTGAAGTAGTATTCAACGTGACATTGAGCGCAGACCGATGCTTGCTTATCTAGGCGAGACTGTTCATCAAAGTTTTTACCAATAGTATCAAAAGCACGCTCGACGTATGGGCGAGTCAGTGCTAGCGCAGGTTCGCCTTTCTTGAAGGCTTCAGAGCCTGTGTTGTGGCAATCGGAACAACCGATAGGGTTGACGATTTCTGAGCCTAAGCGTGCCCATTTACCTTCGAAATAACCGTCTTCACCACGTTCATCAATCACGCGAGCAACGTCTGGGCTTTTACAGCTCCAGCACGCCATCGGCATAGGCCCGGACTTCTCGTCGGTTGGTGCGCCGGTACGTAAGGTTTGGCGAACATCATCAAGTGCGTAAAAGTGACCGCGCGCTTTGTTGTAGTCTTTCGCGAAGCCATAACCTGCCCACAGGATAACCATGTTTGGGTCTTCACTTAGAGCATCTTCAATGTGCTCACTTTCGGATGTTGCTTTCCAAGAATGGTATTGATCAGAGTGGTTCTGTTCAAAGACATCGTTACGAGGATCGATAAAATCCTTCTCTTCTGCCGCTAACGGAGCGCCGACCAAAAATAATTGGCTGGCGAATAAGGTCGCAACCGCAATAGGTGCGCTCATCCAGTGTTTTATGCTCACAGTGTTATCTCCATATTCGTTTTTATTAGCAGCGTTGTGAGGAGCTATTCCAAATAAGAACTGGAGATCTACGATTAATAATATTGCTTAATTGGATAGATGAAATAGTGAGTGAATCTTGTCTTGTTTTAGATCAATTTACACCAGTGATCTCAGTCATGTTTGAATTTATATACCTCTAAAGTGGTAGTTGTTAAGTCATTGTTCTGCAATGCTTTTGGTTTTTAACCTTTTTAAAAATAGGGTGATTTAGTTCGCTTTTTGAGCAGGCGTTTCTACCCCTTATGAATAATAGAGGTATTATAAATATAGGTTTAGCGTTGTGGCTTTCCGAAATAAGAATTGATGTCATTTGAAGATCTAAAAAATATCTTCAGAGGAAATTAATTGTCGCTCAAATAAATAATTGAGAATAGTTATCAATTATTATCGAGCTAAGGAAAGAACAATATGGGCAATATAAAATTGACCATAGAGACAATGCTGAAACTTCTCTTCGTCTTTGCCATCTATGGTTTCTCCATCGCCGCCCATGCGACTTCTTCAGAGCCGATTGAAGGTGCTCAAGCTGAGCGTCATCAAGTCGAGTTGATCCGTGACCGTGACTACAAGTGTCTGCAATGTCATAAGGATGCAAAAGAGACTCTGAACCTTTCGCATGACCCGCAAGCTCTACTCAGCCAAGGGAAGCAACTTAATTGCACCAATTGCCATAGCAACATTGGTCCCGACCATCGTGAAGGTGCGCCTGATGTGATTAAGTTTTCTGCCGCGCAATCGAAAGAGGTACACGACAAAGTGTTCCTTGATCCAAGCATGATTCTTAAAGCCAACGGCCAATGTGTGGATTGCCACGCACCGACACAGCTGAGAGAAAGCCACTGGACGCACGATGTGCACGCCAAAAACCTCACTTGTTCAAATTGCCACGATGTACACGCAGCGAAAACCAAAGCGTTGTCGTACGACAGAAAACAACTGATCAAGCAGTGTGTGGATTGTCACTCTGAATTTGCCGTCGAACCTGAACTTGCCAAAGAAGAGGAGAGATAGCATGAAATGTTCGAGAAGAAACTTTTTAGCCGGCAGCGGCGCGTTGATTTTAACTACAGGCGTTGCAGGCACTTCCGTTGTTAGCTCCTCTCTCTATGCCAGCAACAGTGAACAAGCGAAACGCATGGGTATGGTTCATGATGAAAATGCCTGTATTGGCTGTACCGCTTGTACCGATGCTTGTCGCGAAGTAAATAAAGTCCCCGAAGGCGTAACGCGACTTAAAATTCATCGCAGTGAACCGATTGGCGAATTTCCAGATGTGGAATACCAGTTTACTCGCGAATCCTGTCAGCACTGTGATAACCCACCATGTGTGTACGTTTGTCCAACAGGCGCTGCATACAAAGATGAAGCGACCGGCATCGTGGATGTGCACAAAGAGAAATGTGTCGGATGTGGTTATTGCCTTGCCGCTTGCCCTTACCAAGTGCGCTTCTTTAATCCAGTCGATCACTCTGCGGATAAATGTAACTTCTGCCGTGATACCAACCTAGCGCAAGGTAAACAGCCAGCTTGCGTGGAATCTTGCCCAACAAAAGCACTCATCTTTGGTGATTTGAATGACCCAACTAGCGAGGTGAGCAAAGCTATCGAAAGCCATGTTGTCTATCGCGATAAATCGCATTTAGGTACGCAACCTAAACTGTACAAAATTCCGCATAGCAAAGGGGAGGTGTCATCATGAACGGCTTCGAAAGTGCATTCCACTTTGACTCGTTAGTCTGGGATTGGATCATCGCGATTTACTTATTCCTTGCTGGGATGTCAGCAGGTGCGGTGATGATTTCTATCTATTTAAAACGCAAAGTGATTGAAGGTGATCCCGCAAACAACGGCATCATGAAAGCGATGGCTTGGCTTGCGCCATTTGGCATCATTGCTGGGTTGGCAATTTTGATTTTCCATTTAACCAAGCCTTTAGAGTTTTGGAAGATCATGATCTACTACAACCCAACGTCTGTGATGTCGATGGGCGTGATCTTGTTCCAAGTGTACATGCTGGTGCTGTTTGTTTGGATCGGCGTTATCTTCCGCCATCAAATCATCAGCTTTTGTGAGGGTAAGTTACCGAGCAAACTGTTGGATTTTGCCGATGGCATTTTGATTAAGGCGGGGAAAGCCAACAACGCAATTGAATTGTTCTTGGGCTTCTTAGCCATCGTGCTTGCAGCGTACACTGGCTTTCTATTGTCTGCATTGAAGACTTACCCAATGCTAAACAATCCAGTACTGCCAATCTTGTTCCTGTTCTCTAGTTTGTCCTCGGGTGCAGCGGCATGCTTGATGTTCGGCATCTTGGTGTTTAAAGAGTCGACCAGCAGCCCAAGTGTGTCTTGGGTGCACGGATTTGAACGCCCTGTAGTGTTGTTTGAGTTGTTTGTCTTAGTGACATTCTTTACTGGACTGATCTTCAGCGGTGGTCAGAACGAAGTCGCGGCTTGGAATGCTATTTCGAGTGGATTCTGGGCTCAATGGTTCTGGGTTGGCGTAGTGTTCATCGGCATGATTACGCCTTTGACTCTCAATTGGTTAACGCCTTCAGAAGTGCGCCACAAAGGCAGTTACGTTTTTGTGGTCACGACGTTGAGCTTGGTTGGCGTACTTATGCTACGTACTTTCATTCTCTATGCCGGTCAAATGACCATAGTGTAAGGGGGAAAAATGGAGGCTGAGCTAGGGTTCTTCTTACTGATATTGGTGGCTGTAACATCGACTTGTGCATCGTTGCTGCATTGGCTACGTCGTGCTATGGGTAAGAAGGCGACATTGCCGCATCAAGTCGCGATGTCCCACATCATTAGCTTAGCTTCCATCATTTGTTTAGCACTTCTGATCGTCTGCTTCGTGCAAGACAACTTCGCGTTGGAATATGTTGTTACGCATTCCAACAGTCAACTTCCCGTGGCGTTCAAAATTGCTGCCGCTTGGGGTGGGCACCAAGGCTCCATGTTGTTTTGGGTCGTCACCTTGAGTTTATGGGCGTCGTTTATTGCATTTAAGTCACCGCTCAACGCCCAATATACTTGTGACTGTTTAGGAATCATGAACGTTCTTATTGCGACATTTGCTTGGTTCACGTTAATGACCTCTAACCCGTTCGAGTATGCCCAAGTATTGGCGTCGGAAGGACGAGATCTAAACCCAATGTTGCAAGATGTTGGGCTTATCATTCATCCACCATTGCTTTATCTCGGTTATGTCGGTTACGCAGCAATATTAGCTTTTGCATTAGCAGCGCTATTGGGTAAACAACCGATGAGCGATTGGTATGTGGTTGCTCGAAGCGCAGCGTTTTTTGCATGGGGAACGCTCACGTTGGGTATCTTGGTGGGATCATGGTGGGCGTACAATGAGCTAGGGTGGGGCGGCTGGTGGTTTTGGGACCCTGTGGAGAACGCTTCTCTACTCCCTTGGCTTACTGGTACTGCTTTGTTGCACAGCGGTGTTGTCGCAACACGTAACAGAGGCGCAATTTGGAGCACCTATGCACTGGCGTTTGCTACGTTCAGCCTAAGCATTTTAGGGACATTCGTGGTGCGCTCTGGCGTGCTGACTTCAGTGCATGCTTTTGCGGTGGACCCAACTAAGGGTTTAGTGCTGCTTGGTGTATTGAGCTTGCTTATCATCATCACTTTTGGCGTATTGATTTTGCGAGGAGAACAACTCCCTCGCTTCAAACTTCAATCTCTAGCGAGCCGAGCTTACACTGCTTACATCGCCAAAGGGCTGCTGGTTATTGCGACTGCTATCGTTTTTCTTGGCACTTTTTATCCGATGGTTTATCAACTGCTCGGTTTAGGGAACATTTCAGTTGGCGCACCTTATTTTAATAGTCTGATCTTCCCATTAAGCATACTGGCTCTGATTTCCTTAGCTTTCACGCCGCTGCTGAAATGGACAAAAGGCACAGTGCCGAGTGTAAGCGCTGATATTGCGATCAGTATTGCGTTATCTCTTGTCTCTGGGATCGGGTTTATCTTCTTAGTGCACGCACTGCATTTCGAAGTATTGCTAACCATAACGTTGGCTACTTGGGTGATTGCGGCGCATCTCGTTATGCTGTTTCGTTGTTCCAATAAGCGCAAACTCATGCCAATCGTGATGGCACATATCGGTTTTGCGCTGGCGGTGAGTGGAGCTGTATTCAACAGTCACTACTCATATGAACACAATTTACGTGTCGAACCCGGCAGTTCTCAACAAAGGGCGGGGATCACTATCGATTATCATGGTATCGAATGGCTGGTGGGGCCAAACTACACCGCTGAACAAGGACAGATCACCTTGCACTTGGAAGATGGCCGCATGCTCAATTTCAACCCGCAAAAGCGTCATTACCCTGTGCGAGTGATGAATATGACCGAGCCTGCGATTCGTTCACTATGGCATGGCGATTATTACGTGACATTGGGTGACAAAGTCGACACTCATGCTTATGCGATTAAAGTTCAGTACCGCGCAGGCATTTGGTGGATATGGTCTGGCGGGCTATTAGCTGTGTTTGGTGCGCTATTAACAGGCCTAAAGAAAAGGAGAGAGGCTATCAATGCGATCGAGAAATACGCTTAAACTCGCAGGTCTCGTTGTGGCTGTTGCCGTGTTTGCTGTAGTTACTGCGGTGGCCTTGTCTGAGCGACCACATGTCGAATTGTCCCCACAACGAAATTTAGAGACACCTAATTTTCGCTCTACTTCTCTGATCTCTGATGACATAGTTTCTGAGCAATTGTTCAAAAGCGACGGATATAAATTATTGAATGTTTGGGCATCTTGGTGCGGGGTATGCAAGCGAGAGCATGAAGAGTTATTGCAGTTAGCAGAACTCGGTGTGCCTATTATTGGGCTGAATTATAGAGATCAAAAACAAGCTGCCCGTGAATATTTGAGCTCTAAACGAAACCCATATATTGAAGTAATTAGTGACCCTAATGGAAAGCTCGCTGTGGAGCTAGGTGTTATAGGAACGCCGGAAACTTACTTGATTGATCAAAATGGTCGTATATTGATCAAATATCGTGGAGAGCTAACGGCAGATAAATGGAACGATATATTTTCAGGATACTTGAATGTTTCGATTTAATAATCTTCTCCTCACTTTAATCCTATTTATACTATTTTCTCCTTTCACGAGAAGTGCGGATTTAGAACAGAATGTTGATCTGTTTGATTTTCATTCTGTTGAAGTGCAACAGCGTGCAACCTCGCTAGCCAAGACATTACGCTGCCCGCAGTGTCAAAACCAAAACCTTGTCGAGTCTAATGCACAGGCGGCCAAAGACCTGAGGTTGAAAGTGTATACGATGGCCAATGAAGGCAGCTCAGATCAAGAAATAAAGGACTATCTAGTTGCTCGTTATGGGAATATTGTTCTGTATCAACCACCATTAAATTATTCCACGGCGCTGTTGTGGATCTTTCCTGTGCTATTTTTGATCTTTTTTGTCTTATATTCGATCCGAATGGTGAAGCGTAATTAATGTGACCGTTATTCCACTATTAAAAATAAATTGTGCACTTCACAAGCAGAATGTTATCATTTTTCCGAATTTATGAAGTTTCCAGTATAAAGAAAATAAAAATTTTGAGCTGGATAAGTAATAAAAGAACGAAATAGGTGCACGCAGTGGATTCAGTTATATTACAACTTAAAAAAGACTTCTATTCGCAGATTCGTGCATTGCAATCACCGAACCTGCCTCAAGTTACTTCAACGCTCGCCGTGTTGACCGACGAGGAAATCCAAGAACTCGAAGCAGTTTGGATTGAACTCGCCGTTTGGAAGCGCAGTCAGACCCATTAAAAGATAGACCAAACGACCTTCTTGAAACCCCAGACAAAATTTGTCTGGGGTTTTTTATTGTAGTTTTTTTAAATTGTTATAATATAACAATTGTTCAGTTGGAGAGTGTTTCTCTTTTGCTGTCTTGAGTGGATAACTGCCCTCAATTGTGATCTCTATATTGCAAAATGCGGTATCAGTCCCCATAGTTGAAGAGCAACGAGTAAATCCCATGAATGCAATAACGAAAACGCATCAAGCGCATCAAGCAATAAATCGAGTGAGTATAGATATGGCGGAAGTACGTGCCAGAGTAGATTTTAAAGTCGGGGCAAAAAGTAACATTGATGCCGAAATTCTGTCTTTCCATGGTCTGAAGACAGACAAAGAGCATGTTGCTATTATCTTTAAACAAGCGGACCAAACTCAGGACATGCCTTTAGTTCGTATGCACTCTGAGTGTTTGACAGGCGATGTGTTCCACTCTTCACGCTGTGACTGTGGTGAGCAACTAGAAGAGACGATCAATCGCATGGGCGAGTCCGGTGGTATCATCTTGTATCTCCGTCAGGAAGGTCGTGGTATTGGTTTGTACAATAAGATCGATGCATACCGCTTACAAAGCCAGGGCATGAACACGTACGAAGCTAACAACCATTTGGGCTTTGATGATGACCTGCGTGATTTCACAGAAGCAGCACAAATGCTAGAAGCTTTAGGCGTGAATAAGATCCGCCTCGTGACGAACAACCCTAAGAAAATTCGTGAGTTATCTGAGTACGGAATTGAAATTGGCGAGGTTGTCAATACCTCTGCACATATCAAAGATGGCAACGAAAATTATCTGAAGGCAAAAGTCTCTCACGGAAAACATGACCTAAAGGTTTAATCTTAAAGATAAAACTGACAATAAAGCCTGTTAAAAACCTCATTTTTATGAGGTTTTTTTGTATCTGGAGTTGCAAATAAATTGTAAATTTGTATTATCTCGAGACTAAAGTGCAAATAAGAATAATTAGCACTACCAATATGATAATTGAAAAGCTCAACAAGGATGCTTCAGATGAATGCAAAAAAAGTTTTAGTCCAATCTATTGCTGCATCACTCCTCATTGCCAGTGGTTCTACCGTTGCTGCTACAGTAACTAAACAACAAGTTGTCGAACATTACGCGGACGTTGCCCATGCTGTGTTTGCTGATTCAGTAACAACAGCGAAAGCGCTGGATGTAAAAATCGACGAATTCCTAAAATCACCATCAGCGAAAAAGCTTGAAGAAGTAAAACAAGCTTGGCTCGATTCTCGCGTTCCTTACCAACAGTCTGAAGTTTTCCGTTTTGGTAACGCGATTGTTGATGATTGGGAAGGTCAGCTGAACGCATGGCCACTTGATGAAGGTTTGATTGACTACGTAGCGGCTGATTACCAATACGAATTGGGTAACGAGGGCGCTGCTGCCAACATCATCGCGAACACTAGCCTACAGATCGGTGCTTCTAAACTGGACGTTTCAAAAATTACGCCAGAATTACTAGCAGATTTAAACGAAGTAGGTGGTTCTGAGGCAAACGTTGCATCAGGTTACCACGCGATTGAATTCTTGCTTTGGGGCCAAGACCTAAACGGCACTAACGCAGGCGCAGGTCAACGCGCTTACACTGATTTCGTTGTGGGTTCTGAGTGTACGAATGGCCATTGTGAGCGTCGTGGAGAGTACCTAAAAGCAGCCGCTGATCTACTGGTTCAAGACCTTGAGTGGATGGAAAAGCAGTGGTCTGCTGAAGTAAAAGGTAACTACCGTGAAGAGCTACTGAACGACTCAGCGGACAATGGTCTACGTAAGATGCTATTCGGCATGGGTTCTCTTTCTCTAGGTGAGCTAGCGGGTGAGCGCATGAAAGTGGCACTAGAAGCGAACTCAACTGAAGACGAGCACGATTGTTTCTCAGACAACACGCATAATTCTCACTACTACAATGAGCAAGGCATCTACAACGTTTACACAGGTACATACAAAGGTGTAAACGGCACAGAACTATCTGGTCCAAGTATTGCTGATCTTGTTGCTCAAAAAGATAAGAAAGCCGCGACCGACATTAAAAAGCAGTTTGATACAACACTTAGCCAAGTTGGTGAGCTAGTGACTTCTGCAGAGAAGAATAACCAGCATTTTGACCAACTTATTGCGGCGGGTAACGCACAAGGCAACGCGCTGGTAAACGACACCATCATGTCGTTGGTAGCGCAAACTGGTGCGATTGAGCGAGCGGCAAACATTGTCGGCATCGACAGCCTAAGCCCTGATACTGCTGACCACGAGTTTTAATAAGAAAACCATAATAAATAAGGGCTCTTTGTGAGCCCTTTTGCCGTTTGAGCTCGTTGTTATCACCCTTGTTGTCTATGTAGAGCAATGATATGAAGCCATACCTAATTTCTGCGCTAGCCGCGATCCTTTCTTCTTCTGCCATGGCTTACGATGTTAAGTCTGGTGGCAAAACCAGTGTTAAAAAAGATGGCGCGAATGCCTATTCTCTTCCTGCTGCCAACCTGCCGATGAGCAAACGCCTAGATTTTAGTGTGGGTAACAGCTTTTTCCGCAACCCTTGGGTACAAGCGCCAGCGTCAACAGACGCTCGTGATGGCCTAGGTCCGCTTTTTAACACCAATGGTTGTCAGAACTGTCACATCAAAGACGGTCGTGGTCATCCGCCAGAGAAAGATGATTTACATGCCGTGTCTATGTTAGTGCGCTTAAGCATTCCTGCGATGACGCCAGAACAAAAGAAAGCCTACATCAAAGGCGGTGGCATACCTGAGCCGACTTATGGTGGTCAGCTTCAAGATTTCGCCCTGCAGGATCAAACGCCAGAAGGCAAAATCGAAATCACTTACACCGATGTCCCAGTGAAATTTAAAGACGGTACGACGGTGACGCTAAGAAAACCTCATTTGAACATTACCGATCTGGGTTACGGCGATATGCACCCTGATACCGAGTTCTCAGCACGCGTGGCACCGCCAATGATCGGCCTTGGTTTGTTAGAGAGTATTCCCGACGAAACGCTACTTGCTTGGGCTGATGAACAAGATGCCGACAAAGACGGTATCTCAGGCAAAGTCAATAAGGTGTGGGATATTGAGAAGGACGACTTCTCGATTGGTCGTTTTGGCTGGAAAGCAGGACAACCGACGCTAATGCAGCAAAATGCAGCAGCATTTAATGGTGATGTGGGTCTTACGAGCCATTTATTCCCAAATGAAAACTGTACCTCGAAACAAAGCATTTGTGACGACATGCCAAATGGCGGCAAACCAGAAGTGAGTGAAAATATTCTCGACTTCGTAGAGTTTTACAGCCAGCACTTAGCTGTACCTATTCGCCGTAATGTCAATGACCCTAACGTGAAACTTGGTCAGCAAATCTTTGCTGCGTCTGGCTGTGAAAGCTGCCACAAGACCAGTGTTAAAACGGCGAAACGACCAGAGTTACCAGCGCTTTCTGAGCAGCTTATCCACCCATACACCGACATGCTTTTGCATGACATGGGTGAAGGCTTAGCCGATAACCGTCCGGAATACCTAGCAAACGGCCGCGAGTGGCGAACAGCACCGCTATGGGGCATTGGTTATACCGAAGAAGTAAACGCACATACTTACTTTCTACATGATGGCCGCGCTCGTAACCTGATGGAAGCGGTGTTGTGGCACGGCGGCGAAGCTGAAACGGCGAAACAAAACGTCTTAGCACTGAACAAAAAAGAACGTGACGCATTGATTGCGTTTCTGAATTCTCTATAAGGAAGCAACCATGAAAAAAACACTATTAGTGAGTGCGATTGCCGCAACGTTAAGTTTGGTTGGTTGCCAATCGACCATCGGTTCGAGCGTTGCCAAGCCTGAGAGTACAAGTCATATTTCTCAAAGCGTGTACGAGGTGGAGTTTCAATCAGCTCAGACGTTTTTAGCGCAAACCACAGAACTTGAACAACGCTTCGCAGATTACTGCGCATCAGAGTCGAAAGATGATGCACAAGTAAAACAGCAGTGGCATCAAACGATGCTGGCGTGGATGGCATTACAAGGTCAAGAACGTGGCCCTGCTACGGCGTTGGAGCAAAGCTGGAATGTTCAGTTTTGGCCAGATAAAAAGAACACTACTGGTCGTAAAATGTCTGTATTGACGAAATCTGGCCAAGCTTGGAGTGCAGAAGATATTTCCACCCAAAGTGTCACCGTGCAAGGTTTAGGGGCTCTGGAATGGCTGCTTTACGATAAAGCGTCGACCCTATCTAGCAACAGCAATACCTGTGCGACAGGCATTTCGATTGCAGAAAACCTCGATAACAAAGCGCAGATCATCGCGGATTCTTGGGCAGAAAACCCTTGGAAATCGCTAGAGATGACAGAATGGGAATCTGAGTACATTTCACTGCTTTCTAATCAGCTTGAATACAGCATGAAGAAGTTGAGTCGCCCATTGGCGAAGATTGGCAAGCCTCGCCCTTATTTCTCAGAATCGTGGCGTTCAGAGACGTCGCTTTCGAACTTGAAAGCGAACCTTACCGCAATGGAAGCACTCTATTTTGCCGACGGTAACGGGCTAGATGCGCTATTAAGAGAACAAGGTCATGCGGATTTAGCTGATCGTGTTGTTCATCAGTTCGAGATGGCGTTAGATACATGGCCGGAAGATAAGAGCTTGTTTGCCGCACTACAAACAAAAGAAGGCTATCGCATGGTGCTCTCTCAATACAATAAGCTAGAGCAATTGAAGTACCTGATTCACGAAGAGGTGGCGATCGAGCTTGGCGTGGTTATAGGATTTAATGCAACCGATGGTGACTGATCAAACCCGCCGAAACTTACTGAAAGCTGCTCTATTCGGGGCAGCTACACCTATGATGCCATTTGGTTGTGCCTCAACAAGCTCACGTGAGCCTGCGTTGATCGGCTGCTCTATCATTGGCAGAGATAAATATGCAGCGGTGGTGGCGGATGAGCATGGTATGCCGCTATCTTCATTGCCGATTCCTGAGCGTGGTCACGGTGTGGCAACCAACCAACAAGGCCACGCCGTAGTTTTTGGTCGTCGACCAGGTACTTTCTTCATGGTATTTGATTATCGCTCAGAGCAGATGATCAAACTGCAACTAGCAAAATCAAATCGTCATTTCTATGGGCATGGCGTTTACTCCCACGATGGCACGTTGCTATTTGCCACAGAAGGGGAGAGGGGGACAAGTCGTGGGATCATTGGTGTTTATGATGTGCAGAAGCAATATCAAAAAATCGATGAGTTAACGGGTTTTGGTCTTGGTCCTCATGAAGTGATCATGATGCCTGATGGCGCATTAGCGATTGGCGTCGGTGGCGTACACACCAACGGCCGTGAACCTCTCAATCTTGATAGCATGAGACCGAGTCTGAGTTACCTTTCACAGGAAGGGGAGCTATTGGATCAAGTGTCTTTACCGGATCATAAGTTGAGTATTCGCCATTTAGCTCATGATGGTGCGGAAACCGTGCTTTGTGGTCAGCAATATCGTGGTGAGCCGGACGATTATCCAGCCTTGATCGCCATGCACACGCGTGGTGGTGAAATGCAAGATCTTCAAGCTGAGCCTGAAGAGTGGGCGCGTTTCAATCACTACGTTGCGAGTATTGCAGCAACCGATGAATGGATCTTAGCCACTTCGCCTCCGGGCAGTTGTTATGGTATATGGTCTAAATCTACGGGCAAATTGGTAGAGCTAAGTGCGTTACCAGACGCCTCTGGTGTTGTGGTCTATGGCGATGAGTTCCGAGTCAGCTCTGGGGCGGGAAAAGTGGTGGAGCAAAGACCAGAGGAGTCAAAAAGTACCTTCGCAAGCGGAGTGCAATGGGACAACCATTGGTCGAGAATTATCTAGAAAGATCATTGAGTAATTACTTATAGAGAGTTTTGTTGTCGTTTTCGGCATCAGATTCTTAATTTTAAACCTGCAAGCTGTGAGATATTTGCCATACTTTTTATTATGGCAAGTAGCGCAAGGATCATTTCAGTGTTTGCTAGGTTTTTAATCATGACGGCACTTCTGGTGCCGTTTTGCAGCTTTTCCACCGTCGTTTCTCTCGAAGCTTCAGCGCAAGTCGAGCAAGAGGGAGCGGTACAAAAGCTGTCTGTAGAAAAAATGATCCATTATCCAGAGGTGATTGATCAACTGTATCAAAGCACCAATTACCGTTTGAACTGGGAAAATGAAAGTGATATTGAGCAGTTTCTTTTTCAAGTAAACCTGGTTGCACTTGCGGATGTCACCGATGAATTCGAAAATCAACTTCACCGGATAAACCAAGTAAGGTGGCAGGGAGATAATCTCGACTTCGATTTAGTGATGACAGATTCACTCTTGATGTACCTTAGTTATCTTGAGCAACTCCCCGAAGAAGGGATTAATTGGCTATTTACAGACAAAGCCCATGTTACGTTACCCGCTCCTAGCATCGATACTTTATCGGTTCTGAGTAATGAGATTACGGTTGGCAAACTTGGTCAGTTTTTGGCAAGTCTCCGGTCTCCATTACAAACAGATGATGCTTTCTACTCCGCCTATTCTTCGCTATCGGAACATTCTCAGTACCAATATCCTGCCTATCAACAAACTGGGCTAGCACGTGTTGGCGATATATTAGAAAACAGACCCCTATTGATTGAGCGAATGGAGATCGTAGGCGTAGATGTTTCTTACTTGGATTTAGTCACTGAAGAATATGACGAACAATTAGAGCTTGCGATAAAAGAGTTCCAGCGTATTCATGGTTTGAAAGAAGATGGCGTTATCGGCCCGAATACCATTCGATGGATCAACTTTTCTCCTCAAGAGCGATTGCATCTGCTGGCGTTGAATTCTGAGCGTTCAAGAATTTGGTCGAAAGAAAGGGATAATGTTGTCTTTGTTAACGTGCCTGGATACGAAGTCACGTATTGGCATGACGGTCAACCCTTGTTTGAGTCTAAAGTTGTGGTAGGGAGAGCATCAAGAAAAACGCCCATCATGTCGGTAGCACTGGATTCAGTCATTCTCAACCCAACTTGGAACGTGCCTTGGACTATCATGGTTAAAGACATTATTCCTAAAGTAAAACGTAATCCGATGTATTTGATTAACCATAACATTCAAATCATTCGGTCTTGGACTTCGAACGAAATTATTGACCCTACAACCATCAATTGGGCAACGGTGAATCCGAGAACATTTCCTTATCGTATGCGACAGGCGTCAGGCTTACAAAATGCACTGGGATTGTACAAGTTCAATATGCCTAACCCACAAGCTATTTATTTGCATGACACGCCAAGTAAGAACTTGTTTGAACAGGACAGACGCGCATTCAGCTCAGGATGTGTTCGTGTAGAACATGCAGACCAGTTAGCAGAACTTCTGTTCAAAACTCAGGGGTTGGAAGAACGTTTAGCGAAAAAGCGAGAAAGTTCTCGTCGGTCTAACACGTCAGTTCCTTTGGGAGAGCGCATTCAAGTACACATCATTTATCAAACAGCATGGTTGGAAGAGGGAACGCTTTACTACCGTGATGATATCTATAAGTACGATCACCGCAGTTGAAATCTTTAAGGAAAATTTACAAAACGAAGAATTCTCTTTTCGTTCAATAATTAAGCAATAATTGCTGCATCTGAAAATCAAGATGGAGCGTTTTATGCATTTGACGTGACAAATGTGTTTGGTTAATGTCCACGACTTGTCTAGTTGTTGAGCACTGTATTTTGAAATGGTAAGTCGTAACTTTTCCCGCCGAGATTTCCTTAAAATGACCGCTGGTGGTGTGGTGTTGGCGTCTGCCCTGCCATCATTTTCTTGGGCTTCACTCCCTGACGAGCCACGTGCGCTGGCGATGAACAATCTTAATACTGGAGAGATCCTCGAAACATGCTATTTCGATGGAAAACGATACATTAATGATGAACTTCAAAGGCTGAATGAGTTTTGTCGAGACCATCGACGAAATGAGGTTCATCCCATGGATAGACGCTTGTTCGATCAAATAAGTCAAATTCAAAAGTTAATTGGTACAGAAGCAGAGGTGATCGTCATTTCAGGTTACCGTTCTCCTGCCACTAACGCCTCGCTGCGCAACGGGTCTTCTCGTGTAGCGAAAAAGAGCATGCACATGGAAGGAAAGGCCATTGATTTCCGTTTAGACGGCGTGAAGCTTTCAACGGTTCGTGATGCTGCATTAAGCCTAAAAGCCGGTGGCGTGGGTTATTATCCAGGCAGTAACTTTGTTCATATCGATACGGGTGCTGTTCGTTCCTGGTAGTGCCAGTTGAGACAAGGTTTCTAGTCTCAGAACGTCGTCGATTACCCACAGTTCAAAGCTTGAAGTCGCTAGGCCTTAGTGTCATAGTTGCGGCAGTTTTCACGCAAATTTATTCGGTATAGGTTATCTATGGCTCTGAAATACCAAGTTGTTCCAGTAACATCTTTCTCTCAAAACTGTTCTATTGTCTGGTGTGACGAAACCATGAAAGGCATTGTGGTTGACCCAGGCGGCGATGAAAAGCAGCTCGCTATGCTTATCAAAGAGTTGGGTGTTGACGTGGTAAACCTAGTGCTAACACACGGTCACTTGGACCACGTAGGTGGCACGGAGCCGCTGTCTGCACTGCTTGGCGGTACAGAGATTGTTGGTCCTCACAAGGCAGATAACTTCTGGTTGCAAGGTTTGGAAGGTCAGAGCCAAATGTTTGGTTTCCCGCTGACAGAAGCGTTTGAACCGCACCAATGGCTAAATGAGGGTGACACTGTCACTTTCGGTAATCAAGTGCTGAACGTATTCCACACACCTGGTCATACACCTGGTCACGTTGTGCTTTACAGTGAAGAAGCGCGTTTAGCGTTTGTGGGTGACGTTTTGTTTAACGGTAGCATTGGTCGAACTGACTTCCCACAAGGTGATTTCAATATGTTGATTAGCTCTATCAAAGAGAAATTGTGGCCTTTAGGCAATGATGTCACGTTTGTCCCTGGTCACGGCCCTCAATCGACTTTCGGTCATGAGCGTAAAACTAACCCGTTCGTTGCTGACGAGATGCCGCTTTACTAAAAGTGCGTGTACTAAGCATTATTCTGGCTCGGCGGCAGCTAAGTATCGCCGAGTCAGTCCCACAAAATCCTCAGCCTCACGATCTAGATCACTTGCTGATATAAATAGATCGTAGCCGTAGAAACCTCTCTGATACTTCATCCGGTTGGCGAGCATCGCTAACAAACCTTTGTACTCAATCCCATCTCTGTTTATATACGGTTTAGGGTCAAGCACCATATCCTCAAACTTATCTTCACACTGATTTTGTTTCGCGCCTAAGTAAAGCAGTGCTCGCTGGCTGAGGAGAATTTCTGTCGCTATACGAGGGCAGATTGAATTTAAGTAGGGTGAGTAGTGTTTTAGACGAATACCGATCCAAGGTAGCGGTTGGTGCCACCCTTCCTGTTGGTAGCTACAAATACCGATTGACTCAATATTTCGCCATCGGACGACCCAACCTCCTTTAAAAAGGTGTTGCTGAAAGTGAGAAGCTGTCAGCGTAAAAGTGACTTGGCTTTTCTTAATCATCAAGATGGCGAAACCAACGATTGCAGACATCAAAATGACCGACAACATGGCTTGCTTCCATCCCGGAGAAATGGCAACCAAAAACAAAGTGATGAGTGCAACGAGCAACAAAAGTATTCTGTTGATAGGGGAGTCGGGTTTGAAATGTGAATTTGTTAGGTGCAGCGTTTCCATGCTTATAACCTCATCGAATACTTGTCCAAAAATAAGTGGGTAGCTTTATGTGCATTGATTTGCATTCAAAATAAAACAAACCTCTGTTTTTATACCCAGTATTCAATAAATCCGTTCATAAAATATCTGATTAAATAGTAGACGTTCTATGCTTTGAGCGCATTTTTCATCGCGTTTCGCCGCTAAAACCTACAAATTGCTTGTGAATTTTGGTATAAAACGCGCTTCAAATTTTCATCCCTGCTGAGATGCAGTGAACTGGAGAAATATTCAATGAGACTTGCTCATAAGCGTAAAGTGCAGATGAAACTGCAAAAACGCATTAAAGCGACAGTAGCAAACTTAGCTGCAGCACCTAAAGCAGTGAAGCCTGTTGCGGAAAAAGCAGTAGCACCTTCTGTTGCTGAAAAAGCTGTTGCGGAGAAAGTAGTAGCTGATAAAAAAGTAGCTGCAGTGAAAACAGTTGATGTTGCCCTTACTCCTAAGCAACAACAAGTATTAGACATCGTTATGGCGAATGCTGAAGGTATTAACCCTAAAGGCATCGGTCTAGCTGCAGGTCAAGAAGATACTAAAGCGGCATCATGGGCTACTGGCGCACTAAAGAAGCTTCTTGAAGAAAACCTAGTTCAAAAAGAGCAGTTAGCAGGTAACAAAGTTATCTACAAAGCAGTTTAATTACCGCTACCGTTCTAGATTGAATACCTCGGCCGATGCCGAGGTATTTTTTTATCTTGGTATTGGAAATAATGCATTAAGTACTGACTTTAACACTACCAATAAGTGGTTTGTCACATTTTCTTAAATACTATGTAAATTTTTTGGCAGAAAAATACGTACGTATTGTCTTTTATTTTCATTCATAGATAAAAATATAATTTACTGATTTTGCTATTAACAGTCTTTTGTCATGACGATTATCCTACGTACTTGTACGTAATACCTTAGGCTAATGCCTTATTGATGAATTACTCGCTTCCGTGTTCATGCCCATTTCGCATTAGACAACATTGTTACATCTTTTATACCGAATACAGCCAATCCTAATGAAATGGATGACAACAATAACCTTGGTGATAAAGGACGTGAACGATGAGTCTAATCCAAAAATCTTTAAAACGAGTGCTCAAAACAACCGCTGTCGCTGCCGCGATGGCACTCGCAGCGACTTCTGTAAACGCTGCTGAAAAAGTCTATCGTTTAAAGCTTGCTGAAACTTGGGGGCCTAATTTCCCAATTTTTGGTGATACCACAAAAAACATGGCCAAAATGGCGGAAGAGATGTCCAACGGACGTTTGCAAATCCGCATTGATTCCGCAAACAAGCATAAAGCGCCTTTTGGGGTGTTTGATATGGTTAAGTCGGGTCAGTATGACATGGGTCACTCAGCGTCTTATTACTGGAAGGGTAAGGTTCCAAACACACTTTACTTCACTTCTATGCCCTTCGGTATGTTGCCAACTGAGCAGTATGCATGGTTTTACTACGGCGGTGGTATGGAGCTGATGGAAAAAGTGTACTCTCCACATAACTTGATGTCTTTCCCTGGCGGTAATACCGATACTCAGATGGGCGGGTGGTTCCAAAAAGAGATCAAGTCCGTCGAGGACTTACAGGGTTTGAAAATGCGTATCCCAGGGTTTGCTGGTGAGATTTTGGCTGAGTTAGGTGCCAAGCCAACGAATATCGCCCCTGGTGAGCTATATACTTCTCTAGAGCGTCGCACAATTGATGCCTTGGAATGGGTTGGTCCATCGCTGGATCTACGTATGGGCTTCCACAAAATCGCGCCTTACTACTACACAGGTTGGCATGAGCCAGCGACTGAGCTTCAGTTCCTCGTTAACAAGCGCACCTGGAACCGTCTACCTGATGATCTAAAAGCGATTTTGCAAGTAGCCATGAAAACGGCCGCTTACGATATGTACACGCAATCGAAACACGAAAGCGGCAAAAACTGGGCATCTATTAAGTCTGAATACCCAAATGTTGAAGTAAAAGATTTCCCACCTGAAGTAGTAGCTGCGTTGCGAGAAGCAAACGATCGTTTGTTGAAAGAACATGCAGAAAAAGATGCTTTGGCGAAAGAGATTCAAGAGTCGCAAGCGAACTATATGAATCAAGTTCGACC
Organism: Vibrio sp. 397; assembly: GCF_033339395.1. Taxonomy (NCBI): domain Bacteria; kingdom Pseudomonadati; phylum Pseudomonadota; class Gammaproteobacteria; order Vibrionales; family Vibrionaceae; genus Vibrio; species Vibrio sp. 397. The sequence goes on along the minus strand of NZ_JAWOUN010000008.1, from coordinate 219,016 downwards.
ATGGTCAGATATTTCGCACCGAGCGTACTTAAACAGTCAAGCTCAACAATAACGTTATGAAGCAGGCGATGCCGAGAGGTTTAGCCTGCTATCGAAGCCCAAGAAAACTTCATAATGAATGCTCCGCACCATAGCGGAGCGCATCTAAACGTTCCACGGAGTTCGGAATGAGAAGTCTTATTTATATTGAGCGATTATTTAACCGCTTTAGCGATTTTCTCGGATGGTTATCCAGCATCCTGTTTATTTTGTTGTTAGCAAACGTTGTGTACGACGTTGTCATGCGTTACGTGTTTAATGATGTGTCTATCGCATTCCAAGAAATGGAATGGCATCTATTCTCTGCCGTGTTCTTGCTTGGTGTGCCTTACGCAATTAAGTCCGGTGGCCATGTCCGCGTCGACATTTTTTATGAACGCTTATCTTACAAAGCACAATCCATCATCGACATCATAGGCACACTATTTTTCTTATTCCCTTTTTGCCTACTGGTCGCTTGGTTTGGTATTGATTTCGCCAAGGAGAGTTACGCGTTAGGCGAGACGTCTGGTGACCCAGGTGGCTTACCATATCGTTGGATTATTAAAGCGATGATTCCGCTGTCATTTTTCTTTATGGCGGTGAGTGGTATTGGATTGTTACTTCATTCAATCAACAAAATTGTCAACCCTCATCTCATCTATGCCGGTAATAACGGTAAGTCGTAAAAGGAAGTCATTATGATCGGTATAGTGATGTTTTTTGTTGCGCTCTTTGCGCTTCTATTGGGATTTCCCGTTGCCTTTACTTTTGGTGGTATCGCGCTGATTTTTGGTGTTTGGGCTGAAGGCATCGAGATGTTTGCTTTTATGCCATATCGAATTCAGTCCATTATGGAAAATACGGTGCTAATGGCCGTACCGCTGTTCGTTTTTATGGGGCTAGTGCTACAGAAAACGAAGCTTGCTGAACAGCTACTAGAATCAATGGGGCGTTTGTTCGGTGGCGTTCGCGGTGGTATCGCTATTTCTACCGTGTTAGTTGGCGCATTGCTTGCAGCTTCAACGGGTGTGGTAGGCGCATCAGTTGTTGCGATGGGCTTAATATCTCTTCCTGTGATGCTCAAGTACAATTACGACAAAGGTTTAGCGTGTGGGACTATTTGTGCGTCTGGCACGTTGGGCCAAATTATCCCACCTTCTATCGTGTTGATCTTGTTGGGTGATGTACTTGGCGTACCGGTAGGGGACCTATTTCAAGCTGCGATCTGGCCCGGTATTACACTTGTTGGCGCCTATGTGATCTATATTCTCATCTACGCGAAGTTGAACCCTCAAGCCGCACAGGCGATAGAGCGTGATGAGTCGATCAGTCGTAAACAAGAAGTGCTCACCGCACTGAAAGCTGTATTGCCACCTTTAGCATTGATCATCGTGGTATTGGGCTCCATCTTTGCAGGGATTGCAACACCAACAGAGTCAGCGGCACTGGGTGGTGCAGGTGCGATTATTTTATCGCTATTGTATAAGCAGTTTAGTTGGTCGATGATTTATGATGCATCAAAAGAGACAGTTAAAGTAACCGCAATGGTCTTTGCGATCTTACTTGGTGCGACCGCCTTCTCAATGGCATTTACCTACACTGGTGGTGATTATTTAGTTGAAGAGTGGATGTTAGAACTGCCGGGTGAAAAGTGGGGATTCCTTATTATTACCATGGTGGTGATTCTGATTTTAGGTTTCTTTATCGATTTCGTTGAAATCTGTTTTATCATCGTGCCAATTATTGCGCCAGTCGCTGAATTGATGGGCATTAATATGACGTGGTTTGCGATTCTTATTGCGATGAACTTGCAGACGTCGTTCCTCACACCGCCATTTGGCTTTAGTTTGTTTTATCTAAAAGGTGTCGCTCCAGCAGGGGTTACTACGCGTGATATCTACAAAGGTGTGATGCCATTCATCGCGATTCAGATTGTTGTGTTGGCGTCTTTGCTGTTTTTCCCAGGTTTTTACGGTATGAGTTAATCACTCGATAATAAAGAGATTTTGTGAACTGAGAGTTTTTACCTTTTGAGACAAGTTGTTAAGCTGTTAATTATGTCTATGCAGACACAATCGATTGGTTTGTACTGCTAAGATAGTAAGCTGTAAAGGCAGCGTTTCATGGAGGGAAGGGATGCCTCTCAAAGCAAAGTTAATTCTGCTGACACTGATACCCGTGGTATTGGTGTCAGCGAGTATCAGCTGGATCTCTATCTATCAAACCAAGACCCTTGGCAAAAGGGAGGTAGAGATCTTTCATCAAAACCTGATCCAATCAAAAGAAGCGGCGCTGAAAGATACGGTCGAAGTCGCTTTTGACTCCATTTCTTACATCTACAACGATCCGACATTAGAAGAGAGTGTTGCCAAAACGCGTGTGAAAGCGATTTTAAATCGTTTGAGTTATGGGTCTGACGGCTATTTTTTTGCTTATGATAAATATGGTACCAACCTTGTACACCCAGTTCTTCCAGAGCTTGTCGGGGAAAACTTACTCTATCTTGAAGACGAAAATGGCGATCGCTTAATCGAAGCTTTATTGTATCAAGCGCAATCCGGTGGCGGATTTCATCAGTACCTGTGGCAAAAGCCATCTACGGGTGAAGTCGTCCCTAAGCTTAGTTACGCTGCATGGCTCGATAAGTGGGAATGGATGATAGGGACTGGGCTGTATATTGAGGATGTCAGCCGAGAAGTCGCCAATATGCGCGCGGCAGTGAACAAAAATATCGAAACGACATTTTTCTCAGTCGTCGTGATCTTAGCGGTGACCGTTGCTGTAATCATTGTTCTCACTTTGGCGATCAATCTGCACGAGCATCGCCTCGCTGATAAGAACCTGAAAGAATTGGCACATAAAACCGTGATGTTCCAAGAAGATGAGAAAAAGCATTTAGCGCGAGAACTGCATGATGGAATCAATCAGTTGTTAGTCTCCAGTAAATGTCATTTAGACTTAATGAGTCATAGACTGGAAGACGAAAAACTCAAATCCCACTTAGATAAATCACAACGATCGCTCGTCACCGCGATAAATGAGGTGCGGCATATTTCTCATCAGCTCCGTCCAAGCGCCCTCGATGATATCGGTTTAGAAGCAGCACTGACGACCTTGCTACAGGATTTTCATTCCCATTCCGGGATTGATATCGAGAGCAATTTCGATACTCAGCAGCACAAACTGACTTCGGAAGTCGCAACGACGCTATATCGCGTCGCTCAGGAGTCTTTGAATAACATTGAAAAACATGCGCGAGCGAAAAAAGTAACGGTTACTTTGCAAAAAATGGGCAATATGCTGCAATTACTCATACGTGATGATGGCGTTGGGTTTGTGGTTAACCAAGCAGTGCACCAACAAGGGATTGGGTTAAGGAATATGCAAGAGCGTGTAGAGTTCATCGGTGGTGAATTTGAGCTAATGAGTGAGCTTGGCTTGGGAACAGAGATTACCGTGCTGCTTAATTTGGATGAAATAGTTTATGGATAAACCGATTAGTGTAGTGATTGTCGATGATCATCAAGTGGTGTTGGATGGCTTCATGGCTCGTTTGGAGTTAGAGCCTGACATCGAAGTGGTGGGTACAGCAAGTAATGGTTTGGAAGCGATAGAGGTCGCAAAGCACTTGCAACCGGATGTCATATTGATGGATATCAGCATGCCTATAATGAACGGTATTGAAGCGACTGGTGTAATTAAAGAAGCGCGCCCAGAGAGCAAAATACTTATGTTGACCATGCACGATAATCGCGAGTACATCATGAAGGTCATGCAAGCTGGTGCCGTAGGATATATGCTCAAGGAAATCTCGGCCGAGAAAATGGTGCAAGCAATAAAAACGGTGAACCAAGGCTCGACGTATTTCTGTGAATCCGTCACACAAACACTCTTTACCCAAGAAGTGGTGCCTGCCACGCAAAAAACGAATCCTCTCAGCCGCAGGGAAGAAGCGGTACTTAAATTAGTTGCTCAAGGAAACAGCAGCAAAAAAATCGCCACTTTACTCAATATTAGTTATCGAACGGTAGAGACGCATCGCCATAACATTAAGCACAAGTTGGACTTACATTCGACGGCAGAGTTAGCAAAATATGCGTTTGAAACTGGCTTGACTGAGTAGGAGAGTAGTGCCCGCAAAAAGCGAGCACGTGGGAGCGAAACTAATCGGCTTTGGTAATGCTACCAAGCTCTAGCATTGGAGCAACATCGATGTCCTCTGCATTCATCATCGTCGAGATGCGTTGAACGGAAGATAGTAGAAGGGATTGCTCCCATTCTTCCAATTTTTGGAATCGATTAATGAAGTGCTCTTGCAGCGGCGTTGGTGCTTGTTTTAAGGCTTCTTGGCCCTTGCTCGTAAGTACAGCATGCACTTTACGCTTGTCTTGAACACTGCGCTGACGCTCAACAAACTGGCCTCGTTCTAGTCTATCTAGAATGGTCGTTGCGGTCGCTTGGCTCATGTTAGTGTGGCTAGACAACTGTTTAATCGTCACGTTATCTAAGTCATTGATAGCGCGCATCAAAATCAACTGTGGAGCAGTCAATCCAGACTCTTTGCTCAGCTTTTTAGAATGTAAATCAATAGCGCGGATGATCTGACGAATCGAGACCAATACTTCTTCGTACTTTTCCAATTTATTCATCCAGTCTGTAGGGAACATTTATCGAGGCGACACTAACTTAAATGCGCCCTTATTTAAAGGGGGGAAATCAAAAATTACCCCTACAATTTTACGCCGTGTCCTCAATACCATTTTGTCGCGCCTTTTCGACAAAATAAGAAGAGCTAAAATTATTATAGCAATAAATGTTTGTGGTCTAACTATTGTAGTAGTGATTTGTTCTATCAAAGGCCGTAACCACACAGTGAAAAGTAAGTTATTGGATTTTTTAATAGCAAAAAGATAGACAAAAACGTGTCAAATGATAGGATCTTGCGCCTTCACGGAATGCAAAACGTATCGTGTTCGAAAGATTTTTTTGTTTGGTACGTAAAAACACTACAAAAATAGAGAGGAACGATGACAAAGGGTATAGATAAGTACAGTATCGATAGTACCGACTATACGGTAGGTCAGGACAACGTTCAAAAATGGGGTTTTGATGTTCATAACCCAGTTTTTGGTATTAGTGCAGGTTTAATTGCGCTGTTTCTTGTCGCTGCATTAGTTCTAGATGCACATACCGCAAAGACGGCACTTGATGGGCTGAAGTGGAAAATTATTGGTTCATTCGATTGGTTGTTCATTATTGCAGGTAACATTTTCGTTATTTTCTGTTTGGCGCTTATCGTCTCACCAATGGGTAAGATTCGACTAGGTGGTAAAGACGCTGTTGCCGATTACTCGTTTATGTCATGGCTTGCAATGCTATTTGCAGCTGGTATGGGTATCGGTTTAATGTTCTGGAGTGTTGCAGAACCTGTCGCTTACTTCACCGGTTGGTATGAAACGCCACTTGGTGTTGAGGCAAATACACCAGAAGCCGCGAGATTGGCACTGGGTGCAACGATGTTCCACTGGGGCCTTCACCCATGGGCAATTTACGGTGTTGTAGCACTTTCTTTAGCATTCTTTGCCTACAACAAAGGTTTACCGCTATCTATGCGTTCGATCTTCTACCCACTTCTGGGTGATCGTGCATGGGGTTGGGCTGGCCACATTGTGGACATTCTGGCTGTGCTTGCGACTTTATTTGGTCTTGCTACATCCCTAGGTCTAGGTGCGCAGCAAGCAGCAAGTGGGATTCATCACGTATTTGGTGTTGAGCCAGGCCTAGGTCTGCAAATCGTCGTTATTACCGTGGTGACTTTACTTGCTGTTGTTTCAGTCGTACGCGGCATCGATGGTGGTGTTAAAGTCATTAGTAACATCAACATGGTTGTGGCGTTCTTGCTACTTCTCCTTGTTGGTCTTATCGGTTGGGCGGCGAGCCTAGGTTCGATTCCAACCACACTTATGGCATATGTAGAGAATATCATCCCACTAAGTAACCCGTTTGGTCGTACGGACGAAGCTTGGTTCCAAGGCTGGACAGTGTTCTACTGGGCTTGGTGGATTTCATGGTCGCCATTCGTAGGCATGTTCATCGCGCGTGTTTCTCGTGGTCGTACCGTTCGCGAGTTCATCACAGCAGTTCTACTGGTTCCAACTGCGGTTACCGTTGTTTGGATGTCTGTATTTGGTGGCCTGGCGATCGAGCAAGTTGTTGATAAAGTAGGTGAGCTGGGCACAAATGGCTTGACTGACGTATCACTTGCTATGTTCCAAATGTTTGATGTTCTTCCATTTGGTAGCATGCTTTCTATCATCGCTGTTGTGTTGGTACTTGTGTTCTTCATTACGTCTTCTGACTCTGGTTCACTTGTTATCGACAGTATCACGGCAGGTGGTAAAGTCGATGCACCTGTACTTCAACGTGTCTTCTGGGCATTCATGGAAGGTGCAATTGCGGTTGCTCTGCTATGGATTGGTGGCTCCGAGGCGGTTCAAGCTCTTCAGGCTGGTGCCATTTCTACAGCACTGCCATTTACCTTCATTCTGCTTGCAATGTGTGTGAGCTTATTGATGGGTATGCGAACTGAGCGTCAGTAATTCGGCATTTTATAAAACCGTTTGACTAACAATCAATCAAAAGGCCAGCAATTTGCTGGCTTTTTTTGTGCGGTTTTTATGACGCTCGAGACAAAAAAATGACACATGAAAGTTCATATTTTACAAAGAGTTAATGTGCTATTTTGTTTTTTAAAAATTAGTGAATAGTCGTAAAAAAGTGTGTAATATTCATGCACCTTAACTGTTCTCCCAACTCAAAAAACTATAAATATGAAATTATCATTAAAACAAAAGCTTATAGGCGCAAGCCTTTCTGCTGTTGTTGTGATGGCAACAGCACTTACTTGGTTGTCGGCTGGTCAATTATTTGATCAGACTCGTTCAGGTGTCTATTCACGTGCGCAAAGTCTTAGTACTACTGCGTCAGAGGGAATTTCTGATTGGGTCAATATCCGTAAAGATATTGCCACTGCGTTCAACGACTACTCGACCGAGCAAGACGTTGTTCCTTTCCTACAACAAGCTCGCAAGGCTGGTGGCTTCGATGACATCTTCCTTGGTACACCAAACGGTGATATGTACCGCTCTCATCCGGAGCGTAACCGTGCTGATTATGACCCTCGCACACGTCCTTGGTACAAGGATGCTGATGCCGCGGGTAAGCAAATCATCACAGCCGCATATCAAGACGCAATCACGAATGCACTACTTGTGACCATTGCTGAGCCAGTAATGAAAAATGGTCAGTTTGTTGGTGTTGTTGGTGCGGACGTACTGATCGATCAGCTTATCAGCGATGTGATTAACTTAGATGCAGGTGAAAACGCGCATGCGATGCTAATCGACATGAATGAAGGCACCTTCTTAGCGCATCCAGATAAAAGCTTGACGCTTAAGCCTATCACCAGTGTTCTAAAAGATTTTTCAGAAGAGGCAATTGAGCGCGCCGCCGATGAAGGTCGTATCGAAGATACGGTAATCAAAGGAAAAGAGAAGCTTTACTACTTCAATAAAGTTCCTGGTACGCATTGGATGTTTGCGATTGAAATGGATCGCGCAACAGAAGAAGCAGGTCATGCGGTATTGCTACGAGATCTATTGTTTACTGCTGTGGCGATCACGATTGTGGTTATTCTTGCAGTTTCTTGGCTAGTTGGTTTCTTGTTCCGTGACTTGAACCGCGTATCAAATGCACTGGAAGAAATTGCATCTGGTGAAGGTGACTTAACGCAACGCCTAGAACCACGCAGTGATGATGAAGTAGGTAAACTGGCGGAAAACTTCAACCGTTTTGTTGGCAACATGCACACAATGGTTACTAAGCTTAGCCACGTATCTTCTGCGCTTTCAGAGCAAGCACGCACGACAGCACAGCAAGCTGAGGAGCGTAGTCAGCGTATCTCTTACCAGCAAGATGAAATCAACATGGTGGCGACGGCCGTGAACGAAATGGCAGCAGCGACACAAGAAATTGCAGGTAATGCTGATAGCACGGCAAGTAACTCAGAAGAAGCGGTTCAAGCTTGTTCACACGGTTCAAGCCAAGTAACTCAAACGCAAGGCTCTATTCAGAACTTAGCGCAAGAAGTTCAAGTTGCTACTGATGTGATTCAAGAGCTAGAAGCACACGGAAATAGCATCAATACGATTCTATCAACGATTCAAGGCATTGCAGAGCAAACGAACCTACTTGCACTTAACGCGGCGATCGAAGCGGCACGTGCAGGTGAGCAAGGCCGTGGTTTTGCTGTGGTTGCAGATGAAGTCCGCGTATTGAGCCAACGTACTCATGCTTCAACGCAAGAGATTCAAGAAACTATCGAGATGCTACAAGGCACAACGGCCAAAGCGGTCGGTATTATGGGTGACAGTCGTCGTCTAGCTGATACCAGTGTTGATGATGCCAATGCGGCTGCAGCGAGCTTGACGCAAATCCACACTGCTGTTGAGCGTATCAGTGATATGGCAACGCAGATTGCTTCAGCAGCAGAAGAGCAAGCATCGGTAACCACTGAGATCACTCGTAACACTGAAGGTATTCGTGACGTGTCTAACGAGTTGTCAGTCGAAGCTCATCAAGCAGCAGAACAAGCTGCTCACCTGTCTGAGCTATCACACGAACTTGAACAAGAGATTCAACGCTTTAAGCTGTAATCTTGTCTCAAGCTAAGTAAAAAGGAGCCATCTGGCTCCTTTTCTGATCGCTATTAAGCGTGAAGTATATTACAGCCAGAACTCACTGATGGGTTGCTCTTCACTGTAATGATGGGCGATTTGCGCTTGCAGTAGCTCTGCGGTAGCAATTGCATCGGTTAATGCATGGTGAGGCGTATAGTCTGGCAGCCCATAACGGCGTCGAGATTGCGCTAGCCGAACCGATTCTGGTTTTTTCCCTTTTAAACGCTCCCAGAGAGAGCCTGAACGTTTCTGTTGAATCGTTTCTTCAAGGTGCAGCGTATCTAAAACAGGAAACTCAATACCTTCCCCTAAACGGCTTTTGAGCGCTTTATCCAGAAACTCTCTCTCGATACGACGGTAATGAACAACAATGATTTTCCCGCTTAAGCATGGTAGCAGCTCGCTTAAGATATCGCCTAAGTCAGGCGCATCGATCAATTCGCTGTGAGTAATACCGTGTATAATGACTGAGTCTTCATCGAGTGCACGCTGTGGACGTACCTTCCAATGACGCGAGTTACGTAGGAAAATTCGCTTCAGGTTAAACGGCACTAAACCAATAGTAATGATGTCATGTTTTTCAGGATTCAAACCCGTCGTTTCGAAATCTAACGCCACGAACTCCACCTCAGATAACGGTGTTTCTGGAGCAGGCGGCTTGTTGCTATAAAACGCAATTAAATTCTCATCCTTCGCCATCTCCAGCTTTTGTTCAAACTTCGTTGGCCACTGAATGGTTGGCTTCTGAAAGAGCTTTTTAATCATGCTAAACCTCACTTAAAGCTCTTGTTCGCTTGGTAGCGGAACTTAAGGAAATTTTGACCATTGCTTAGGATCTGGAATGCATCCTTTAGGTTGCGACGTTCAAACTCAGAGAGGTTTTCCGGTTCGATATTGTTATCAGGATCAATGCCTAGTTCCACATCCGTCGCTTGGTGACGAATACGCACCATGGAAATAAACTCTAACGCGTCTTTTAAGTCTTGTGCTCGACCTTTTGGCAAAATGCCAGCATCAATAATGTCGTCAAGACGCTCAAACGAGTTCTGTGCACGTGAACCAACCGCCAGAGAGTGAACGCGAATTAAGTCGACCAGAGGAGCAGTACCGCGACGTTTGAGGTTGATGGAGTTGTTGTGTCTGCCATCTTTTTCCATCACGAAGTCTTTAAAAAAGCCTAGAGGTGGTGTTCTGTTTAGTGCGTTACGAGCCAAACACGCTAAGAAGCGGTTGTTCTTTCGAGCGCGACGAACAATAAAGCTAGTTAACTGTTCTGCCCATTTTAAGCGGCCATAGACGCCATCCAAGTCGAAAAAGATGGAGGCGTTGAGTAGTGCTTTCGGGTTCGGGTTATCAATCCAGTCAGCAAAACACTCTTCCCACTCTGAACGAGTCATGCGCCATAGTGGGTTGGTTGCCATAATATCGCCTGTGCAATATTTGTAGCCACAGGCATCTAAACCATCGCTGACGTATTTTGCTAGGGCTTCGAAGTATTTACTATGTTTCTCTTCTTGATAGGTCTCATCTAGAATGATGGCGTTATCTTGGTCAGTTACCAACAGTTGCTCATCTCGCCCCATTGAGCCAAGTGCAAGGAAACAATAAGGAATTGGCGGTGGGCCAAGCTCTTCTTCTGCCATTTCTAGCAGACGCTGTTTGAAGCTTCGGCCAATGACCGACATCGCGCTACCCACCATGTGAGAGTTGGCATCTTCATTGACCAAACGCACGAAGCTGCTTTTCACTTCTTCGGCAACAACGGCTAAATCTTCGATAGTCTGTTGTTGGAAAATACTACTCACCAACAACAACGAATTCTGAGATTCATAACGAACAATGTCGGTTGTTTCGATAATACCGATTGGTAATTGGTTTTTTACCACTGGTAGGTGATGTACGTTGTAACGCAGCATCGTTAACATTGCTTCATAGATGTAAGCGTTGTGGTCAAGTGACATGACCTCCGTGGTCATCACACTGGACACATCGTCCTGTGGGGACAAACCTTCAGCTAACACACGGGTACACAAGTCGCGGTCAGTAATGATACCAAGTACTGGGGACTGTGGATCGTCTTCGTCACGAACGAAATCTGGGTCGACGATAAGTAAAGCCGATACGTTGTCATTCGCCATTTGCTGCGCGGCTTGCTGGATTGTCTGACCACGATCAATCGTATGAGCATCGCCAGTTAGCAAGGTTTTCACTTTCGACGTCGTCAGGTCATTGGCGTCTTTGTTTTCTGAAATGGCTTGGCGTAAACGAGCGCTATTTTCAACTTCAACAAAATCCGCAAAGGAATCAAAGTTATCGTAAATTTCTTGGAAAATGTCACCAGGAATACAGTAGAGCAGGGTATCCTCAATGGCTTTTACCGGAAAGCGGACTTTGTTATTGGTGAGCATGCCCATCTGGCCAAATAGGTCACCCTCGTCAAGGCGGTTATACAGCTCACCTTTGCGTCGATAAACTTCAACAACACCGCTTCGCACCACGTATAAATCTTGGATATAGTCTCCAAAATGGATGATGGGGGTATCTTCTCGGTAGTACGAGATTTCGACACTCTCTGTCACCTTGTTTAGTGTTTCTTCAGGGAGTTCATTGAACGGGGGATACTTGGCGAGAAAGTTGTAAATCTCGAGAAGTTCTGCATCCATCGAAGGCGCCTTTTAGTTCGCAAATAATAAAGTAATCTTAACTTAGTTTTAAAACAGAGTCTTATCTGAACCGCGATTTTCGTGCTCAGTCATAAGATTCTGACATATCGCACGATAAGGGAGCTTCATTTTTACTACTATATGGTCACCTCAATTGAAAAAGACGTCGTCGATATGTTTTCTTCGTGATGACTGATTAGATCTTTGGCTGTTTCAGATCGTTATCACGTCTTTAGATTAAGCTATTCTTCTTGAGCCAAGTAGCTCAGGCGATGGAATACAGTGTTTAGATAATTCTCATGAAAGGAAGTCGAATGGTGAGAAATTTATTGCTTGTTTCTTTAGCTGCTTTGCCGGCGATATCAAGCGCAGCGGTCATGGACCAAGCAGAAAAATTTGGGTACGAACACATTCATTTGGATGTTGGTGCCGGAACGACAAACGAAGAATGGTTAGATAACTCTAATGCGACCACAGTTGGACTCGGTGGTAACTATTTGTTTACTGAGAACTGGTTGTTTAATGTTGATTACTCAGCGCAGTTTTTCCATCCGGATGATTTTACTCTTCGCATTGACCGCCTTTTGTTTGGTGGTGGTTACCGTTATGGAGTTACAGAGCAATTCGATATCTACGGGATATATGGAATAGGCGCAATCAAAGCGAAAGCGACGGACGACAAAACGGATAATACGTTGTCTTCCGATAGCGAATTGATTCAAGCTGTAACTGTTGGGGTGAATTACTTGCTCAGTGAAAAGCTTATTGCGACAGCTGAAGTGGAGTTGAACCGTAGTGATATCGTTGATGAGAACAATTTTAAGATCGGTTTTAACTACCAATGGCATAAAGTCATCGGCACTGGTCTTTTTTATCAGTTTAGAGATACTGATTACAGCGGTGAAAGCTCAGATTACGTCAATGAAGTAGGGCTGAGTTTGAAGTTTGTCTACTAGATCGGACGGGTTCGCTTTTGGCGTTAAGTTAAAACAAAAAAGGTCAGCTTATGCTGACCTTTCCTTTTAATAAAGTATGCGACAGTCGATTATAAAACCGCTGCAATGCCTTTACACAGAGGGCCCATATTTGACTTCGTCATACCAGCAACACTGATTCGGCCAGAACCGACAATGTAAATACCGAACTCTTCTTTAAGGCGGTTAACTTGCTCTTTAGAAAGACCAGAGAAAGAGAACATACCATTTTGACGTTCGATGAAACTAAAGTCTGCGTCCACACCCTCTGCTTTTAGTGTCGCTACAAATAGTTCACGCATTTCTTGAATGCGGTCACGCATTTCTGCTACTTCAGCTTCCCATTCCGCACGCATTTCGGCGTTGCCAAGAATGTGAGTCACGACAGCGCTGCCGTGTGCAGGTGGGTTAGAGTAGATAGAGCGAATAATGGCTTTAACTTGAGAAAAAGCGGTTGTTGCGACTTCTTTTGACTCAGCTACTAACGTGAAGGCACCTACGCGTTCATTGTATAGGCCAAAGTTTTTCGAGAAAGAGCTCGCGACTAGGATTTCTTTGTTGTATTTAGCAAAAGTACGAAGACCTGCAGCATCTTCTTCCACACCTTTAGCAAAGCCTTGGTAGGCGAAGTCGAACAGAGGAAGCAATTTCTTCTCTGCGACAAGTTTCGCCAATGTTTCCCATTCTTCAGCCGTAGGATCGATCCCTGTAGGGTTGTGACAGCAGCCGTGTAGAAGCACGATGTCGCCTTCAGATGCAGATTGCAGATCATTTAGCATCGCATCGAAGTCTTTGTCTTTTGTTTCAGCATTGTAGTAGCTGTATTGTGCCGTTTCGATACCAGCAGCAGTAAATACGCCGTTGTGGTTCGCCCATGTTGGGTTGCTGATCCAGATCTTTACATCGCCTAGTTGACGTTTAATAAACTCGCCGGCAACACGTAGTGCACCAGTACCACCCGGAGCTTGAGCTGTTTTAGCGCGTTTTTCGTTTACAATTTCTGCATCAGAGCCGAAAAGCAGTTTTTGCACTGCAATGCCGTACTCTGCTGTGCCTTCGATGGTTAGGTAAGATTTGGTTTTTTCAGTTTCAACAAGTGCTGCTTCAGCTTTCTTTACTGTCGCAAGAACGGGAGTTTCGCCTTGCTCGTTTTTGTAAATACCTACGCCAAGGTTAATTTTGTCTGCGCGAGCATCTTTTTTAAACTCTTCAGTAAGGCCAAGAATAGGGTCAGCCGGAGCGGCAACTACTTTTTCAAACATAATCTTCATCCATGTTAATCGAAGGGGTGTGCTAACATTTATACCTTTCAGCAATATTGGTTACAACCGTTACTGAAAAGAAAACCTAAAAAAGTTGCGATTTGAAACAGAATTCTAACATAACTAAAGTTTTTGCCATGAAAACGTTTGGTAGGCACAGAGTTTGAAGGGCATTTATGCCATGGTTGGAGAAGTTTTGCACACATCCCAATCGTTTCAATTCAGTGCTTTGCGTTAACACGTTTATAATTGTCTAGTGAGGATTTGTTGAGACAAAAACGCCCCACCAAAGGTGGAGCGTTTACTGTTAGAGTATGGATATCGGTTGGGGTTATTTCTTCAGATTGATTTCCGACTCAACCGCATTGGTTTCGATGTCAGGGTTAGAAGAAAGTTTTTCAGTCGCCCAGTCGTTCATATGCTTTAAGATCGCTTTTAATGCGTGCTTTTCGGTTGGTACTTCTGTCTTTTCAACTTCAAGTTTTTGCTTCGGATGCGTACCCGTCGCATCTTCCGCAACGTGTAGCCAATCTGGGTGCCAGTAATAAGGTTGGCCGGAAGGAGAGCTCCAAGAATGTACGCCGTTGGATTCACCTTTGTATTTAATATCTTCTTCGTTGTATTTCGCCATTATTGTTTTCTCTCATAATCCATGAGTTGAGGTGTGCATCACCATTACTATTTAAATGTAACAGATGTAATGAAAATTAATGTGATAACAATCGACTTATTTTGCCCTTTGAACGCTATAGAAGATGCGTACTTCTCATTCAGAAGAATTTACTATTTGGCAGGTTTTAGCTTTATTTGTGTTTAAAGCATACAACGATGGATTCGCCTACCTAATGCTATTCTTGAACGGTGATAGAGCCTAAACTACTCGTCATTCAAGTGTTTGAGAATCGCCGCTTTTGCATGCTCTTCTGTCGCTGTTTCTCCATCAGGGACTTCAAGGTCAGCCTTTTTGTGTTCACCCAAAGTATCTTCAGCGATATGCAGCCAATCAGGATGCCAATAATAAGGGGTGGTACTGCCAGGATGGTCCCAACTATGTACACCTTTATGTTTTCCGCGATACGAGAGATCGTCCATTGGAAAAACTTTCATCGCTTCCTCCTGATTTAAAGACAGTAGTTCGAAGTGAGTTTAACGCACTCAGTCCAACGTAAAACCTTGGCTTTTAGGTATTGCAAAGATGTGAGGCAATATGTGTGTAACGGTCAAAGTATGGGATATAAACGCTCACTTCGTGGCTGAAATATCTATTATAAGCTTGATAAATTACGTTGCTAAATTGAATACTCCCATATCAGAATGCTGGCGCGAAGTATGCTATGGTGCGGCTGTAAGTGAAATGAGGGAAACATGAACCGATACCGTCAACTGGCTGAGCTGTTCAAAACGCAGATTCAGCAAAATACTTGGAGAGCAGGGGAAAAGCTGCCATCAGTGCGTGTAACAAGCCGAAACCATTCTGTCAGCGCAGGTACGGTATTACAAGCTTATCAGCTGCTCGAAGCACAAGGTTGGGTCGCAGCGAAACCTCAGTCTGGATACTTTGTGACTGCGGAGTTGGACCGCTTCGAACCGAGTTCTCCAGCCACTTCCGTTTATCGCTCCAGCATCAACGATGAACTTTACGACTACCTCAAAAATCAGGCCTCATCGAATGCGGTGAAGTTTGGCTCCGCGTTTCCAGACCCAGCATTGTTCCCATTAGAAGCGCTAAACCGCAACCTAGCCAGCTCAGGCAGGAAGATGGGGGTAGAGACGTTATTGGATAACTTGCCGCCGGGCTGTGAGTCTCTACGCCGTTTGATTGCTCAACGGTACATCCAACAAGGTATGGTGTTTACCCATGATGATATTGTCGTTACTTCTGGCGCATTAGAAGCGTTGAATTTAAGCCTTCAGGCCGTGACCCAGCCTGGAGATACTGTTGTAGTTGAATCACCGACGTTTTATGGCGCACTTCAAGCGATTGAACGTTTAGGTCTAAAGGCGATAGAAATAACGGTGGATCCGTTAACTGGACATTCAGTGGATCAAATTGAAGCGACTTTTGCCGACAATGATGTTCGCGCATGTTGGTTAATGACTAACTTTCACAATCCAACAGGAACCTTATTAAGTGACGGGCAGAAGCAACGTATCGTCGAACTGGCTGATAAATACGATGTGTACTTGATCGAAGATGATGTGTATTCAGAGCTTTATTTTTCTGAAAAAAAGCCAAGCTCACTTAAAGCTTTTGATACACAAGAGCGCGTGTTGCATTGTGGATCATTTTCAAAAAGCCTTTGTCCTGGCTATAGGCTGGGCTGGGTGGTAAACAAACGCTTCAATGAGCAACTTCAAAAGCTGCAACTTATCTCGACGTTGTCAGGCAGTGCACCAATCCAGCAGGGTATCGCGCATTACTTGCAAAACGATAGTTATGATAGCCATCTTAGAAAACTGCGAAAGAATCTTGAGCAGCGGCAATTGGCGTTTATTGAACTGGTTGATAAGTACTTTCCCCAATCGATTCGTTACACGCAACCGGAAGGCGGCTATTTTCTTTGGATAGAACTGCCGAAAACAAAGTGCGGAAAAGCGATTTATCAAAAGTTATTGGAAGCGAACATCACTGTAGCATTTGGTCAGTTGTTTTCTGTCGCTCCAAATTATGAGAACTACCTGAGGCTTAATACATCGTTACCTGTAAATGATGAATTAGAACAAGCCGTGAAGACGGTCGGAGAATTACTTCATTAGCCAACTGTTTACCTGTTTTTTGCTCAAACTGTATCAGTGGACGATACCGAAGCTGTGTTTCAATCATGGGCAGACAACCATTTAGGTTAGGAGCCGTAATGAAAAAGCAGTTGGTAAAGCATGAACTTAGGTTGATGGGTGTTGCTATTTTTAGCGCATTTTTGTTGGTGTTTGCACATTTGATATTGGCGAAATCTTTTTCTCATATGGTTTGGACGGAATACACTGCTGCCGTTATCCCATTTGTGATGTTTGGCTTGTGTGTGGTTGGAGTAAAATACGCAGCGCGAGCAGATGAGGATGACGACGAAGATAACAACTAGAGTGCATACACCGGTTGCTAGAAAATCAATCGTACAAAATAAAAGACCTCCACATGGGAGGTCTTTTTAATTCAATATCACTAAAAAGTGATTAGAAGTTCGCAGAGCGAGGAGTACGTGGGAATGGGATCACGTCACGAACGTTGCCCATACCAGTTACGTAAGATACTAGGCGCTCGAAGCCTAGACCGAAGCCTGCGTGTGGCACTGTACCGTATTTACGTAGGTCGCGGTACCAGCTCATATGTTCAGGATCGATACCCACTTCACGCATACGTGCATCTAGAATGTCTAGGCGCTCTTCACGCTGAGAACCACCGATGATTTCGCCGATGCCCGGTGCAAGAACGTCCATCGCTGCAACTGTTTTACCGTCATCGTTAGCACGCATGTAGAATGCTTTAATATCTTTCGGGTAGTTCTTAACGATTACAGGTGCTTTGAAGTGTTCTTCAGCAAGGAAACGCTCGTGCTCAGAAGACATATCGATACCCCATTCAACTGGGAATTCGAACTCACGGCCTGAATCAAGAAGAATCTGGATTGCGTCAGTGTAGTCAACCTGTGCGAAGTCAGAAGAAACGAACTGCTCTAGACGAGTGATTGCTTCTTTGTCGATGCGTTGAGCGAAGAACTCAAGGTCATCACGACACTCTGCAAGCACCGCTTTAAACACGTACTTGAGCATGTCTTCAGCCAGTTTCGCTACATCATCCAGTTCTGCGAACGCAACTTCAGGCTCAACCATCCAGAATTCTGCTAGGTGGCGGCTTGTGTTTGAGTTTTCAGCTCGGAAAGTAGGGCCGAAAGTGTAAACTTTGCTTAGCGCACAAGCGTAAGCTTCTGCGTTTAGCTGACCAGATACGGTTAGGAACGTCTCTTTACCGAAGAAGTCTTCGTTGTAGTCCACTTTACCAGCGTCAGTGCGAGGAAGGTTTTCCATGTCTAGCGTAGATACGCGGAACATTTCACCAGCGCCTTCAGCATCTGAAGCCGTGATCAACGGCGCAGATACCCAGAAGTAACCTTGCTCGTGGTAGAAGCGGTGGATTGCTTGAGATAGGCAGTTACGTACACGTGCTACTGCACCGATTACGTTTGTGCGCGGACGTAGGTGCGCAACTTCACGTAGGTACTCGATTGAGTGACGAGTTTTTGCCATTGGGTAAGTTTCAGCATCTTCAACCCAACCAACCACTTTAACGTCAGTGGCAGCAAGTTCGAAGTCTTGACCCTTTGCAGGAGATTCAACAATCTTACCAGTTACTTCAACAGAGCAGCCAGTCGTTAGCTTTAATACTTCGTCTTCGTAATTATTAAGATTATTTGGGACCACGGCCTGAATCGGGTCGAAACAAGAGCCGTCATATATGGCAAGGAAAGAGATTCCAGCTTTGGAATCACGACGTGAACGGATCCAGCCACGAACAGTCACTTCGCTGTCTACTGCTAGCTGACCTTTCAATACGTCTGATACAGGCGCGTAAGTCATGTTTTCAATATTCTCCATTGAGGTAAAAATTCAACTCAACGCTTACTTAAAGTACTTGTCTAATAACATTTTTGTTCAAAAAACAAGCTAAGCGCTGAGTTGGGTAGCATTTTACAGATTCAACGAGACATATTACCTGTCAATTCGCTCGCATCAACCTTTATATTCGTTTTGATGGGGAGAATCTCTCTATTTATTCACTCTTTTGTGCTCTGAAAGTGTGAATTGGTTTAGTAATTGCTCTAAACGTTCGGATAGATGCTCTAAATCAACACTAATATCACGCGTGTGCGATGCTGATTGCGATGTGTCGTTAGCATGCAGTGTGATCACATCTATTTTAGATTGAATATGCTGACTTACATCAGATGTGGTTTGCGTCTGGTTTTGGATATCTTCTGCATGTCTGAGCACTTGGCGCATTTCGTCAACAACGTTATGCATTGTGGCTGATAGTGCCTCGACATCGACAGAGCGTTGATGAGCAAACTGGCAGACGGTATCAACAGAAGTTAATGACTCTTCACTTCCTTGCTGGAATTGAGAAATGATATGTTCAATATTACCAGTGGCCTCAGCCGTCCTAGAAGCCAGGTTACGCACTTCTTCCGCGACGACCGCAAAACCGCGCCCTTGCTCTCCGGCTCGGGCGGCTTCAATAGCAGCATTCAACGCGAGCAGATTGGTTTGTTCTGCAATACCCTTAATAACCACAAGAATGGACGACACTTCTTCGGTTCTTTGATTTAGAGAGCTGATTTTTTCCCGTACGGTATCAATGTTACTTACTAGTTGTTTGATGTCTTCACTTACATTGTGTGCTTGGCTTGCACTATGAGTGGCGACATCAACGGTGTGATTGACCAAAACAGTAGCGTTGTTAGTCGAGTCCTCAACCGCAGTTTGTTGCTGCAGCATATCGGTGATATTGCTTTGTACTTCGCTGGTCTCTAGCTGTTGGTTATTGGCAGCTTTATCTGTGGACTGCGCGACAGCAGTTAGTTTACTCGCGGAGTCGGCAAGTGAGTGAGAGGTGTCTTGCACACGTTCTAAGCTTTCGGAGACCGTATCCATGAATGAATTGATGGCAGTAGAAAGTTGGCCCACTTCATCCTGTTGGTGATGCATAAGTCGTTGAGATAGATCTTTGCTATGGCTCACATTCGACATGAATTTCGACGTTCTTTGAATTGGTCGTACAATGATTTTCTGAATCAAACTCATCGTTATGATGAAGCCCACAAATGCGATTACGGCCATTATTCCCATCGCAAACATTGCCTGTTTACTGATCATTGAATTGACATGATTCATGTTGTATTCCAAGCGAATCGCGCCCAACACTTCTCCTGCTGGTGCAACGTGGCAAGAAACGCAGTTGGTGCCACGGTAATTTTCGCTCGATTTCATTGGTAGCGCGACTACTAACCCTTTGCCCCAATCGGCTGAGATTGGTTCAATCACCAGTTCACCATTCAACGCTCGTTGATCAATATCATCGACAGGCTGCTGGTTTTGTTGCCCAGGTCCGTAAAGTTTGGTCACAGTATCAGCTCGCAACACGCGAACTGCTTCAATGCCTTCTTGGGCCAGGGCTTTTTGACGTAAGGTCTCTTTTTGCGACATGGTGCCCGTAAGCATCATCATATTTAGGCTATCGAAATAATTACTAGCCTTATCATGGAGTTGTTCACTAAGAACATCATTGATTAAGGTTTTTTGTTGATGGTATTGGTAAGCCGTAGAGGCAGCTAGAACGCAGCTGAAGACAGCAATTAACGCCAGTAAGAGCTTAAAAGTGATAGTTGAGCGCATAAATTTATAAGTGTAATTGGAACGAACTGCACAATATTAATGTGCACAAATGCGCACTGCGAACAACGAAATGAATGATTGTGACCCCACACATGTTGGGGATATGTAATTGTGATGTGAGTGCTGTGTAATCAAATGTTTGGCGCGTGACAGAAATACGGCGCTTTGGTGTGAGTGATAGCAAAGAGGCCGGGAACTAGCGGAAGTTTTTGCTACGCTTGTATGGGGTAACGCTTGTCTCTTGGCAGCGAATTCCTTAGTATTGCCTGTCTTTTTAAAGCCTGAGAATCAAGATGAAAACAGAATTATACAAAGAGTTTATGTTCGAAGCAGCACACCATTTGCCACACGTACCAGAAGGTCACAAGTGTGGTCGTTTGCACGGACACTCTTTCCTTGTTCGTCTTTATGTAGAAGGTGAAGTTGATCCACATACAGGTTGGGTAGTGGATTTTGCAGAGATCAAAGCTGCATTTAAACCAATTTACAATCGCTTAGACCATTACTACCTAAACGACATTGAAGGGTTAGAGAACCCGACTAGCGAAGTGTTAGCAAAATGGATTTGGCAGCAGCTTAAGCCAAGCTTACCACTGCTAAGTAAAGTAGAAATCAAAGAAACGTGCACAGCGGGTTGTATTTACAAAGGCGAATAAGTCACTTTCTATTGAGCATTAAACAAAGGCAAGCGAGAAGCTTGCCTTTGTTGTATCTGAATGGCCCAATTTTGATTATGCTTCACCAGTTAGCTTAATGGGTGTCGTAGAATCCATTCTTTTTCATTATCACCCAATGTTGTTTCCTCTGTATTAATGAATCCGCACGCATCAAAAAAACTGATAGCGTATTGCTGACTTTGTGGAACAGTGGCGCAAAGAGAGGTGCTTTTAGGGTTAATGGTATACGCATAAAGGAACAGTTTACGCAATGCCTCACTCCCAACCCCTTGACGTTGGAAACGTTGATCAATCATCAAGTACTTAAGCTCCAGTTCGTATCGTTTAGCAAACGGCGCATGTTGGGAGAAACCTTTATCGATAACAAGATAGCCTACTAATAGATCATCAGAATAAATCGTAAAGAACGCCTCTGACTTACTACGTTTTTGATAAGCCATTTCAAACGGTGTAAAAAATCCTTTTTGCTCTTCTTGCACATCCAATTGCATCAAACTTGAAAAATCTTTCAGTTTGGTGGGTTTAATCGCAATCATCGCTCAATCACAAATTGGCGGCATACCTTTATGCGACCACGAGTTTTTATAGAGTATTAGATCTATTTTAAGTAACTAACCGAGTGAAGAAAAGCTAGCAATGAAGAGGGTAATAATAACCTTGGTGAATATAGGCGCCCAATGTTGTGAGTAAGTGAGCACTGTCTGCCGTTTCTACGCCTTCAACAATGACCGTGCAGCGATACGTATTGCCCATAGCAATTAACTGACGCAAGGTTTCTATCTTTTTATCATCAGATTTTAGGCCAATAACAAATTCTCGGTCGATTTTGAGGTAGTCCGGATTCAGCTTGCTGATAAGCGCCACATTATTATTGCCGGTGCCAAAGTCATCAATACTGATTTTACAATCCAGAGCTTTTAGTTTCGCGACATTGTCATAAATCTCAGAGGTATAGTACATCGATGCATTTTCTGTGATTTCGATTGTCAGCAAACGGCAATCCCGATTAGATAGCTCTCTATATAGGATTGAAAAGTTACGCCCTCGCAGCAAAGAAGGACAAACGTTAATGCTGATAGGGATGGGCAACGCTTTTTGTTTGGTGTAGATGGAATCAATCACCAGTAAGGTATGAGTTAGCAGCAATCCATTGCGGATCAGTGTTTCAATAAACCGTTGCGTATTTTTTACCTTAAACCGGGAGAGAGCTTCGTAGTGCACAATCTTTTGTGCCGAAGTGTTATAAATCGGCTCCAGTTTTATTTTGAACTGTCGAATTGCGCACAAGTAAGCCATAAAGGCTTGTAGGGAGCGGTGACGCAGTATAATGAGAAAAAGTAAGCTCAGTAGAATGATACTTTGAAACGGCCCAGAGATGTAATACACCTCTTTATAGCCACTATTCTTTACGTGATAATTGAAAAAGCGTTCATTGGTGTTACCAATCTCTAACGACGTTCCGGTATTCGTTGATAGCTTCATACCGGAAAGAAAAAAACGTGAAATATGATTTTCAACATTGTCGGATAAGTTAATGTTTTTAACACGAACCAAAACAGTTGCGTTATTTAAGTCAAATGATTGGGTAGTGTAATTGCTATTGTTACTCCACTCTTCAAACGCTTTTTTGCTGACAGGGACAACGGTTTCTGGAGTGACTAAGCATCGAATATTGAAACGATCTAGCATCATGCTCGACTCCACCAACTTCACATTATCAAATAGTGACTTCAGTTCGCTTTCATTAGCAAAGCAACTCCTGCGGGAAAGGTTCTCTGCAATTTCGAAGGCGTTATCCAGATAATTATGTTTAACGATGCTGTTTATCGCGTAGTAACAGATAGCAAAGAAAATGATCGCAGTGATCAACACAACCCACATTGCTTCTGAATAGATCTTTTTATTACGCAGGCAAATACGAAGCGCTTTGCGAAGACTATTGGTTGTGTATTGATTGATCTTCTGTTGATGTTCGATGCCATTCTGATGGTTGTTTTGCATAGTAAAAGGGATGAAGTATCCGGTCCGGTGAATGTTTTCGATAATGTTTTTGTTAGTGGTTAAATGTTCTTCCGTGAGCTTGCGAAATTTCTTTCTTAGAGCGGCCACCGCGTTTTTAAAGCCATTTTCAGGCAGTGTCATTTTGTATTGTTGAGTGATTTTGCTTTCTATTAACCGCTGACTAATCGGCGTATTTAAACTGCCGTATGTGGCGATAGTTGACAGAATGGCGTACTCATTTGGGTTGACAGGAATGGAGTGGTGGAGTGACTGATTGAGCTCTAGAGATATTTCGTTTTCGGACAAGCAAACGCAGATTTGGTTTCCAATTTCAAACCTAATCATGTGTTGATGTGCTCCAAGTTTAATTTTTGGCTACGTTATCAATAAAGCTAGGGAAGAGATGTGATTTTTTACTGAGATATCTATAATATTTGGATATATTCAACGTTTTAGGTTTTTTTTTACTTGTCCTGATAACGCATTTTCCTGGGTTTTTTAGGTATAAAAAAACCCGAGCACAGACTCGGGTTTTGATTGGTATTCAGAAAGGCGTGTTAGCAAATCACTTTGATTGCTAGACCACCTTGAGATGTTTCGCGGTATTTCGCGTTCATGTCTTTACCTGTTTCTAGCATGGTTTCGATAACCTTATCTAGAGAAACAGTTGGAGCTGAAGAGCGACGTAGTGCCATGCGAGTAGAGTTGATTGCTTTTACTGCCGCAATACCGTTACGCTCAATACATGGAACCTGAACCTGACCTGCAACTGGGTCACACGTTAGACCTAAGTTGTGCTCCATCGCGATTTCTGCTGCCATACATACTTGCTCTGGGCTACCACCCATAAGCTCAGCAAGGCCTGCTGCTGCCATAGAACATGCCACGCCAACTTCACCCTGACAGCCAACCTCTGCACCAGAGATAGACGCGTTACGCTTGTAAAGACCTCCGATTGCGCCAGAAGCTGCAAAGTAACGGATGTAATCTTTTTCAGTCACAGTTTGGATGAACTTATCGTAGTAAGCCAGTACCGCAGGAATGATGCCACACGCACCGTTAGTTGGTGCTGTAACAACGCGGCCACCTGCTGCGTTCTCTTCGTTTACTGCGAAAGCGAACATGTTTACCCAATCAACAACAGACATTGGATCATTTGTTGTCTTTTCTGAAGTAAGTAGCTGCTGGCGAAGTGCTGCTGCACGGCGAGGCACACGCAGTGGACCAGGCAAAATACCTTCTTCATTCATACCGCGATCCATACACTCGCGCATTGTGCGCCAGATGTTCGCGAAATAAGTACGAGTTTCTTCATCTGAATGAAGCGCATGCTCATTCTTCATGGTTAGTGCGCTGATGGACAATCCACTTTCGTGGCATTGGTTAACCAGTTCCTCTGCCGTTGTAAACGGGTAAGGTACTTTTACTGGGTTTTCAGCTTCTTTACCGAAATTTTCTTCATCAACGATGAAACCACCGCCGATAGAGTAGTAAGTTTTTGAGTACGCTTTTTCGTCATCAATCCAAGCGTGGATCTGCATGCCGTTTTCGTGTAGCTCTAGGTTTGTTTTGTGGAAGTTCATTCCACCTTCACGTGGGAACGATACTGTGTGACAGTGCATGCCAACGGGAAGGCGTTCAGTTTCTTCTACACGAGCGATAAAGCCCGGGATAGAATCGATATCAACTTTCTCAGGAGTGTTGCCTGCAAGACCCATGATGATAGCAATATCTGTGTGGTGACCTTTCCCTGTCAGTGATAGTGATCCATAAACGTCAACGGTGATTTTAGTGATGTCGCGCAGTTTTCCCATTGCACGAAGATCATCAATAAACTCTTTACCCGCTTTCATTGGGCCTACAGTGTGTGAGCTTGAAGGTCCAACACCGATTTTATAGATATCAAAAACACTAATCATATCGATTACCTCAGAAGAAAGCCTCCCAAGGGGAGTTGGGAGGCTTAATTTTATCGTTATATTTTTGGATTAATCATACTGCACTGGGCAGAGATGATTAAAGAGCGCCGTAGATTACAGAACTAATTGCAGCAAGACCACAGATTGCTGTGAAAATTTGCACAGGTGCTGAAGTTTTGTACTTAGCCATCGCAGGAACTTTTTGCATTGCGAAGATTGGCATCAAGAATAGGATTGCCGCAATCATCGGTGCACCCATTGTTTCAATCATACCTAGGATGCTTGGGTTAACGATAGCAACGATCCAAGTTGTGATTACAATGAAGATTAGAGACATCTTCTCGATCTTACTTACTGGTGATTTTGAACGAGATTTCACTAGACCAACTAGACCTTCGTGCGCACCCAAGAAGTGGCCAAAGTAGCTAGAGGTGATCGCTGCGAAAGCAACCAATGGACCCATGTAAGAGATCAGTGGAGATTCATGCACGTTTGCTAGGTAAGAGAGAACAGAGATGTTTTGCTCTTGCGCCGTTGCTAGTTGCTCTGGAGACAGAGAAAGTACAACAGAGAAAACGAAGAACATAACAAAGCCCATCAGCATCATTGCTGCGCCACCGGTGATAGCGTCAGTTTTCTTAACTGCGTCATCACCGTATACACGACGTTGCTCTTTAGAGAACTGAGAAATGATTGGGCTGTGATTGAAAGAGAACACAATAACAGGGATTGCTAGCCAAACGATAGCTGGCATTGCACCCCAGTCAGGCGACACTTCCATCATTGAAGTGTTCCAACCAGGAATCAGGTATACAGACAGTGCTAGTAGGATGAACACGAGAGGGTAAACCATTGCTGAAGTTGCTTTCAGCATAAGCTCTTTACCGAATACTACGCCTGCTGTCATTGCAGCAATAAGTGCACCAGAAAGTAGCCAGCGAGGAATAGATTCCATGCCCATTTGGTTAACTAGGAAAGAGTCAACTGTGTTTGTGATACCAACACCGTAGATAAGTACGATTGGGTAGATAGCGAAGAAGTAAGCGAATGTAATAAGGTTTGCGCCAGTCTTACCAAAGTGCTCTTCTACTGTGTCGGTGATGTCCGCTTCAGGGTTTTTCGCAGAAAGAACGAAACGAGCTAAAGATTTGTGTGCGAACCAAGTCATTGGTGCTGCGATTAGGGCTAGGATTACTAATGGCCAGAAGCCACCTGCACCTGCTTTAATAGGAAGGAACAGTACACCTGCACCTACTGCCGTACCAAAAAGGGACAGACACCAGGTAAAGTCTTTGTAAGAAAACTTACTAGACGATTGTGCGGTAGAAACCGCAGAAGTAGTTGTATTCATTTTTTAGTTACTCATTTTGGGAACAGGAAATAAGTCGGGAGTAATTTTGCAAGATTTTACACTAGGAAAATTAGATCTAAATCATTTATTGCTTACGCTTATTGAATGATATGTCAAAAACCTGCTTTTTATCACGAAAATGATGTGCTACTCGTGATTTCTGCTAATGAGTAAAATTAGAAAAACTTATCAATAGGGCTGTTTGTATAAATTTATTTCACCGCAAGCGTTTGCGGTGAAAATGGAAAATTAATCTAATGTGAATGAATGTTTATGAAGCAACGTTTTATTAATATTGATGCGCATAATGATCGCGCCTATAAAAGCACCGATATCAACAACTGTTTAATGTGAAATAATATGTTTTTGCATTGATTCGATAATTTGTGCCGTCATGCCCCAGATGAAATGCTGTCTATATGGGATAGCAAATACACGATGACTGCTTCTTTTTAGGTCAAATTTGGTGCTATACAATTTTTTGGGGTTCAGAATATGGTTGGCAGGAACCTCAAAAACTGACTCTACTTCATTTGGGTCAATATGCGTTTTATATTCCGGAGAAACAAAAGCCAAAAAAGGCGTCACATTAAACTGACTAATCGTTGGTAGTGTAGGCAGTTGACCAAACACATGAATATGCTCATCTTCTATCCCAACTTCTTCTTTGGTTTCCCTTAAAGCGGTATTCACGAGCTGAATATCTTCCTGCTCATATTTGCCACCGGGAAAGCTGATTTGTCCCGGATGATGGCGTAAGTGGGCTGCGCGCTTAGTCAGAATGACTTGTAACCCGTCATCGCGTTCCACAAAACCGATTAAGACTGCCGCATCTCTCAGGGACTTTTCTTTCATCCATTTCAGTCGTGCAAGGGACTCTTTGTGGTAGCCCGTTGGAAGCCGAAATTGAAAGTTCTGTAGTAAATGAGTTTTGTCGATAACCAAACTGAGTCCTTATTTATCGTGCCTAACCATTATTTATTATACTCAAAGACGGCAAAGCGTATGGCGTTATCGTTACTGGTTACCAAATAAAACATTCGCATTAAAACACTCGCCAGCACTTTCCCTCTTTGTGTTGTGTGTCTCATTCTGCTTGAACATATTAATTTGAAACTTATAAGGTTATACACCATTCTTTATTTTAGGACGTCACTATAGGGCAAGTATTGGCCAATGAAAGGGATTATTTTCACCGAGTTCATGGAGTTAGTGGAAGAGAAATTCGGTCTTGATGTGTTAGACCAAGTTCTCGACCTTTCTAACGATGAAGGTGTTTACACTGCTGTTGGTAGTTACGATCACAAAGACTTGGTTAAGTTGATCGTGAATCTCAGTAAAGTATCTGGTGTTCCCCCCGAGCAACTGCAAGAAGTGTTTGGAGAGTGCGTCTTTTTGAATTTACTTCGCTCCATTCCTAGTCACGCCAGTTTGCAACAGTGTGAAACGACGTTTCAATTTGTTCGCCATGTTGAAGACTTTATTCATGTCGAAGTTAAGAAGCTCTATCCTGATGCTAACCCTCCGCAATTTGATTTCATTAGTGAAAACCAATCCCAATTGGTATTTGACTACCACAGCGCAAGATGTATGTCTCACGTATGCTTAGGATTGATAAAAGGTTGTGCTGCGCATTTTGGTGAGGTAGTTCATATCAAACATCAAAACCAGTCAGAGGATGGCAGCAAAGTACGTTTTTGGTTAGAGGCTCAATAAGAACGATATGACGGGAAGTTCCTCATTAGAAAGGAAACTCAAACGAGAAGTTGCATCAAGAAAAGCAGCTGAGCAGCTGTTGGAACAGAAAAGCTTAGAGTTATATGAATCCAACCAGCAACTCAGTGTTGCATTGAAAAAGCTGGAGCTGAAATCTAAAAAGGATCTTCGTAAGTTTGAGTTTGAAGAGCAAATTGATGCGACGTTGATTAAGTTCGGTCGTACTTTTTTATCGAGCACGTTCGATGAAGCAATGATAGCGAGCTTTATTGAGCAGCTCACTTCTAACTCGATCATTTCTGCGGCTTACTTGTTTCTTGACGCTACAAAGCTGAGCTCATTGCGTCGTCATCACTTTGGTCACATACAGCTTCGTCATAACAACGAGATTTTCACCACTCCTAATTGGCAGGGAGAGAATTTGCATTTGCCAGTTATCATTGATGGGGAAACGGTTGGGGAGTTGATTTTCTCTGTGTTGCAAGATCAAATCGATCAGTCTTTTATTTCCAAACAGATGGAGCTCGTGTCTGACTTAGTTCATGGTGTTATTGGTCGACACTTAAGTTTAGAGCGAGAGGTCGAGCTGAGAAAGCGGGCTGAGGAATCAGAGAAAGCGACGAAGGAGTTTGTCGCCATGATTAACCATGAGCTGCGAACTCCTCTCAATGGCGTATTGGGTAGTGCGGAGTTATTGAGTCGAACCCAATTAGAAGAAGAGCAGCGTCAATACTTGAGCAATTTGACTCAATCAGGGGACTTATTGAGAGTTATCATTAATGATCTTCTTGATTTCAGTAAGATGAATGCCGGTATGATGGAAATCATACATAAAGTTTTTGCCTGGGAGGAGCTTGAAAAAGCCATCATGGGTGTATTTGCAGCTAAGGCTGCGGAAAAACGCATCCATTTCTCTATCGACAAAAAGCTGGGGATCCCTGAATTTTTAGTCGGTGACTTAGAGCGCATTACACAAATTTTGGTTAACTTGGTGGGAAACGCGATTAAGTTTACTCACTTGGGTGGTGTCGTGTTACGTGTGGAATGGCTTAACGGCACGGCTTATTTTGAGGTTGAAGACACTGGTATTGGCATCCCAATAAAAGCACAGCCGTCACTCTTTGACCCATTTGTCCAAGTTGATCGCTCGGCGAAACGCAGCTTTGAAGGCTCAGGTTTAGGTCTCGCGATTTGTAAAAACCTCGTGGATTTGATGCAAGGTCAAATTAGCTTTGAGAGTGAAGAGCGCAAAGGGACAACTTTTAAAGTTGCTATTCCTCTTGAGGAAGGGCAAGCACAAGGCACAGCAGAGGGGGAATTGGTCACTATAGAGCGAAGCGATTTAGCAGGACGCTCAATATTAGTGGTTGATGACATCAGAATGAATCAAGTCATTGTTACTCAAATGCTGAAAAAACTCGACATTACACCTGATTTAAAAGCCAACGGAAAAGAAGCATTAGAAGCGGTGAAAAGTAAAGACTACGAACTGATATTCATGGACTGCCGAATGCCAGAAATGGATGGTTATGAGGCGACGATGTATCTGAGAGAGCGTGGCTTTACTCATCCTATTATTGCATTAACCGCTGGCACTACCATCGAAGAGCGTCAAAAGTGCATTGATTCAGGCATGGACGACATACTCACTAAGCCGTACACCGCAACCGATATCGAACAGATTATGTGTAAGTGGCTTGAGCAGTAGACGCTGCCTCTTAAAAAGTATGTTTGTTGGCCAACGGCTAAAAGCTAAAGTACATGCAAATAAAACACACAAAAAAACGCACCAAACTGGATAATGCCGATCGTTTAACGATGTTTTTTGGGTCATTCTAGCGAGCCTTGGCGAGACTAAGAATCTAGTAGCAACACGATGAGCGGGTAATGAAACAAATTTGACCACAAAGTGCTTGAATAGAAGAACCTGTATCACGCTCCTTCGTCGCTGTGCAGGGTGATGAGATACAGAAATATGCCACTCGCTGTTAAATGAGCGGCATTATCCGTTCTGGAGGCGTTTTAGATTGTTTTCGTCAATAGCATTAAAGCGGCGTTGTGTGCTGTTGAAACCTACG
The DNA here is from genome assembly GCF_033339395.1 of Vibrio sp. 397. Lineage (NCBI taxonomy): Bacteria > Pseudomonadati > Pseudomonadota > Gammaproteobacteria > Vibrionales > Vibrionaceae > Vibrio > Vibrio sp. 397. The sequence goes on along the minus strand of NZ_JAWOUN010000008.1, from coordinate 189,229 downwards.
ATTGCAGCGCTGGCAAAATCTTTGAAAGCTTATCCAACGTTTCTTGATACTCAGAGGCGCAATCGCTATCTGCCACGACGCCGCCGCCAGCCCAAGCGTAAAGTTTGTTTTTTTCCGCTACAAGAGTTCGGATAGTAATGCTGGTGTCCATACGACCATGGCGTGAAATGTAGCCAATACTGCCGCAATACGCGCTGCGTCGATGCGGCTCCAGTTCTTCAATAATCTGCATTGCGCGAACTTTAGGTGCTCCCGTAATTGAACCGCCTGGAAAACACGCTCGCAGCAAATCCGCAGGAGCGTATTGTTCATCCAAATTTGCACGAATGGTGCTCACCAAATGATGCACGGCAGGGAAGCTTTCAATATCGAACAACTTTGGCACGTGGACGCTACCCGGTGATGCAACTCGACCAATATCATTACGCAGCAAATCGACAATCATCAGGTTTTCTGCCTGATCTTTTTCCGCTGTCTGCAAGTCATGGGCATTAGCGTTATCTTTCGTTGGATCTTCGCTGCGTGGGCGAGTACCTTTGATTGGTTTTGTTTCAATGACGCGATCTTTGAGCTCTAAAAAGCGCTCTGGAGAGATACTCAAAATCGAAGACTCAGGCATACGGATAAACGCTGAGAATGGCGCTTGGTTGGCGGACTCCAATTTCAGATACGCTTGCCACTCGCTGCCTTGATACGGTGCGTTAAAGCGCTGCGCCAAATTGATCTGATAACAGTCACCGCTCAACAAGTATTCTTGCACCTTGTCAAAGCGAGTAGCGTAGCTCTCTTTCGTCATGTTTGACTGCCAAGCACCAGACAAAGCGAAGTCAACGGTTTGTTCTGCTTTTTGCTCGTTTAACCACTGCCAAGCTTGCTCGATATTCTGACCAACTAGGCATGCTTTTTTAAGCTTGTGGTCAACAACAACGGCCCATTCATACAGACCTACCGCCATATCCGGCGTGTTGAGATCTTTTTCTGCCACTTCTGGCATCGTTTCTACGCGGCGACCTAAATCGTAACTGAAGTAACCGAGCGCACCACCAACAAAAGGCAAATCCAATTCTTTATTTAACTCTACGTGAGGAAGCCACTGTTCTTGCAATTGATGAAGCAGCGTGAATGGGTCATCTTGAGTTGAATAGGCATTCGATGGCGTTTCAACTTGTGTGTTGTCGGCAGTGGTTTCTAACGTTGCAATCGGGTTGGCGACCAACACATCGAAGCGGCTATCGATATGCGTTTTTGATGCAGAACGCAGCAACATCGCCCAAGGTAGGTGTTGAATGCGAGAAAAAAGGTGAAGAGCAAACTCTGGTGCGTATTCCAACGCTTTAAAATCAATGAATTGATTGTCCATGTTGTTCATTTGTGTAATTTGTGACAAAGAGATCGTTCACTGCATGGCATGTCATGGGCAGCAAGAGTATCATATTCCTCTGTGTAGCCAAACTCCCTCTATTCATAGGGTTTTGAGATGGTTTACAAGTAGGCAACTTCAGCATTTCGTGTGTCGATATCAGCCGTTCGACAATTGTTTATAAAAAACGAAGCTCAAAAGAGCAATAAGCTTAACAAACACGATTGAAGCCAAGCCAATAATGGAAGCATAACTATAACGAGGCATGTAATGACGGTAATACGCAAGCAGGATGTGATCAGCAGTGTCGCTGATGCGCTACAGTATATTTCTTACTACCACCCGCTAGACTTTGTTCAAGCTCTTGAAAAAGCCTATCACCGCGAAGAGAGTCAAGCCGCGAAAGACGCGATTGCTCAGATCCTAATTAACTCCCGAATGTCCGCAGAAGGTCACCGTCCAATTTGTCAGGATACTGGTATTGTGACGTGTTTCGTCAACATCGGTATGGGCGTGCAATGGGATTCGACCGACATGACGGTTCAGCAGATGGTAGATGAAGGTGTTCGACAAGCGTACACGAACCCTGATAACCCGTTGCGTGCGTCAGTACTTATGGACCCTGCTGGTAAACGTATTAATACCAAAGACAACACGCCTGCCGTCGTACATATCAACATGGTTCCGGGCGATAAAGTTGAAATTCAGATCGCTGCGAAGGGCGGCGGTAGCGAAAACAAAACTAAGATGGTGATGCTAAACCCATCTGACGATATTGCTGAGTGGGTAGAAAAAACGCTACCAACAATGGGGGCGGGCTGGTGTCCTCCTGGCATGCTTGGCATTGGTATCGGCGGTACGGCTGAAAAAGCAGCGGTATTGGCAAAAGAATCTCTAATGGAACACATCGATATTCAAGAGCTTATTGACCGTGGCCCACAAAACGCAGAAGAAGAGCTTCGTTTGGATATCTTCAATCGCGTGAACAAACTTGGTATCGGCGCGCAAGGCCTTGGCGGTTTGACGACTGTTGTCGACGTTAAAATCAAAACTGCGCCAACGCACGCGGCTTCTAAGCCTGTTTGTTTGATACCGAACTGTGCGGCGACTCGTCACGTGCACTTCACGCTTGATGGTAGCGGCCCAGCAGAGCTAACACCACCTAAACTAGAAGATTGGCCAGACATCACTTGGGAAGCGGGCGAAAATACGCGTCGCGTAAACTTAGACACAATTACTAAAGAAGAAGTACAAGAGTGGAAGACAGGCGAAACGGTTCTTCTATCAGGTAAAATTCTGACTGGTCGTGATGCTGCGCATAAACGTATTCAAGGCATGCTAGATAATGGCGAAGGTCTACCTGAAGGCGTAGATCTAAACGGTAAGTTTATTTACTACGTAGGCCCTGTCGATGCAGTTGGTGATGAAGTCGTTGGTCCTGCTGGCCCAACAACATCAACGCGTATGGATAAATTCACCGATATGATGCTAGAAAAAACAGGCATCATGGGCATGATCGGTAAAGCTGAGCGTGGCCCTGCAACGGTTGAATCTATCAAGAATCACAAAGCGGTTTACCTAATGGCTGTCGGTGGCGCTGCGTACTTGGTGGCGAAAGCGATCAAGAAAGCTCGCGTTGTCGCATTTGAAGATTTAGGTATGGAAGCGATTTACGAATTTGAAGTTGAAGATATGCCAGTAACAGTGGCTGTCGACTCAAATGGTGTTAACGCGCACCAAATCGGTCCAGACACTTGGAAAGTGAAAATTCAAGAGATGGAAGCATAAGGCAAAGGGCAATCTTGCTGCGTCTCAGTAGAGAGAATGTGACAAGGTGCTGATTTACCTAGCAAACAATTGACAAAAGTGCAGCGAAACCTGCACTTTTTGTCTATATAATTAAGGATATAAACCTTTAGGCATAGCAATCAAACGTTATGCGAACAATAATTAGGAGACGGCATGCCTCGTTTTATTCAGATTCTACAAATTATTCTTGCTGTAGTGATAGGTGGCTTTGTTGGCTATGACTTGATTCTTCACGGTATCAGCATCTTTGATGAAAAGTACGTAACCATCACATGTGTGTTGTGGTTGATTTTGGAAATCGCTCTATTTGTTATCTATAAGTTGATCGAAGACGACTAGGCTTAAAGAAAGCGGGTTCCTGTTTAACATAGTAATCAGCGCATATAGAGTTACTAATGCTGTAGATTAAGTAAGCCTCTGAACCACTCAGGGGCTTTTCTTTTTTTAATACAGCATCAAGCCGGATGTTTTGTTCATCTTTTATTAAGGTATATAAAGTTAAACTCATAGAATTCGGGATAGAACAGTATTCATAGATCGAAATTCGAAGTCGCTGACAACGTTGTTTTAAAGTGGAGTAAGATAAAGAAGCGTAATGAAGAGAATAAAGAAAGAAGTTAATGACTTTATCAACAGAGGTATGGACTCTAATGTTCGAATTGCTGTCACCGGACTTTCTCGTGCCGGTAAGACGGCATTCATCACGTCATTAGTGAATCAGCTTCTTCATACTGCAACCCATGACAATTTGCCTCTTTTGACTGCGGCTAGAGATAAGCGCCTTATTGGGGCGAAGCGTGAGCCTCAATCGAATATGATGGTGCCACGCTTTGCTTACGATGAGGCGATGAGCCAAATTCATGCCACTCCACCTCAGTGGCCAGTACCGACACGTGATGTGAGTGAGATTCGCTTAGCGCTCAAGTACAAACCAAATAAAACTACGAAAAAGCTGTTGAGTAAAACCGCAATTTTAAATGTTGATATTATCGACTATCCAGGAGAGTGGTTGCTCGACCTGCCTTTATTGGACATGGACTTTGCAACGTGGTCGCAAACTCAGTTTGATGCACTTAAAGGCCAGCGTGGCGATTTAGCCAAAGCTTGGCTTTCTGAACTGGAGAAAGTGGATCTCTTTGCAGAAGTGAATGAGAAACTACTTGAGAAAGTTGCACACACATACACCGAGTACCTTCATGCTTGTAAAGACGTTGGCCTTCATTGGGTTCAGCCTGGCCGCTTTGTATTACCTGGTGAACTAGCAGGTGCGCCGGTACTACAGTTTTTCCCGTGTCGCGTTGATTCGGAAAGCAAAGCGTCCAAGGGCAGTAACTTAGCGATGCTAGAAGCCCGTTTTCAGGAATACCAACAGAAAGTAGTGAAAGCGTTTTATAAGCATCATTTTGCGACCTTCGATCGCCAGATTGTACTGGTGGATTGTTTGCAGCCTCTCAATGCTGGTGATGAAGCGTTTTACGACATGCGCCAAGCGCTAGAACAGATCATGCATAGCTTCCGTTATGGTCGTAGTAGCTTTTTGCGTCGTTTGTTCTCACCAAAAATCGACAAAGTGTTGTTTGCTGCTACAAAAGCGGATCATATCACGCCCGATCAGCACCCAAATTTGGTGTCTCTGCTCCAACAAATGGTGCATCCAGCATGGCAAACGGCAGCCTACGAGAATATTGAGATGAGCTGCATGAGTATCGCTTCCATCCAAGCAACCACGACGGGGTTTATTTCCTCTGGAGATAAGACCATCCCGGCGTTACAAGGAACAACATTGGGTGGTGAGCCGATGACTATGTTTCCCGGAGAGGTGCCGAAAAAGCTACCAAATGCAGCTTATTGGCAAAACAACGGGTTTGATTTTACGTCGTTTCGTCCGATGCCCTCACCGAATGATGAGCCAGTGAAGCACATACGCTTAGACAAAGCACTGGATTACCTGATTGGAGATAAATTGAAATGAGTGAGTTGAAGCAAAAACAAGTTTTCTCTGAAAAGGTAATGGAAAAAGAGCAGCAATCGAATCAACCGGAGTTGACGGCGCAGCAAACATTCGGCGAAAAAGAAACATTTGTACCTGTTGAAGTTAAAGAAGCGCACCAGGAGACCGAACAGGAATTGCAACTCGAGCATGTCATTCGTCCAAAATCGGGCAGAAAATGGCTCGCGACTGGCGCATTTGCAACTTTTGCTGGTTTGGTTGGCTGGCAAGCGGTGGACTCGGTTATAACCGCAATTCAGGCTTCTGATTGGCTGGCCTTAAGCTGGACGGGGTTTATTGCTGCGATCGCTTCGCTTGGTTTAGGAGCTATGGGTAAAGAGCTTTGGAAACTGCGAAAACTACGAAATCATTTTAGTGTTCAAGAAGAAGCAGAAGCACTTGTTAATAGTGAGAGCGTTGGGAAAGGGAAAGCCTTTTGCGAAACCGTAGCAGAACAAAGTGGTGTGATGGCAGAGAATCCGGGCTTTGATCGTTGGCAGAACAGTATTAACCCTGCTCATAGTGACGCTGAAATTCTTGATATGTATGACTCGATGGTGGTGAGCCAACAAGACAAGTTGGCAACGAAAATCGTATCACAGCACGCAACCGAGTGTGCGGCCCTAGTTGCCGTGAGCCCTCTGGCTGCCGCTGATATGTTGCTGGTGGCGTGGCGAAATTTCAAAATGATCGACAACCTCTCCAAAGTATATGGGGTAGAGCTAGGTTATGCCTCTCGCATCAAGTTACTAAGAGCGGTATTTGTCAATATGGCGGCGGCTGGAGCCAGTGAGCTCGCTATTGATGCCAGTATGGATTTGATGTCGATGGATCTTGCTGGCAAAGTTTCTGCTCGTGCAGGGCAGGGACTAGGTGTTGGTATTCTAACGGCACGTTTGGGCTTGAAAGCGATGACCTTATTGCGTCCACTACCCTGGTATCCTGACCGTCAGGTTAAGTTGGGCACCATACGCAAGGCAGTGGCGGCGAAAGTTGCATCAATTACGATGAAACCGTAACGAATATCAACTTTGATGGATAGGATTGCTTGACGCCATTCCAAGCATGATAGAAACTACTGTCAACTTTTCCTGACAGTTGTGAATTGGGATATTTTAAGTGCGTCTTGAAGTCTTATGTGAAGATCGACTCGGCTTGACCCGAGAACTGCTCGATATTTTAGCGTCTAAAAGCATCGACTTGCGTGGTATCGAAATCGATATTAGCGGTATTATCTATTTGAATTGCCCAGATATTGATTTTGATACGTTTAGTGAGCTGATGGCTGAAATCCGCCGTATTCCGGGGGTGAAAGACGTACGTAAAATCCAGTTTATGCCGATGGAGCGCCACAATACGGAGCTGCTCTCGTTAGTTGATAACTTGCCCGATCCGGTTTTTGCCATTGATCTTAAAGGTGCCGTAGACATGGCAAACATGTCTGCACTTTCATTGCTTGGCCTTCACAAGCAAGAAGTGATTGGTACTCAAATCGGTGCTTTGTTACCAAGTGTTCGTTTCTCTCGTTGGTCTGAGGGTGTGAATGGCCGAACACGGGAAAACCTTGTGATTGAGGGCTTGGACTATGTTCTAGAGTTGATGCCCGTTTATATCCGAGACGAAGCGCAAAACTCGACTCTAGCGAGTACTCTAATGACGATTCGCTCTAGTCAGCAAGTTGCCAGAATTGAAGAAGCGCTACCGCTGCATAACCCTCTGGGTTTTGAGCACTTTGTTGGTATATCGAACCGTCATAAAGCACTAATGAACCAAGCTAAGAAGCTGTCTGTGCTTGACCAACCATTGTTGATTGAGGGCGAAACGGGGACCGGTAAAGAAATGCTTGCTAAAGCTTGCCACAGCCGTTCTAGCCGCGCGAGCAAGCCATTCCTAGTTTTGAGTTGTGCTTCGATGCCTGACGATGTAGCAGAAACCGAACTTTTTGGTCATGCGCCGGGTTCATTTAATCATGAACAAGGCCACAAAGGCATCTTTGAGCAAGCAAATGGCGGGACGGTATTTCTTGATGAAATCGGTGAAATGAGTTCGCATCTTCAAATCAAGCTGTTACGTTTTCTACAAGATGGTAATTTCCGTCGTGTCGGTGCAGAAGATGAGATGCATGTCGATGTTCGTATCATCGCTTCAACAAAACATAACCTTGCCGAGCTTTCTGAAGCAGGAATGTTCCGTGAAGATTTGTATTATCGTCTCAACGTACTTACGCTCAGCATTCCTCCGTTACGTAAGCGCTCAAACGACGTTGCACCATTGCTTGAGTTGTTTGTGGCGAAACATGCTCAACAGCTTGGGATTGATAAGCCAGAGTTTGATGATGGTCTAGTTGATGCCCTTGCAAATTATCAGTGGCCAGGAAACATGCGCCAGCTGGATAACATGGTTCTTCGAGCGCTCACGGAAATGGATGGTGATATACTAAACGCGGGTCACTTCAATTTACCTCAGCCTCAGTCAGTCGGCGCTGGTAGTGCAACGCTTAACATCGACGGTTCTTTGGATGAGATCATGCGTGATTATGAATCTCAAGTTCTGGAACGTTTGTATCAGTCATTCCCATCAAGCCGTAAGCTTGCTAAGCGCTTAAATGTATCGCATACCTCAATCGCTAATAAACTGCGTGATTACGGTATCCGTAAGAATTAATCGAATTGAACGAAAAGACGGAATTAATCATTTGTAATGGAAGATAACAGCTCATCTATCGCCGTTCATATGTTGGACGGTGACTTGCTTCTTCGTACCGCTGAAATCGGTGACGCAGATATGATTGCCGAATATTTTCAAGCGAACCGAGAATACCTGAAACCGTTTGAACCGAAACGTGAAGAGGCTTTTTTCTCAGTGAACGGTTGGTTGCAAAAGCTTATCAAGCTCAATGAGCTGCATCGAATGGGATTGGGGTATTATTGCCTTTTAGTCAGAGCCTCTTCGGGTGAAATGCTAGGTACGATATCCTTTAGTAGTTTGAGTCGTTTTCCTTTTTATTCTTGTAACGTCGGATATTCTCTCGCTGAAAAAGCGCAAGGGCATGGTTATATGCGTCGTGGATTAACCATGGCTTGCGACTACATGTTTAACGTTCAGAAACTGCATCGTATTCAAGCTGGCTACATGCCTCACAATAAACGCAGTGAATCTGTGCTAGAGCATGTAGGGTTCAACCGAGAAGGGTATGCAAAAGATTACCTTTTGATTAATGGTGAGTGGCAAGACCACGTTCTAACGTCGCTTATTAATCCGAATTGGCAGCAAGAAGGGCGATAGTATGGAACGATTGGAAAAGCAGTTAGCACTTGTAATCGAGCTCGATAAACTCAAAAGCATTTTGCGCCGAACTCGAGTTAAAAGTGCTGAAGGGCGCCTCGAAAATAGTGGTGAGCATAGTTGGCATGTCGCACTGATGGCAATATTGATGGAAGAGCATGCGAATGCACCTGTTGATATTTGCCGAGTGATGAAAATGTTATTGATACATGACGTAGTAGAGATCGACGCGGGCGATACCTTTGTTTATGATACTGCTGCGTCTCAAGAGCAAGCAGAAAAAGAAATTAGAGCTGCAGAGCGCTTGTTTGGTATGTTACCCAGCGATCAGGAGCAAGAGCTATTGGCGCTTTGGCATGAATTTGAAGCCGCGCAGACCGATGATGCTAAGTATGCAAAAGCACTCGATCGGTTAATTCCAATGCTCTTGAACTACCATAATAATGGTCAGAGTTGGAAGGAACATGGTGTCTCACGCGAACAAGCACTTACCATTAATAAACGAATTGAATTTGGCTCTGTTACCTTATGGGACAAAGCGAAAGAGTTGATTGAAGAAGCCACAGAGAAAGGTTGGCTGAAATCGTAATAAAGGAGACTGAATGTCTTATTTGCCTTTGGACGAATACCAAAGAAAATGGATTTTTACGCATCAGTCGATGCCTGTGCCAGAAGAAGATTTGGCTTTTATTAAGCCGATGAGCCAAGCCCGCTCAGCACAATTTTGGAAAGAAAATATCAGTGCTCAAAGCCCTGATATGGATAGACTAAGTTCCCAAGACTGGCCAATGAACGAGGCGAATTGGTCTGAAACTGTGGATTGGATGGCTGCGTGGGAGTCGGATGATCCTGACATGCCAGCGGAAGCTGAGGCACATATCGATTGGCAAGACGATGTAACCGTTTACTTTTGCTACGAGAAGTACAATGTCATCGAAACGAAATGGTCTATTTTTAAAAAGCACTGGAAGAACTTTCTCTTTTATGACGATGGTCCGATACTAATAGGACGTCGCCGTTCGCAAGCACTTTGGTTTGATTCAAAAGGCAATGTGAAACTCGGTGTTCGTCAATAACGAGTTGTAAAGCAAAGCCACCTTTCGAGGTGGCTTTGTTTTTCTAAAGGCTGGATAATGGACTCAACACACCGCCAGCCCCGCGCTCGATAACGTGAGTATAGATTTGCGTGGTTTTTACATCAGTATGCCCTAATTGTTCCTGAACAGTTCTAATGTCTGCGCCAGATTCCAATAAATGCGTGGCAAAACTGTGTCTTAGTGTGTGGCAAGTTACAGTTTTCTCAATGCTTGCGTCGCTTGCCGCGCGCTTTACCGCTCTTTGTATTGCGCTTTCATTGATATGATGCCTTCTGAGTTCACCAGTGTCTCGATCTGCGCTTAACTTTGTTGATGGAAACAAAAAGTGCCAGTTAAAATCTAGCTCCGCTTTTGGGTATTTACGTCGTAAACCTTCAGAGATATATACGCCCGCATAACCAGGCATGTGCCTATCTTTAAAGTAGTAGTTTCTTGCTAAATTAACTTGAGCTTTGAGTGGTTCATGTAGTTCTTTGGCTAATGTGACTGTACGATTTTTACCTCCTTTTCCTTGCCAAACGCGAACTGCACCATAATCATAATCGATGTCTTGAACTCTTAAGCGTAAACATTCCATAACTCGAAGCCCGGAGCCGTAAAGTAGCTGAATATGGAGTCTATACCTCGGGTCGATATGCTGAACGAATCTTCGGATCTCCTCCCTAGTTAACACAACGGGAAGTTTCTTTTCGGTCAAGGATTTCTGAAATCTCATATCAAGTGATAGTGGGGTTTTAAAATAATCACGATATAAAAATGATATTGAGTTCAGCGCCAAAGCTTGCGTTTTTACCGCAACTTTTTCTTCTACCGCTAAGTAACTCAGAAATTGAATGACATCATCTTCTGCTAGTGTTGATGGGTGGGCGAGCTGGTGAAAAGTGATAAAACGTTTTATCCAAAATAGATAACTTTCGATAGTTTTATTCGCATAATGACGAGTAAGCATGTGCTCTTTTACACTAAGTAAAAACTGACTTTTCATGATAAATTAACCTGTTTATTTATACAGCTCCGTTAATGTATCACCACTTTTGAAATTAGCGTGCTGTGCGCCGCCTAATTGCGCGCGCCACCACACATATTCATACTGTTTTTCTATTTGTTTCATGCATATAAGTGCTACGATTGATAGCGCTTTTGATAAGAAAGAAGGCGGTAGCCTGCCAGAAAAACGGCAAATCGCCGTATAGAAAGCGTTAGCAGCCAAAACAAGTAACAATGAGATCTATCATTTTCAGTATAAGTAAAACTGATACGCAAATATTCTGATTTTTTTTAAAAAACTCGCTCCAAAAAATTATAGTTAGATTTTACTAGGAGTATTTGAAATGCAAAACAAACCGTGTCCAGTATTAATTGGATTGACATTTGATGAGGAAAGCCAAGAAGCGCTAAATGCTATAAACGAAATGAATGCCAAGATTGATGATGGTTGGGTTGCTATAGCTTTGGGACATTTGGCTGTGATTTTTGGTGGCTTAACTGTAAAAGCTCCAGCGTCTGCCGGACCTATAGAGAAAACATTGGGATTTCAACTAGTGTCTAACGATGTCGCCACCACTTCTTGGAGTATATATCAAACGAACTGGGAGTACTTTTTTAGATCTTTTGGGGCATTAGAACGCCATGCTAAAAACCAAATCAGTACAATTGCAGGTTTACAAATGATACGAGGTAAGATTAGTCATAAAGAACGCCAGTTTTGGAAAGCTGTGCATTACGGATGTAAGGTGTCTGAATGAAAAAAATTATAATCCTAGTACTTTTTCTTCTATTACCTCGTTTAGCATCTGCTACCGATGAGCTTATGCTCAATGCGGTAAACAAATCATTAATCGAGTATGAAAGTAAGAATAGTCAATGTATTGCATCATCAAAAATGCAATCTGTAAGTGATGACTTAATCCAAAAGGTTAAGCAAGTTGAGACGGATCTATCGATAAGTATTGGGTACTTATATAAAAACTCTTTGTATCAGTGTTCACTTCATGAGTTAGGTACTTTGATGAAGTTATTCTTATTGGTTGAAAATTCTGAAAAAGAAGAATATCCATTAACAAAGTTAAGAGTAAATGAGATCAAAAAGTTACTTTTTACTAAAGTCGATTTACGCTTTGAATTAAAGTTTCAAAATTTACCCAATGAAAAACAATTAACTCTAACGGAATTAGGTAAAAACCTTGCTCCATTTGACTTGCTAGATATGTATGAACGTGCGCAAGACTGAATAGTCTGCTAACAAAGCATTTAAGAGTGATTCCCAACGCTTGTCATTTTCGTCTCTGCGTTGGGTTTCGTGTTTAAGGTGCATGGTTTAGGTAAGGTGGCAGCGTTGCTCACACCTTAATGCGGCGTTAGTTTGCAAGAGGAAAAATGCAGCTATATCGCAAGATCTAGTGGTCAAAGCTCAAAATTGAAATTATCGTATCGGCGTTCAATTTCAGTCTTAATTAGCGTGGTAAAAATCCAAAATTGGCATCGTTTCAACGGTTGATTTGTTCTTTGGTGCGGCGATTTTTGGGTTCACTGAGTCGAACTTTTTTGCTGAAACTCTGCTCGTTGAGTTTGTTGGTACAAAAGCCGATTTACTCGCTGAAATGGCGTTTTCTCTGGTGTGGTAAGTTCACGTGGTTTCAGCGGCTTTGTTGAAAGTCCGCATTGTGAGATTGGTTTTCCAAAAGCGCTTTTTGGTTTTGTGAGTTCGTTTTCTGCGGCGTTGTTTGTTCCAAGTGGTTTCATTGACTAGCCGCTTTTAGACTACGCCTGACTTAAGTGCATCAAAGTACATAAAGTTTGTTGTTCGCAAAGTTTAAAATAACGTAAAATCAACGTTTTGGGTCTGCAAACTAACAAACTGCTCAAGAGGGATTCACAACGCGTGGCGTTTTTACTATGCGTTGATTTTAGTGATTAAGGTGGTATGCAGCGGCTTCGGTATTGCGTTGTTCACCCCTTAGCAGGGCGTTAGTTGCCAACGAGGGAAACGCAGCCAAAACAGAATGTTCAGGGTTAATGCCCGTGTATTTTTGGTTAGGTTTACGTATTTCAATTTTTAGTTATTTAGGTTTTTGAAATCGTGATTTGTTTCTTGTGTGGTTTGTTTTTCTGTTTCAGAAACTGATTTATATGTTGAAAGTCAGCTCTGTAACATTGTCTGTCCAAAAGAGCTTTTTGGTGTTGTCAGTTCGTTTTCTACGGCGTTGCGTGCTCCAAGTGGTTTCAGTGACAGGCGCTTTGAAACTGCGCCTGATTTGAGTCTACCAAAACACGTAAAGCTAGTGTTGGCAAAACGGCAATTGACTTCAAATCAAAGCTTTAGGTTTGGCAACTAACAAAGCATTCAAGAGGGATTCACAACGCTTGGCAGTTTTGGTTTGAATCGGCTTTAGTGTTTACGGCACAATGGTTTAGGTTGAGTGGTTTGCGTTGTTCACCCCTTAATGCGGCGTTAGGTTTTCTGGAGATAGTGAATTGAGCAGAGAAATATACGATATGGAACGACGTTGTGTTGATAGGCACAATGATTTAGCGGGTCACATTAATCGGATGAGTCAGCAGCAAGCTCGTATCATGACAAACGAAAATATAGCGGCGACAAAAGAAGTAGTTGCTCACGTATACGGAAAAGCTAACTCTTACAGCAATGTAATTATTGCTGCTGGTTATGTCGGTTTCTTTACTTTATGGTCAAGTCTAAAAAGTGATTTACCTCAATGGGCTATTTTAAGCTCAGGCGCACTTATACTGATATCACTGATGACATTTATAGGATTTGAACTATATAAAATGATCAGTGTTTCAGTACAAATGCACAGAGTCTCAAAACGGCTTCAAAAGCCCGACATGTCGTCTCTAAGTGAAATACAGCGTATTGAGCAAAAAAGCGCACTGATTAACGCTAGGGTCTGGGTTTTTACAGTTATTCCAACAGTTTTGTCGGGATTTGGAGCCGGTATTATATTGTTATACTGCTTTCTGGTTGACTTTATAGCACCATATTTGCAACAAACCTAACAAACAATTTAAGAGTGATTCAGCACGCTTGGCATTTTCGGTTTGGGTTGAGTTCGGTGTTTACGGTGGTCAAATTGAGAGTCGTGGTTGCGTGCTTCACACCTTAATTGGGCGTTATGGCGCAGGGCGAAAATGGACGAAATCGTAGAATTAATAAAACGTGACCCAATACGGACTGAGGCACTAAATCATGTGTCTCTGCTGAACCTACCTCAGTGTTATATAGCAGCGGGTTTCGTGCGAAATTTAGTTTGGGACTCGTTACATGGGTTTGAATCTACGACTGCTTTGAATGACGTTGATGTGATTTACTTTGATCTTAATGAATCGAATCCTAATGCCTATCTGGGTTATGAAGAGTACTTGAAAGGTTGTATGCCTGAGCTTAATTGGCAAGTTCGAAATCAAGCTCAAATGCATGAACGTAATGGTGATGAACCTTATCAAAGTTCAGTGGATGCTATGAGCTACTGGCCTGAAAAAGAAACTGCCGTTGGCGTTCGTCAAACAGGTGTGAATCAATATGAAGTTGTATCAGCATTTGGGGTCGAATCTTTATTTGGCTACTGCATCACGCATAATCCGAAAAGGTCACGAGCAATATTTGAAAATCGTGTAAATTCGAAAGGGTGGTTAGTTAGGTGGCCATCTTTGAGAGTTGCGCCATAACAAAGCATTTAAGAGTGATTCGCAACGCTTGGCAGTTTCGCTTCGCTCAAGTATAGCCAAGCGCCGCTCACACCTTAATGCGGCGTTAGGCGACGGGCAGGAAAGTTCTTTGTTCTCATTTTCTTAGGTCTCTTTGAGCATTCGTTTTTCTAAGTCGGCAATTCAAGATTGTCGGTTCAAATTCTTGAATCTCTCTGGCCGTAAAACATGCCAAGGTTTTCGGGTTGCCTCATTGGCTTTCATAGTCGGTTGGTTGTGAGTTTCACTGGCTCAAAGTGTGGCAAGGGCAAGTCAATTGAGGCTTTCGATTTTGCTGCTAGTTTGTAGCTTTGGCATTCTCGGGTTCAAAACCTGCTTTGTTGCTGAAGGTCAGCATTTCGTGGTTGTTAAAATCTTGGCTGAAACATAGTGGCTTCAGTAGTTCTTGAATCACAAAAAGTCAGTGGGTGTTTGGTTGCTTATTTGGTTTCGGGTAATCTGCTTTCAAAACAACTTAAACACTGGTGGAAAACTTCGCCTAACAAGGCGTTTAAGGCGGATTCACAACGCTTGGCGATTTCAGTTCTAGTCGGGTTAAGTGTTTAAGGTACAATGGTTTAGGTTTGGTGTCAGCGTTGTTCACCACTTAACGCGGCGTTATACGAATAGAGGGAAATTATGTACAAAAGTAATGATTTTAACTTGGATTCAAAAGAGTTCAGGTTTAAGAAAGACTCATATCCTTTGTCTAAGATAAACAATGTTAGGGTTAAAAAGTTAAGTTTTCTTGATAATTTAGGTCAAGTTTTATTCTGGGTATGTGTTTTTTCAGGGGCAGTTTGGTTAGTTATTCCAAGGTTGGAAGAGGTGCCACAATGGCTACTAGTTTTAGTTCTTAGTCTGACGGTTGTAGGTTTGGTTTTTGCTCTTTTTCGTTGTTCTAAATATGCACTTCAAGTCGAGTTTCGTCACATAGATGAAACGGGCGTTCAATGAGTTAATGTCGCTAAGTCATACTCAAAGTCAGATTGTGAGTTATTTGAACAGCAAGTGTTGGCACTGAAGAAATTCGTATAACAAATTGTTCAAGAGTGATTCGGCACGCGTGGCATTTTTACTATGCGTTGGCTTTAGTAGTTAAGGTGTTATGCGGAACCTTCGGTATTGCGTGCCCCACACCTTAACAAGGCGTTATGTAGCCACGAGAGGACGGTAAGTTAAAAGGATTTATATATGTTAAATATTCGCCAAGCTCGCATTGAAGATATCAGTGTTATCAAGAAACTACAGTTTCAGCTTAATGAGTATCATCAAGCAAATTTACCTGATGACTTCTTATCACCGGAAGAAATTGAACAAAAAATAGACCTGCACAAGATAATCGAAAGTGAAAGCTCGATTTTTCTGGTAGCCGAAAGCAAAGGGCTGTTAGTAGGTTTTGTTTTTGGTGAGCTATGGGTTCGTAAGTCTTGGACGCTCAAACAGCGAAAAATCGCGAGCATTGAACAAATAGTAGTGGATTCATGCTTTAGAAGCCAAGGCGTTGGATTGGCGCTAATAGAGGCATTTGAGGAAAGGGCTATTTCTAACGGCGGAGAAGAGCTGTTTTTAGAAGTATATTCCTTCAATGAATCTGCTTTAGGTTTGTATCGCAAAGCTGGTATTGCCCCCAAAATCCTAATTGGGCAGAAAGCACTAAGCTGAAAGTCGGCTACATAACAAATTGTTCAAGAGTGATTCGGCACGCGTGGCATTTTTACTATGCGTTAGTTTTAGTGGTTAAGGTGCTATGCGTAGGCTTCGGTATTGCGTGCCTCACACCTTAACAAGGCGTTATAACTCAGAGGAAGCTATGTCAAAAAAATGGGTTGAAATAGAGCAAATTTTGACAGATTTACTTGGAGATCTGGCGATGGCTGTGACTGTTTTAAAGGACTATGAATCGAAGCCATTTCTGCAAGAACCACAGAACTTTGTAAAAAAGCAATGTATTTGGCGGTTGTGTACATTTTCATTAGTGATTAATTGCTGTAAATATGTAGAGTTAAACACCAAGTATGGCAATGAGCTCAATAAATTAATTCCTGAACACAATAAGGTAAGAGGGAAATTTAATGAAGCCGTCAAAAAGAACAAAGCAATTAACAAACTGAGAAATCATTGCGTTGCGCATGTTAGTGATAGAGCTGTGCATCTTTCACCGACCGAAGTGCAAAAAGAAATCATTGAAATGTTTGGTGGGCAACATGCTGATGACTTTTTAAATTGGATCTGCCCTGACGATATTGAAAGTACCAATAAATCGGAAAGTTTGGTTGGTGTCATCGAGTTACTTAGAGATGCTGTGTCATCTAAGTTATAACAAATTGTTCAAGAGTGATTCGGCACGCGTGGCATTTTTACTATGCGTTGGCTTTAGTGGTTAAGGTTGTATGCGGAAGCTTCGGTATTGCGTGCCTCACACCTTAACAAGGCGTTATAACCTCAAGGATAATTGGTGAAAGATTCAGAAAATATCGCCATTAATTTGGTGACACAAGATTATATAGCGGGTAGCCAAGAGTATTCAGTGAGCTTAAATGTTACGAATATTTCAGGTCAACCTATATCAGATTTGCAAGTTTTTAATACTCTTTCCGCCGGTCGAGAGCTATCAATAAATGATGACCTTGATGCTACTAACCTAACAGAACTCGAAGATAAGAAACGACGCTTAATCAGAGAGTTAGAAAAGGGTGTGGAAAGTGCGTATGCGAGAAAACGCAGAAAGAAAATTTCATTCAGTGAGGCTATAGCACTGGCTATTGTCGAACTTGTAGATGGATATGCTTCTATTTTTTCAAAAAAGAAAACACAGCCAACAACACCCTACTGGGCAGAAGAAGCTTTAAAAATTGATGAATGGGAAGATGTAGAGCGGCTTGAGAAAGAAGTTATAAGCTTTGAGTCTGAGGAGTCATTTTTGCCTAAAGCTTACTCTATAAATAAAGATAAACTAAAAAGGGTCATGGAGCGGCTAGAAAAGGTTCAAGGTAGAGAGTTTTCGAAAGGAATCTCTCTACCTGTTGGTAGTACGATAACATTTCCATTTTCATACAGAGCACCTCACCTTTTAAAATCAAAGAAAATGGATGTATCTTTTAAAGCAACTTATAAGTTAAATGACGATGTAGTACACACTCGCACTGTAACCTCAAGAATCTCAATTCTTCCTTCTGCATTTGCTGTTCCTACTGGCGGAATGATTGGTGCAGCTGTTGGTTATGTTATAAAAAATACGCTTTTATCAACTTCAGATGAAGTTCTCATGAACTGGGGCGTGCTAGGTGGAAGTGTCGCTTTAGGTTTAGTGATTAGTCTGCTTGCTTCCAGAAAGCCTGAAGCGACTAAAGCTATTACCGTGGAGGATCTTACAGGAGGACTAATTATCGGTGTCTTAGCAGGCTTATATTCTGAAAGTATTTTAACGAAACTTCAAACCTTGCTTTAACCGGTTATAACAAGCAATTTAAGAGGGATTCACAACGCTTGGCATTTTAGCTTCTACTTCAAATTTAGTGTTTATGGCACAATGCTTTAGGTTTGGGGGGAGGCGTTGTTCACCCCTTAATTGGGCGTTAGTTGCCAACGAGGAAAACGCAGCTAGAGCAGAGTGTTTAGAGTTAAAGTCAGTGTGTTTTTGGTCGGGTTTCGTATTTCAATTCTAAATCGCTCGGGTTTGTGAAAAATCGTTCTCAGGTTTCTTTTGTGGTTGGATTTTCCGTTTCAGAAACCGATTAACTTGTTGAAAGTCAGCTTTGTAATATTGTCTTCTCAAAAGATCTTTTTGGTGTTGTTAGTCCGTTTTCTACGGCGTTTTGAGTCCTATGTGGTTTCAGTGACAGGCGCTTTGAAACTGCGCCTGATTTGAGTTTTTCAAAGTACATAAAGCTAGCGTTGGTAAAGCGGTAATTAACTTAAAATCAAAGCTTTAGGTTTGGCAACTAACAAAGCATTCAAGAGGGATTCACAACGCTTGGCAGTTTTGGTTTGAATTAGCTTAAGTGTTTACGGCACAATGGTTTAGGTAGGGTGGTTTGCGTTGTTCACCCCTTAATGCGGCGTTAGCTTCACACAAAATAGAGGTGTATATGAAGTGGTGGGAAAAAACAGTTGAGTACTTTTTTATTCGAAAGTATGTCCCTGAAGAAGCGATATTATCTCCACTGGACGGCAAGCAAGAAGCTGCCGGAGATTCTATTCTGGGTAATGATGAAAAGTGGCTGTTAATTGAATTTAAAGTTGATAACGCAGCGCTTGCCTCTGAAAAGTCCAAGTATATTTCATATGAAACAACCAAGAGGAAGCTGGTTGACAATGATACGCACCATTTCTTGGTCTATGGAACTAATGATGGCGGTTGTTTTGATGTCAGGGCTTGTACATATTTCTCAAATAGACGCCTCCCAGATGTTGGAAACATATTCAAGTACGGAAAGAATCAAGTTCAGTTTATTGAATACCTTGAAGAGGTGATCAAAGGTAAAAAAACACCAGGATCTTCATCTGGTGGGGTATCGGGTAGTTTTGCTTTTGTGGCTGCAGTAAATGGGGAAAATAAGCTTACAAGGTGTATGAGTTTGAAAGAGTTTGGATTAGAGTTCTCTCTTACACTCAAACCAGAGTTAACT
Organism: Vibrio sp. 397; assembly: GCF_033339395.1. Taxonomy (NCBI): domain Bacteria; kingdom Pseudomonadati; phylum Pseudomonadota; class Gammaproteobacteria; order Vibrionales; family Vibrionaceae; genus Vibrio; species Vibrio sp. 397. Next base: position 170,353 of record NZ_JAWOUN010000008.1, on the reverse strand, counting down.
CATACGCAAAAGTTACAACAGAAGCGCTCTCGATCTAGAGGTATAGGATTTGGCCGGTAAAGCTAACAATCTGTTTAAGAGTGATTCGCAACGCTTGGCATTTTTGCTATGCGTTGTGTTTTGTGTTTAAGGTGGTATGCGGGAGCTTCGGTATTGCGTTGCTCACACCTTAACAGGGCGTTATGAAACCTTCTTAAAGTTCTGTATTTGTTCCTAACACTGTCGCTGAAATATGCTTTGATTTAGCTAATTGGAAGTTGTGAGTTTTCGGGCTGAACGAGTAGGGCAGTCTCGCTAATACGCCGTACACGACTTTTGCTACAACCCAACAACGCTCGGCTATTAGCTAACCGCATGGTCAATGCAAACGCCCTGAATCAAAGTGCTTTCGGTATTCGAAGAAGTTGCATCTGATTCGGTGAGCTTATTCTTAAAGTCAGTACGTGCACATTGCACAACTTATTGGTTTAATTTAAGTTTCATAACAAAGCAATTAAGAGGGACGCCTAACGCACGGCGATTTTGGTTCTGGTTTGGCTTCGGTGTTTATGGCATGCAAGTCGAGCTTGGACGGTATGCTTTGTCGCCCCTTATCGCAGGCGTTATGTAATTTTGGTAAAAAGATGAGTTCAACTTCAGAAAGTAACAGCGAAAAAGCACTTGTAGACCCTCTTTCAGAGGTGACGAGAAAGGAACGAAGAATGCTTCTCGGGTTAAGTATGTTAGGGGTGTTTTTCGCTAAAACAGGTATTGTTCCGAACAAAGTAAGTGCTTTGGGGATTGAGCTAGCTGCAACTGAACAAAGTTCGTTTTTCTATGTACTCGCAGCGATGCTTGTCTACTTTATTTTTGCATTTATCTTATATGCATTCTCCGATTTCATAGTGTGGAAAAAAGCTGTGATTGAGCTCGACGTATCAGAGTATAAAAACCATGTAATCGAACGCGAAAACGAATATCGTCCAAAAGACCCAATAGCTGAAGAGGTTAGTTCATCTCGATTAATGCTATATCGTAAAAATCGTGTGTGGTTATCTGCTAAAAAACCAGTTTCAATGATACGTTCCTTTTTCGAGTTTATTCTGCCTATCATTGTTGGTGGGGTATCGTTGCTTTTGGTTATAGAGGCAGCACAAAAAATTACATAACAAACTGTTCAAGAGGGATTCGCAACGCGTGGCATTTTTACTATGCGTTGATTTTAGTTTTTAAGGTGGTATGCGGCGGCATCGGTATTGCGTTGCTCACCCCTTAACAGGGCGTTATGTGCTTGGAGCTATAAAAATAATGGATCATCGAATGGATATCGACGAAATTGAAGCGAGCTTAGTCACTCAAATATCTGATTACTGGGGGAGTGCTGCTGATGACTTTTGTACTTCAGAGAGCACCAACATACCATTTCAGAGGTTTGTGCTTGAGTTTTCCCTTTATAGATATTCGGTAATTAGGATTACTTTTGAGCGAAATAGCTTATTTTTCAGTGAAGTATCGAAAGGTATAAGCTTCAGTATTTTATCACGTAAAGTTAGTTATCCAGATTTGTTCGATACTCTTGCCGAAATTGATGAAGAAGTTCGCTTAAGGATCCCTGATAAGTATTTAGTGGCTAAAGGTTGGCAACGCACATAACAAATTGTTCAAGAGTGATTCGGCACGCGTGGCATTTTTACTGTGCGTTAGGTTTGGTGGTTAAGGTGTTATGCGGAAGCTTAGGTATTGCGTACCTCACACCTTAACAAGGCGTTAGCAGTCAAGGATGAATATGAAACAAAACTACCAAGTTCATGAAGACATGTATGTTGAAGCTCGCGAAGCTGGCTGGGAAGGTTGGGGTGGCAACGAGCGAATGTCTAAAGCAGTTTTAGTTGAGCGTTTTCTCGAGCTATTTAAACGAACGGTGCAAGGTAAACTGCTCGAACTAGGTTGCGGTGAAGGACATCATTGCAGAGCTTTCCAGAAGTTAGGCTTTGAGGTGGCAGGTATAGATATTTCACCAACCGCAATTGAATGGGCAAAGGAAAAAGCCAGAGCAACAGGAGTCGAGGGTAATTATTATTTAGCGGACCTAACGGTAGCGTCTCTTGAACTTCCAGAACGTTATGATGTTGTTATTGACGGTAATTGCTTGCATTGCATTATCGGTGCAGATCGAGTCATATTTTTGAGTCATGTTTATCGTTCACTGTCTGAAAACGGGGTATTTTTTGTCAGTAGCTTGTGCTCTAAAAATGAAATTAGCTATGAAACTTATAGGGATGGCAGTCCATATCGTCATGTTACCTCTGAAAGTGATCTAGTTGTTGAACTAGAGAAAGCAGGGTTCCAAGTGCTTCATGTCAGTGTCTATGAGCGTGAAACTTCAAACCACATAACGGTGTATGCGATAAAAGCATAATTTTGTGTAGAAAAAACTGCTAACAAATTGTTCAAGAGTGATTCGGCACGCGTGGCATTTTTGCTATGCGTCAGGTTTAGTGGTTAGGGTGTTATGCGGAGGGTTCGGTATTGCGTGCCTCACACCTTAACAAGGCGTTAGCAGTCACAGAGGTAATAATGAATACAGTAGTAAAAATAATTTCTCATAAGGTGTATTTGGAACACCTAGAACTGAAATTAGCAAAAATAAGAGAAATTGCTCAAATCTCTGAAGAAGAAGCGTTAGCTCTGTGCTGTTGCTATATCGAGGCGATCGGTAGTAAGAGGTTTCAGCTTTCCGGAGACGGTGCAGAGAGCAAGACAATATATTCAAAAGCAGAAGCATTTACTGATACTTTAGTGAAGTTCAGCGGTTATGAGTTTTGGGATAAAATTCACCCAGTAGGGTTATTAGGTTGCTTACCTAGTAAAAGCTTTAGCCGAAACTATGATGCCTATGTAGTCAAGCTAACAGAAATTGGTGAATCAGTCAGAGAACCAGAGTTTGTAAGAGAACAGGTAAAAGAACTGCACCTTAACTCTAATCAAAGAAAATGGTTTGAAGACCATATCCATAAAGGTTCTATCGGTTCTATTGCGTACTCGAAAGTTAGAAGTGAAATTGTTCATAATATTTCACATGAACCTTTCACTTTCACAGCAATGTACAATGATGTGAAATTACCAGATCTTGATTATGAATTAATGGAGTCGTGTTTATCCAATGTGCTAGACAACTTAAAGCAACTGTCTGAGGAAAATAACAAGTTTTGGTGGGAGTTTTAAGTAGACTGCTAACAAACTGTTTAAGAGTGATTCGCAACGCGTGGCATTTTTACTATGCGTTGATTTTAGTGTTTAAGGTGGTATGCGGAAGCATCGGTATTGCGTTGCTCACACCTTAACAGGGCGTTATAGCTACCCAATAAATGAAACAAAGGAGTTAAATTGAGTATTAGTCAAAGCTTACATCCTTCGGTGTTTATCAGCTCGACATTTGTTGATTTTATGGACGAGAGACAGGCAATAGCAGATGTATTGCGGTCAGAGTCAATCAATGTCAACGCACTAGATATTCAGCCCGCATCGAATAACTCGTCAAAATCCCAAATCGAAAGGGGTATCAAAGAAGCTGATTTCGTGATCTTACTAGTAGGAGACCGCTATGGTTCAATCCTCCCTAAAATGACAGGTGGTCGCCGAAGTGTTACTCACTGGGAATATTTGCTAGCTTCAAAGAAATACAAGAAACACGTACTAGTTTTCTTCCGCAATAGCTCACATCTTACTGGTGAACGCAAACTGTACGATGATGCCGACGAAGAACTAAAAGAAAAACAATTCAAACTTAAGCAATTTAAGACTCAGTTATCAGAGCTTCATAATCCTAGTTACTTTAATTCAATCGCTGAACTAACAGAAAAGGTTAAGTCTTCAATTGTTCCCGCATATAGAGGAATTATAAGCGACTTGAATATGAAGGACTCTCAAAGGAAAGCTCGTATTTTGGAGTTGGAATCCGAAATTGAAAGGCTCAAGAATAATCCGTTTAGTGATGCAATGGCTGATGCTTTCAAAGCCGCTCGTGGGGAGTTGTAGCTATAACAAACAATTTAAGAGGGATTCCCAACGCTTGGCATTTTTTCTTATACTTCAAATTTAGTGGTTACGGTACAATGCTTTAGGTCGGGTGGTAGCGTTGCTCACCCCTTAATTGGGCGTTAGCTGTCTGAGGAGATTATGAATAAAAATTTAACTGTGATTGGTTTTGTATTGACGGCAATATACATGGTCGGTTTGCTCTCAATATTAAGTGATCGAATTGGGCAAATACTTGTCATGGATTTAAACGAAGTTGGAGACTTCTTTGCCGGCATCTTTGGACCTGTAGCATTTTTGTGGCTAGTACTCGGTTTTTTGCAGCAAGGGAAAGAGTTACAACAGAGTACCAAAGCACTTGAGCTGCAAGCTGCGGAACTTAATCAGTCTGTTAAACAACAGCGAGAGTTGGTTGAAGTTACTAGAGCTCAATTGGAAGCTGAGCGCAATGTTGTTGAATTGGAAAACAAACGGCGTGTTGAGGCGGCAAAGCCTAATTTTGTATTCCTTGCTGTTGGGGCTGCTCATAGTTCTGGTAAAAGTACGTTTAGATTTAATGTAAAAAACACAGGAAGTACATCTACTAACTTGAATATAGTATTTAGTGAGCCGATGGCACAGCAGCATCCAACGGAAGTTCATGCTTGGGAAATGAGTCAAGAAGTTCAATTTCAGTTTAGGTTTGCTAGCGCTATACCTGATGAGTCAACTGTTACAATTCATTATGTTGACGCTCTTGGTAGCTCAGGACAAAGTGAGTATAGAATCGTAAAACAACTTACAGACTCACCTAACCCAAGTCTTAAGGTAATACCAAAAACCAACAGCTAACAAACTGTTTAAGAGTGATTCGCAACGCGTGGCATTTTTATTATGCGTTGGTTTAAGTGATTAAGGTGGTATGCGGTGGCGTCGGTATTGCGTTGCTCACACCTTAACAGGGCGTTAGCTGCAAGGAGGTAAAATTGAGTTATTTTGCAAGATTTGAAAAAATAAATGGTCAACTTTTTAGGTTTGATACTCGTATTTACCTTACGGAATTTGACCCGCAAGAACCGAGTATTTGTGTTGGAGCCATAGTTGGTAAAAATCCTGGTTCGGCTCAACCTCACATATTTGGAGAACTGCAACCTCTCGATCTCAATGGCGACAAAATGCTTCCAGCCGTTCGCAATCGCTTTTTGGATGCTTATAAAATTGCTCAGAAGGACATTCCTATAAACGCTTATGTTCGTGTCTGGAACCTTTTTTACTTATGCGACGCTGACTTGAGCTCCGCATGTAACAAAATTGCGAATTTCAGTAATATACCGACTTGTGAAAGTGAAAAAGAGTATACCCCTATAATTTGGTTCGGTTGGGGTGGGAGTGATAATAGGTTAAATTCCTATAAAAATAGATTTATATCTAAAACATGGGACAACCAGTTTTATTATAGTCATGTGGAGAAAAGAGTAGTCAACCAACTCCCTTGTCCTGAATCATTTGCTAAACACACACAAGGCATGCCTTCTGAGCCAGTAAATGGGCATCTCTCAGAAATAATTTAGTATACAGCTAACAAAGCATTTAAGGGTGATTCGCAACGCTTGGCGTTTTCGCTTCGCTCAAGTATAGCCAAGCGTCGCTCACACCTTAATGCGGCGTTAGCTATTTATCGGAATCGTCACTTTTTAATCTTTATCCACTATAGGAATTGTTGTGATAGATAAAACTGAGCTAGTTGATTGTTACAAGAGTGTTTTATTAACGCTAATTGATAGCAGAATTAATGAATTAAAATTTTACGTGAGCCAGAAGGCTTTTTCCCATATGACTATATCTGTAGCCTTTTGGCATTATGACATGCATTGGAATATATGGAATAAGGATGGGCTGGATTTTGTCCAACATAATCAAGTCTCACATAATGAGTTTATTATTCTCTCTGATTTTGAAAGAGGTAATAAGAATGTATCTAAACTTCGAGATATCATGGAAAGTTGGGAGGAGGAGGAGCTTTCAGGCGATGAAGATGAAGATGAAGATATTAAACTACTGATTAGGATTGCGCACGAATCACTTGCTTTGGCGATAGAAAGTGATGGAATTAAGCCATTGTTTCTAGACATCTTAAAAGAAAACCCTTCTTTTGAAGAAGCCTCTTTCAATTCTATGGTTCGTATAGAAGATGAAGAAGGTGTGTTTGACGTTAACTTTCTTGATTTCTTGAAAAAATAGCTAATAAACTGTTTAAGAGTGATTCGCAACGCGTGGCATTTTTACTATGCGTTGGTTTAGGTGATTAAGGTGGTATGCGGCGGCTTTGGTATTGCGTTGCTCACACCTTAACAGGGCGTTAGCCCTTTTCGAGGACATGATATGGAAATCGTACAAGAAATTGATGTTTCAGAATTGCATCATAAGGCAATAGAAGCATTAAGAAACCAAGCTTTTCCAGACAGCCAAGTAAGTCGTTCTTACTTTATAGCCCTCCTAAACAGAGTTGGAGTCATCGAAAACTAACAATAGATGTCTCTATCTCTCATTTCGAATCCTATAATAATGGGGGTAAACCACATGCTGATTGTATATATCTAGCTTATGTCTACATTGTCAATATAACTAATTTGCATAGATCTTATTCTTTAGTATAAGTGATTACAAATGCATATAAACCAATACATCGAGTGTAGATTACGGATTAGTATCTACTGGAGTCCTTAAACTTTAGCATGTTAATGAATTTCATAATCAATCAGTTATATGAGGAGTTAGGTTTGTGTAAAAAGATGATAGTTATTGTGATGATGTTTGTGTTTCTAGCGGGCTGTAATGGCTCGAGTGAGCCAAAGGAGGCCAAAAAGTCAGTGACGTATGTCGAGATGAAGGCTTACCTCTCTAAAGGAGAATTAACGCAAGAACAGACAGCTTTAATACGCGAAGTAATACAGAAACAATTTCAATTTGGCGTTCCGATGCCGCATAAACTTAATATGGCTGGTTTTAAGTATTATTTCGATGCAATTGAAGATAGTGATAAATGTAAGAAGACCCTTGAGTCGTTGTTTCTATCTTTGGGGTATATTCCGACACCTTCAGACGCAGTTATTCCATTTTTTAAAAAATTCAAGAATACAATAACTAAAAATACCAAAGAGACTGAAGGGTTAGCTAAACAAGCATGTTTAAGTAGTCGTGTTTTACAGAATAAGTCTGTTGTGTTACATGAGTTTAAGTAGTAGGTGAAACTTTGCATTCAAGGCGCCGGTTCTCTATAAGTTCCGGCGCTTTTTAATTGTACCTAGAGGCTTTGAACTAGCCCTGTACTAGGCTTAACCTTCATTGACATCATTGCAATACGGTTATCTTTGTATATGTCAATAACGTCAGTGGCGAACGTGTTTGGCCATTTAATGTTAGCGACATTTTTAAGCGTTTCTGTTTCGACTAATGTGACATCGTAACGTCTGTTCAGGAAGTGCTCAAATATAGGGTCACTGTTTCTTTCGAAGTCTCCAATGTTTAGGAATAAATAGTGTTTTGCACTTAGTTGAACATTATTCATAACTACTTGTTGCGCTGGCTCTAATGCTTGGATGTCACGTACACCGAACCAGGCTTTTACATTGAGAGCTCTGTATTGACTCATGAGTACTGCGATATTGTTGTGTGTGTATTCAAGAAAGCAGTCATAAAATAGAGGGAAGTGCTCTTTCATAAGATTTTGGTTGGATAATTGTTCTGATGACTTAACAAGATCATGAGAAAGGGGACGGACCACCGAAGACTACATTGTCTGAAGTGCGGCGTTCACTGCCTTAGACACAGACTTAGAGTGTTGATTAGGTAAGCCTTCGATAAGCAGTTACCTCATATGCGTGCCTTTCATTTTCAAGGTGAACAGTTGGTTGGCTATCTTGGACTGGATTATCGCGTTATTAGCGTCGGTGGGGAAATACATAAGGTTCTGGGCGTAATCGACTACTGTGTTGATGAACGTTATCGAGGGCAAGGTATTGGCTCTTTCATGTTGTCAGAAGTATCGGCATTTGCCGAAACTAAAGACGTTGATTTCATAATCCTCATATCTGAGTTACATGATTTCTACTTATCAAATGGCTTTAACAAAGTGCAGTGTATGAAGTCTTGGTTAAAGCTTCACGAGCACACCAACTTTGGAGTTGCTGTAGAGCATATTGATGAACTGTATGTGAAACCACTCAGAGATAAGCAGTGGGGTGTTGGAAATTTTGATTGGCTAGGTTATATGTACTAGTCAACCACTGGGCTAACAAAGCATTTAAGAGTGATTCGCAACGCTTGGCAGTTTCGCTTCGCTCAAGTATAGCCAAGCGCTACTCACACCTTAATGCGGCGTTAGCTATTTCTAGTATATAAAGGAGTTCCAGTGGTAAAAGTTCTCGTTAGTTCATGTCTGGTTGGAAACAACGTTAGATACAATGCGAGCTGTTTATCAGTCAAAGAGCCTGAGTTGCTATGGCTCAAGTCAAACGCAGAACTAGTGACCTTTTGCCCCGAAGTCTCAGCAGGTTTACCTATTCCTAGAGCACCTGCCGAAATCATTACTGGTAAAGGTGTTGATGTGCTTGATGGTTTGGCAAACGTTGTTGGAAATGATGGTATTGATGTTACTGAACAATTTGTAAGCGGGGCAGAGAACGCTTTGGAGCTTTGCAAAAAACAACAAATAAAGTACGCGATACTCGCTGAAGGCAGCCCTTCCTGTGGCAGTTCAAAAATTTATGACGGTACATTCAACGGGATCAAAATCGATGGCTCAGGGGTAGCTACTGCATTGTTAGAGCGCAATGGAATTAAAGTCTACAGTCAACATACGATAGCTAAGCTCCGAGAGGCGTTGGAAAAAAATAGCTAACAAACTGTTCAAGAGGGATTCGCAACGCGTGGCATTTTTACTATGCGTTGATTTTAGTGATTAAGGTGGTATGCGGCGGCATTGGTATTGCGTTGCTCACCCCTTAACAGGGCGTTATGCATATAGGAGTTTTGATGCACCAAAAGTTAATGTCGGTTTTACTTAATGAAGATGAACTAGGGGCTGTTATCAGAGCTCACATGGCTTTGGAGCAAGATATAGATCGTTTTGTATCGCTAGTTGCGACTAATCCTGACTACATTGAGAAGATGCAAATAGATTTCTCAAATAAGCTCAAACTTGCTGTTGCATTTGGCTTGGACGAGGAAATATACAAGCCACTTGTCTCAGTTACCAATATTCGTAATAAGTTTGCCCACCGAGCAGACATGCAGCTGTCAAAGTCGGAAGTTAATAACTTTTATAAAAGCTTTACTTCTGAAGATCAGGCTCTTATTCAAGAGGTTATTTCCAACAATCCTGATCGACCGCCCGGTTTAGGTAAAAAGTACTCGCTTCTTTCAGTCAAAGAGCAGTTTGTGGTCATGGTGTTCTATTTAGCAATTCGCTTGTGGCATGAGGTTGAAATTGAATTGGAATATATACTGGAGCAAGTTGAAGAAAGTACTGAGTAACACTAAATATGCATAACAAAGCGTTTAAGACAGATTCGCAACGCTCGGCATTTTCGGTTTGCTTTGATTTTAGTGATTACGGCACAATAGTTTAGGTTCGGTGGTCGCGTTGCTCACTACTTAACGCGGCGTTATGCGTATTCACTCAATCGTGTAAGGGATTAGGATTGAACAAAAGAGAAATCGAGAGTATTACTCAGGTAGTCTTCCCGACACACCAAGATGAGTTCCAACATGCAGAAGTGCTTGTTGTGTTGGGTAGTTACAAAGCAACTCAATATAAGATGCCAACTGCTGTACGACTGTACAAGGAGAAAAAAGTCTCCAAGCTACTGTTGTCAGGCGGCAACTTAGCAATAGATCAAAAGCCCGAGTTTGAGTCGATGAAAGAGTATGCATTGGATAATGGTGTGCCAGATTCGGATATTATCTTAGAACGACATGCAAAAAATACAGTAGAGAATGCACAATATTCTTCAGAGATTATCGTAGAGAGTGAAATCGCGAAAAGGTCGGTGGCAATACTGACAGCGGCTTTCCACATAAAGCGGGCAAAGTACTTATTCAAAAATGCTTTACCTCAATATTTGGAACTTCACAGTTACTTTGTAAACGATCGAAGTACTCGGAGGGATAATTGGTGGCTCACCGAGAGTGCAATCTCTCGTGTAATGCACAGTCATGAAGTGATAAAGCGTTTAGGCGTTAAACCATACGCATAACAAATTGTTCAAGAGTGATTCGGCACGCGTGGCATTTTTACTATGCGTTGGTTTTAGTGGTTAAGGTGGAATGCGGAAGCTTCGGTATTGCGTGCCTCACACCTTAACAAGGCGTTAGTTTATTAAAGGAAAGTTATGAGAACAAAATTTAGGCTTATTGTTCATGAGTCGACAGGACAGAAATACGAAGATTTATTTGTCAAAATCATGTCGTATGCCGATGTCAATTTTAAACCCGTAAAAGCACATGGAAATATTGGTGATAGGGGAAATGATGGTTGGAGCTCTGTCAGCGGGAGATACTATCAATCGTATGCACCAGATGCTCTGCCAGCAAATACTGAAAATGCAATAAACAAAATGAAAGCGGATTTTCTAAAGTTAAAATCCTTTTGGGATGGTATCTGCCCAGTAAAAGAGTTTGTGTTTGTTGTTAATGACAAATTTTTAGGTGTTTCGCCACATATCACTAGTGCAATTAATGAAATTAAAGCTGAGAATAATTTATCAAATGTTGAAATTTGGGGAGCTAGCGACTTAGAAAGAATTTTATTCTCTCTTTCGAGTGATCAAATATCTCAAATAGTTGGCGAAAGTAGATCTGATGTTCAGCCTCATGATGAGTTTTACATGTTTCTAGTAGATAGCGTTACAAAGAAATTACATTTAACAGACTGGATGAGAATTAGTGACAACTTAATCGCTAATAGTATCGAAGATTCTTTAATCGATAGCTTCAGTGAATTTACTGCTTTAGTTTTTAGAACTTCATTTCCAGGTAAATATCCTTTATTAGATTCGTCAATAGCTGAGTTATGTAATCGAGTCGAAAGACTAGTTGAACATTTTACTAATTCAAATAACGCGTATTTAATTGACAATGGTGAGTGGTGGCAAATAGATAGACGCTGGAAGAGAGAATTGTTACAACAGCATGACTACGATCAAAAATATGATGAATGTGAAAGGTGGAGGAAGCAACTGTTTAATATCCATAGTAACCTTGTCCATGCTCTCAACTTGTTTGCAAATGAAGTTAGACAAACTGTAAAGAATGACTACTTTATGAATCAAAGTTTTGTTGTCAACGATTCATTAGGAACTTACAACCAAATGCAAGGTTATCAATACATTCCATCAGAGTTTGTGGCAATTTAATAAACTAACAATCTGTTTAAGAGTGATTCGCAACGCGTGGCATTTTTACTATGCGTTGCGTTTTGTGTTTAAGGTGGTATGCAGAAGCTTCGGTATTGCGTTGCTCACACCTTAACAGGGCGTTATGTTGAATAGGAAGTATCGTGCAAAAACAAAATCATATAGAAGAACTTTACGATAGGATACGAAAGACTGCATGTAGTCGCTTTTATGCGCATGATCGATTGCAACTGCATAACAACGCTTCACTATGGACTATCACATTCTTTTCAATGGGGCTTATCTTTATTCCCTTGGTTGATACATTTGGTTTGGAATCAAGTTTTTCGTCAAACTACACTAATTTTATACAAGTCGTACTGGCGATTCTCATCTTAGTATTCTCCGCTCTCCTTAGCTTGGCAAACTTTGCAGTTCGAGCAGATCGTATACACCAATGTGGTATGACTCTGAATGCTCTCGCAATTCGAGTCCATAAAAGTATCAATGAGGGGGCAACTCCCGAAGAGTATGAAGCTCTAGCAAAAGAGTATGATGACGTATTGCAAAAGCACGAAAACCATTCTTCGCTTGATTATCTGTACACGAAAAACCATATGAGTAATTACTACAATAATCCGTGGTATTTTCCTATATACATACGTTTAAGGTTTGCAATACAGTTTATTCCTTATGCGCTTTTGCTGGTCGGTGAGAGCGCATGGATTTATCTAATGGTGACATAAAATTCAACATAACAAACTGTTCAAGAGGGATTCGCAACGCGTGGCATTTTTACTATGCGTTGGTTTTAGTGTTTAAGGTGGTATGCGGCAACATCGGTATTGCGTTGCTCACCCCTTAACAGGGCGTTATGTGTCAACGCGGAAAAATCACCGATCAGGATGATTAATATCTAAGGAGAGATATTGTGGAGTGGTCAGTTTTAATAGTATTTGTTGTGTTGTTGATATTCATCGGTCACAGAGAGATATCTGCGATGAAATACAAGCATAAACTGTTGGAACGTAAGATAGACTTCTTACTTGAACGTTCTGATTTGTCATTAGATAAACACTTCGGTGTACCAGCCCAGGTGTTAGATGCTGTCAAATCAGGCAACAAGCTAAAAGCGCTGCGACTTTATCGAGAGGAAACTGGCGCTTCTTTAGTTGATGCTCGAAAAGTCATCGAAGAGCTCTGGCCAGACACATAACAAATTGTTCAAGAGGGATTCGCAACGCGTGGCATTTTTACTATGCGTTGGTTTTAGTGATTAAGGTGGTGTGCGGGAGCTTCAGTATTGCGTCGCTCACCCCTTAACAAGGCGTTAGGCGCAGTAAGAAATTTCTTGGCTCATTTTTCTAATTTCTCTTTGGCCATTTGTTTTAGTTTTTCGGCAATTTGGCTTTATCTTCTCAAGTTCTTGAATCACTCAACCCGTAAAACATGTCAAAGTTTGCGGGTTGCCTCATTCCGCTTTGTAGTCGGTTTGTTGTTAGTTTTTTTGGCTCAAATCGTTTCAAGAGTCTCTGTTGTCGAAACGGGTTTATTGGCTGAAATTTGGCACTGAAAGTTAACCTTTCCAAATTCCATTTTTATGCGCTGAAAAGCCAATTTCTTTGGTGTTTAGGTTGCAGTGGGTTTCAGAGACTTTGCCGCTTTAGCCTTTGGGTTTTAATCAAATTCAGTGTGTTACGTGTATTTCTTTTTCCAAAAGGTGTTTTTTAAATCCAGTTTTAACTATTTGCGTGAAGCGCCTAACAAAGCATTTAAGAGTGACTCACAACGCTTGGCGATTTCAGTTTAAACTTGGCTTAAGTGTTTAAGGTGCAGTGGTTTAGGTTGGGTGTTTAGCGCTGTTCGCACCTTAATGCGGCGTTATACGAATTAATAAGGATACTAAATGGATAAAGCGTTAGATGGTGAAAAAATAGAGTGTTTTGTAATCATGCCGATCTCAGATCAGCAAGGTTACGATAAAGACCATTTTCAATTAGTTTATGAAGATATCATTAAACCTGCAGTCAGTTTAGCGGGCATGATACCCGTGAGAGCAGATGAAACTAAAGGATCTAATCTCATCCAACTGGATATCCTGAGAAAAGTAATAAAACTTCCAATTGCTATTTGTGATATTAGTGCTAAAAACCCTAATGTTTTTTATGAGCTTGGCATGAGGCAGGCATTTGATATGCCGACTGTAATTCTAAAAGATACTAATACTGATGCTCCTTTTGATATCAGTGGCCTTAGATATTGCGATTACAATGCTAATATGAAGCATCGTGAGGTAAAAACTGCGATATCGAAACTCTCTAGCATGTTGAAGGAGACATATGCAAATAGAGATAACACCTCAGAAGTTAACTCACTCGTAAGGTTACTAGAGTTATCAAATGCCGCTGAGTTGCCTAGTTCGAATTTATCCACACAAGAGAAAGAAACTAAGTTACTAACTCTGAAATTAGATAGAATCGTTGAAAGTATTGAATCTCTGCAACATCAAGTACAAAACTTGGATAATGATGACACAGAAGACTTTTTTGAAGTGAAGTCAAGGCCGTTAACAAATCTACGTCAACAGCTTCGAAGCCAGCGCCAAAATAAGGACTTTGAACAGTCATCTATGTTTGATGAGGATATTCCGTTCTAAATTCGTATAACAAACTGTTTAAGAGTGATTCGCAACGCGTGGCATTTTTACTATGCGTTGTGTTTAGTGGTTAATGTGGTATGCGGAGGCTTTTGTATTGCGTTGCTCACACCTTAACAGGGCGTTATACGCTTTATGGGAAATGATACACAAAGGACGTTATGAAGTTATCTGAGTTACAAAGTCATATAAAAGAATTCGATTATGCGCCAGAGCAATCTGAACACTATTTTTTAAAACTAATCGAAGAAGTTGGCGAATTATCGGAATCTATTCGCAAAGGTAAAAGTGGGCAACCAACGCTAGATGAACTTAAAGGTTCAATCGCAGAAGAGTTATATGACGTCTTGTATTATGTTTGTGCTTTAGCCAATATTCACGGTGTAAACCTTGAGAAAACGCATGAACTAAAAGAAGTATTGAACAAGGTTAAGTACAACCGATAGAACGCGTATAACAAATTGTTCAAGAGGGATTCAGCACGCGTGGCATTTTTACTATGCGTTGGTTTTAGTGATTAAGGTGGTATGCGGTAGCGTCGGTGTTGCGTGCTTCACCCCTTAACAAGGCGTTAGCACAGGGTTGGCATCAGAGGTCAAAAGTCTTGGTGTTTATTGGTTTGTTTTTCCTGTTTTACACGTGATCAAATGTGCCTTTCACGTTCGCTCCGGTGGCACTAGATGCTTAGTTTTCGTTTTGAGTTCATCGTTTACGGTTTCTAACTTTTGGGTTATTTCGCTGGTGTGGTTTCTTTAGCGCTGAGATGTTTTCGTCAAAGCTAGGTTTGTTTGAAGCTGCGGTTCAAGTCCAAAGTCCGTATCCTTTGCTAATTTGAAAGCGGTGAAATAGGGCGCATTGGCATATTTTTCTTCTATCCACCTTGCATCTTGAAGTTAGCTTTTAGTTTGGTAGTCGTTGGTTTAGCTTCAGAGTTTCAAGCCACAAATATCGTGCTATATTTCAATATCTTGGCGTGTACCAAAGGCTTTAAGGGCAGCGTGCTAACAAACAATTCAAGAGGGATTCGTAACGCGTGGCATTTTTACTATGCGTTAATTTTAGTGATTAAGGTGGTTTGCGGTAGCATTGGTGTTGCGTTACTCACCCCTTAATTGGGCGTTATTTCCGCAACGGATCTCTCAGGCTGAATGTACGTGATTGTAGCCTAAGAGTGAAAGTGGCGGGGTAATAGGGTGGAAAAGCGGCGAAAAGGGCGAATATTGGTCATTTCCATGCTAGCCTTAAAGCGCTTTAAGCGCACCTTAATATGGCGCAGCAATTAAAGAGTGACGCTAAAGCGATTTAAGGTAGTGAGCTGCCAAATACTTCGGCTTCGATTTTTGCCTGCATGCCGAAAATTTCTCGTCATATCAAAAGATTAGGCGTAAACATAGCCGACTTTAGTTGCGGAATAACAAGACGTTCAAGGCGATTCGATACGCATTGGGGTTTTAGTGCCCAAATAGGCACGGATTTATCAGAGTTTATTTTAGGTTAGGGTGCATGTGCGTCTCTCACACCTTAACTGCGCGTTATAAATATTAATAAAGTGATGAGGTAAAATTATGGGTATTGGTTCGAATTACTACGTAGAAGTAGCTGAAGAAGAACACAAAGAAGCTTTACGTGAAGAGATTGCGAGAGATGCCGCAAGGTATGTGATGCAAGGGAACGATAGAGCATCTTCAATAGAAATGGCAAAGAGCAACATAGCGGCTCAACAAGAAGCTTTTTCTACTGGAGCATATGATGAGGATGAAGATGGAATAGTCCGATTTCATGACTCTTCCATAGAAAGTCCAGCAACTCCACCTGGTAAAGAAGCACAAGTAAAAGCTATTGCTGCAGAGTTGAAAGATGGCATTGACTAAATATTTATAACAAAGCATTTAAGAGTGATTCCCAACGCATGGCATTTTTCATTCCATCGTTGGGTTTCGTGTTAGCGTTGCTCACACCTTAATGCGGCGTTAACTGGCGCAGAAAATACGAAAGCACAATGATACAGCTTCTAGGTTCAGAGATTTATCGTGTTCGGTCGGTTCCCTTAGCTGAGCTAATGCGACTAATTTCAGTTTGATGCTTAAGTTTACTGATGTGAAAGGCGGCACAAAGCCTTCTAATAATATAAGGCATTCGCGATTAGTTCGGCGCACTTACATCGCCGAAGTATGGTGTTGTGAGACGCATTTCAAACTAAAGATAAACGGTAATTTTTTGGTTAAATACATATTTGAGTTAGCTTTGCTAATCATTAATTAGCAAAACGAGCTTTGGCGAAAGTGGCTGAAAGATCGCCGAAAACTGAAAGGCGCTCAGTTAACAAACTGTTCAAGAGGGATTCGCAACGCGTGGCATTTTCACTATGCGTTGGTTTTAGTGTTTAAGGTGGTATGCGGCGGCTTCAGTATTGCGTTGCTCACCCCTTAACAGAGCGTTATAGCTCAGGAGATAATCGTGGAATCAGAGGTACAGTCAACGGTGTTAAATTACACTCCTTTAATTACAGCTAGTTTGGGGGTTCTTGGTACTCTACTAGGCGTGATAGTTACAAGTTTTGTTAATCACCAAAGATCAAAGCTTGAGCACAAAAATACACTAGAGCTGAAAAAAATCGAATTTAAGCGAACAAAATTAGAAGAGCTACATCTACTTTTTCAAAAGTGGGAAATTGATTTGCAGGGTATGTGCTTGGTTTTTATTCCCGTTTATAAAGGCGCAAACACTGCGGAAAATGCAATGAAGTTATCTACTGAAAATCGACTTCAGGAAAAAGGTGACTTTCAGAAGCTACAAACCATTTTGCAGCTACACTTCCCTGAGTTGTTTGATGACTTCGGAAACTTGATCAAATTGCGCGATGATGTACTAGATTATTGTCGTGAAAACAGGAGTTTTAAGCGCCAAAAACTTGATGAATTAATAAAGACTCAAGAAGCTTTCGACAATAAAGCAAAGGAACTTAAAGTTATGATGGCGCAACAGGCTAGTGAGCTATAACAAACTGTTCAAGAGGGATTCGCAACGCGTGGCATTTTTACTATGCGTTGGTTTTAGTGATTAAGGTGGTATGCGGCGGCTTTGGTATTGCGTTGCTCACCCCTTAACAGGGCGTTATGTGCTTTGGTGTTCGTGACATTTAAATGTGCATGCAAGTCATTTTAAATTAGTAAAAGGAATTACTATGTCCAAAAAGGAATCGGATAAAAGTACAGCACTTAAGCTGGGTTTGTTCATGGCTGGCTCGGTATTTGGTGCAGTCTTGTATATCTTTTTTGCATTTCCAGCATCTTGATTGTTCGGGTTACTAAGTGTCGTAGGTTGGGTAGCCACGGTCAGGGCTCAAGCTACATGTCGGGATAGAATGTTAGTTGCCATCGTATACATCATTGTCACGGTTCTTATGGTTAAAGTGCTTTTAAACAAGAAAGTCTCCAAAAGTGTACTTTTTTATTTCGCACTTGAACTCTATTTTGGTGCGGTTGCGGTCGCTTCCTATATTGATTAGCTGTTCTGTGAGCAAAGGTGTTCAGTTTAAGCACGCACATAACAAACTGTTCAAGAGGGATTCGCAACGCGTGGCATTTTCACTATGCGTTGGTTTTAGTGTTTAAGGTGGTATGCGGCGGCTTTTGTATTGCGTAGCTCACCCCTTAACAGGGCGTTATACGTTTTGGGAAGATCGGAGGCAAGAAAATGTCTGAAGAAGCGATTAAACTAGCAAAGAACCTACTCGAAACAGATGATAATTATATAGAAAACATAATTGCATTATCGCGTATTGGAAACGAAATGTATGGGCAATGCTGGAACACTGATTACCACGTATTTGGTCTCATAGCATCGGAGACGGACCATTTACCACTTAATCATGTTCGTTTGAATTGCTCAGAGGAGTTTCTCGTAAAAGCTGATAAAGAGCTAGTTGAAACGATGAAGTTTTATCGTTCCGATGTTGTTAGTGCTTGCAATAAGATCATCAGAAATATAAACGTATAACAAAGCGTTTAAGGCAGATTCGCAACGCGTGGCATTTTTGGTTTTAATCGGCTTTAGTGTTTACGGCACAATGTTTTAGGTCGGTGGTCTGCGTTGCTCACTACTTAACGCGGCGTTATGCGTACGATCATGATTAGCTACTCACTCTTATGGTAAAATTCGCATTTTGTTATAGGATCCCAAGATGAGCGATGAGCATTTTCAGGGTAAATATGAGGTAGAGCTAAAGTACCGCCTTGAGTCGAAGACTAATTTCATGAATGTTTTGAAAAATATACCCCATGAAATAATGGTTGAGGACAATCTAGAATCCGATTGTTATTTTGATACTCCTGATAAATCATTGTATCAGCAGAATAAGAGTGTCTGTATTCGTACTATGAAGCCTTCGGGTATTAAGCTTTGGATTGTAAAAGGCCCTGAGGCAGACCGATGTGAAGCGACTAATATCACTGATGCAGAAAATGCTAAAAGTATGCTTGAAACTATGGGGTACGAAATTACGTTAAAGGCTACCAAAACTCGAAGTATCTATTTCGTTGGCAAGTTTCATATCACGGTTGACTCATTAGATGGAATTGGCGACTTTGCTGAGTTCGCTATCATGACAGACGATGAATCAATGCTAATTGCTTATAGGTCGGAACTTGAAGCCCTAGCCAGCAAGTTTGGGTTGACAGGTTCAGCATTGCAGAATAAATCCTATAAACAGATGTTCGCGGAAAAGTACGCATAACAAAGCATTTAAGAGTGATTCGCAACGCTTGGCATTTTTCATTTCATCGTTGGTTTCGTGTTTACGGTGGTATGGTTTAGTTTTGTGGTAGCGTTGCTCACACCTTAATGCGGCGTTAGTACTTAGCATCAAAGGTCATAAGTTTTGGTGTTTATCTTTTTTGGCGTTCGTCTTTACACCTTTCAGTTTGTGCCTTTCACGTTCTTTCCGGTGGCACTATATGCGGAGTGTTTGCTTTGATTTCACCGTTTACGGTTTCTAACTCTTAGCCTATTTCTTTGGTGCTTCTTCTTTTTCGTGGCTTTTACTAAGTCAGCATTGTCTTTCTTTGGTGTTGCTGTTGAAGTACGAGGAAAGAATCCTTTTCTAATTTGAAGCAAGTGAAAGTAGGGGAGTTCAGTGTGTTTTTCTTCTCGCCAACTTTCGTCTCTTAACCGAGTTTAAGTTTTGTAGCTGCCCGTCTCACTTCAGTGTTCAAAGCCTTTCATATCATGCCACTTTTCAATATCTTGGATCGCACAAATAGAAGTAGCACATGTACTAACAAATTGCTTAAGAGTGATTCGTAACGCGTGGCATTTTTACTATGCGGTGGCTTATGGTGATTAAGGCGCTGTGCGGTAGCGTTTGTATTGCGTTACTCACACCTTAGCAAAGCGTTAGTACGGGTTTGACATCAAAGATCATAAGTTTTGGTGTTTATCTGTTTTGGCGCTCGTGCTTACATCTTTCAGTTAGTGCCTTTCACGTTCTTTCCGGTGGCACTATATGAGGAGTGTTCGCTTTGATTTCACCGTTTACGGTTTCTAACTCTTACCCTATTTCTTTGGCGCTTCTTCTATTTCGAGGTTTCTACTAAGTCAGAATTGTCTTTCTTTGGTGTTGCCGTCGAAGTACGAGGATCGAATCCTTTTCTAATTTGAAGCAAGTGAAAGTAGGGCAGTTTAGTGCGTTTTTCTTCTAGCCAACTTTCGTTTTTCAATCGAGTTTAAGTTTTGTAGCTGCCCGTCTCACTTCAGTGTTCAAAGCCTTTCATATCATGCCACTTTTCAATATCTTGGAGCGCACAAATAGAAGTAACGCATGTACTAACAAATTGCTTAAGAGTGATTGATAACGCGTGGCATTTTTACTTTGCGGTGGCTTATGGTGATTAAGGCGCCGTGCGGTAGCTTTTGTATTGCGTTACTCACACCTTAGCAAGGCGTTAATTGGCGCAGAAAATATGAAAGCACATTGATACCGTTACGAGGTTCAGAGGTTTAGCGCGTTTGGTCGGTTTCATTAATTAAGCTAATGCGACTAATTTCAATTTGGTACTTAAGTTTACTCATGAGAAAGGCGGCACAAAGCCTTCTAATAATATAAGGCATTCGCGATTAGTTCGGCGCACTTACATCACCGAAGTATGGTGTTGTGAGACGTATTTCAAACTAAAGGTAAACGGTAATCTTTTAGTTAAATACATATTTGAGTTAGCTTTACTAATCATTAATTAGGAAAACCAGCCTTGGCTAAAGTGGCTGTAAGATCGGCGAAAACTGAAAGGCGCTCAGTTAACAAACTGTTCAAGAGGGATTCGCAACGCGTGACATTTTTACTATGCGTTGATTTTAGTGATTAAGGTGCAGTGCGGTGGCTTCGGTATTGCGTTGCTCACCCCTTAACAGAGCGTTAACTGGCCGAGCCAACTTTAGGCATGGGCAGCAGCCCATGCTTTGCATCTTACCTTGATAACAAAGGCAAAAGGTATTTACTCAACAATTTTGAATTTGTTTAGTCTTTCGTCCTTTTCGATTTCAATGTCGATAGAGATTGATTTCTCGAGCATGATGTCTTCAGCATTTTCAGGGCCGGCAATTATTCCTTGGCCTACGGCTTCAGCTAAGTGTTCAGGGATATCTACTTTCTCAAGTTCTGCAAAACGTTTTTTTGCTCTTTGCAAAAGCCACTCATCAAGTTCTGGTGTTTCTTCCGGTGGTCTGCTATTGGACATCTTGTTTATCCTCATAAATTGCGCCAAAGGTAGTCAGGAAAGTTTTTTCCTGCTCCTTTTACTGCTGTGAACCCATATGATTTATAATAGCTAATTACATCCTTATTAACAGGTCTCATGATTCGTAGTTGTATTGCACCTATTCTTTCTGCATAGGTTTCAAATACAGCTATTGATAACTTTACGATCTGACGTTTTAACGGATGCTTTTGAGGGGCTCCTTCAATTATATCAAGAGTCATTTTTGAACCATTGTTTGAAGGTTTCCCAATTGAAAGGCCGCAAAGTTGTGCGTTTGCATACCAGATGGCTAAGTCAAGTCTCTTTGGGTGTCGATAAGCATAGCTTCGAAAACCTTTGTTCCACGACCAAGATGCATCATCATGTCGTTCATAATTGTCTTCCCATAGTTTAGCTTGCGCAAGAGCTATAGAATCAATATTTCTGAAATCGACTAGAGATGAGCCTTGTTCGTTAACGATTAGATTTGCATCTTTTAGTACTTGTTGCCGAATATTCTGGTAATCTTGTTCAGTGCTGGCGTGAGTTAGATTCATTAATTCTTCCATATTATCAATATGGTAATGATGATTACATGCCAAGTGATGGTGTGTAAAATATCAAGAAAACGTGTAGTGCCAGTTAACAAAGCATTTAAGGCGGATTCCCAACGCTCGGCATTTCTGGTTTGCTTCAACGTTAGTGTTTACGGCACAATACTTTAAGTGTAGTGGTCTGCGTTGCTCACCACTTAATGCGGCGTTATGTTTTTAAGGAGAGCTATGGATATCGCAATAGAAGATAGCGAGCTTACTTTTAAAGCGAGTATATTGATTCTCGATGAGCTCTTACATTTAGGGTGTGATAACTTCTCAGTTCAACTAAACATGTCACATGATGGAAGTAGCTCTAAGCAACAAAAGCAGTTTAAAACTGACGTTGTTGACTACTCTCTCGGTAGCTTTACCAAGGAAGTATTCTTCTTTAGTCATAAGATTTGCAGGTTTAGTGAAACATCGGAACATTATGCTTTTAATCGAGACTCCATTCCTATTATTTCAAGAGCAATGTGACGAGGCCTCATGTGCTTTAAGGCAGATTTAGAGTGGGGAATTAGTGAATAGCAGTTTTATTCGGGCAGTGTCTTACTTGCGGGTGCGAATGTTAAGGATGACTACTTTTTTATGACTGGAGTTGAACAAAGGTTTGTAGACTTACTTACCAATGTAAATATTCCAATTGTAATACAATAAACATAACAAAGCATTTAAGAGTGATTCGCAACGCTTGGCGGTTTCGCTTCGCTCAAGTATAGCCAAGCGTCGCTCACATCTTAATGCGGCGTTAGTTGTTGGAGACAAAATTTGAAACTTGAGAAAATTGGTATATCACTCACTGTGCTGTGGTTTACAGTTATTGTTGCGCTAATTTCTGTAACTTGGCCTGATGCAAAGGCCTTAGAATTAAATGAGTGGGGCGACTTCTTGGCTGGGATTTTTGCCCCAGTGGCGTTTCTTTGGCTACAACTTGCAAAGGCATGAGTTGTCACTTAATACAAAAGCTATAGAGGTACAAGGTCTTGAACTACAACGCCAAGCCGTAGAATTAGAAAAGCAAACAAAATTCCAAGAAATACAAGCTGAATTGGCGGAACAAACAAGTAGTGATCTCCGCAGAAAAAAGCACCTAAAGTCTTTAGGTTTAGGGGAGCATTGGGAAAATAGGAGCTCCCTGGAAAACAACAACTAACAAACAATTTAAGAGTGATTCAGCACGCTTGGCATTTTTGGTTTGGGTTGAGTTTAGTGTTTACGGTGGTCTAGTTAAGTGTCGTGGTCGCGTGCTTCACACCTTAATTGGGCGTTAGCACTGGGTTGGCATCAGAGATCAAAAGTCTTGGTGTTTATTGGTTTCTTTTCCTAGCTTTACACAGGAGCAAATGTGCCTTTCATGTTCGCTCTGGTGGCACTAGATGTGAAGTTTTCGCTTTGAGTTTATCGTTTACGGTTGCTAACTTTCGGGCTATTTCTCTGGTGTGGTTTCTTTAGTGCTGAGAAATTTTCGGCAAAACAAGCGTTGCTTTGTCGCTGTTGTTCAAGTTCGAAGCCCGTATTCTTTGCTAATTTGAAAGCGGTGAAAAAGGGCAGTTAAGCATGTTTTTCTTCTAGTCAACTTACGTCTTGATGTCTGTTTTTAGTTTGGCAGCTGTCCGTTTGGTTTAGTGTTTTAAGCCATAAGTTTCGTGCTATATTTCAATGTCTTGGCGTGTACCAAAAGCTTAAAGGGCAGCGTGCTAACAAACAGTTCAAGAGGGATTCAGCACGCGTGGCATTTTTATCATGCGTTGAATTTGGTGATTAAGATGATGTGCGGAAACATCGTATGGTGTTGCTCACCACTTAAGCGGGCGTTATGTGTAATCGAGAGTTCAGGGAAAGAATGAAAGTACTTATATCAGGATCCAATGGGTATATTGGTAGCCACGTGACTAAGATGTTTGTCGAAAGTGGTTTTGACGTTTCAACTTTCAGCAGGTCTAGCGGTGTCTTGCCTCATGCTTGGAAGTTTACCAATGTGCTATCAGATTTCTCTGGTTACTTTGATATCGTTGTAAATTGTGCTTGCCCACATTGGTCAGAATTTTCGCCGGAGGAAATCGTTGATATAGAGTCCAAGCTGCTAACGCAGCTGGATAGACTAGCGGCTGACGGTACTACAAAAATCCACACATCGGGCGTTTGTCTATTTGGCAATGCTTCTCACAACGACCTCAAGGAATTTAGGCTTAAGCCGGACACAGTTACAATAGGTTGTGCTATTAAAAAGAAGTGGCATGTCGTTTACTGTCCTAGTTTGGTTTATGGTGGTGAAAACTGTCAGCTAAAGCGGATTGTAGATTCCTTATCTGACCAAACTCTCCAAGTAGCGATACCATCTCAAGGTTACAACCAATATATCCATGTTCATGACATCGCTCGATTCTATTTGGCACTGGTTCAAGGTAAACGTCCGCCTACACAACACTTTATTGCTGAGACTAAGGGGTATAGCCCCGAAGCATTTTCTCAATTGCTACTCGACTTTCGAGTCGTAAAGCAGGTTCACGAGAGCAGTTGGAGTGACTTTGAGAAATGCCATGGCTCTTCGGCAGTCGAAATTGAAAAGTTAAATCTTAACCTTCCAATTAGTCCCTTATTTGAATCGACTGAGTCATTAAGGAAGTACATAGAAAATTACACATAACAAACTGCTTAAGAGGGATTCGCAACGCGTGGCATTTTTACTATGCGTTGGTTTTAGTGGTTAGGGTGGTATGCGGAAGCTTCGGTATTGCATGCCTCACACCTTAACAAGGCGTTAGCTAATCAAGGAGGAAAAATGAATTTAATTAAATGTGGATTTTGTGGTTTCGAGTTTGAGCGAGGAGCGAAAATATGTAGAGGTTGCCATGGACATATCAAGTATGGAGCAGGTGGCCTTAAGTGGCTCTTTGGGACTTTATATGGGGGAGTTATTTGGTATTTGTTAACTTACATTAATGATAACTGGTATGGAATAAAAGATAGTGTGGGCGGTACTATAATTTTAGTTTTCTTCATCCTAGGTTGTATCCATGCTGCTTACATGTTTAGGAAGAAAGTTAATACAGTTAAAGCAATCGACGACTGAATTAATAATTAGCTAACAAATTGTTCAAGAGTGATTCGGCACGCGTGGCATTTTTACTATGCGTTGGTTTTAGTGTTTAAGGTGGTATGCGGAGGCTTTGGTATTGCGTGCCTCACACCTTAACAAGGCGTTAGCCGTCAAAATGGAGAAAACATGGAAGTACAATTTTTAGAGAAAAATTCTGATTACGAGTCAGTCCTAGAAGTGTTGTTACAACTTCGCCCAAATTACAACTTAGATACTTTGTCTGGTCAGATCGAGAAGCAGCAATCAAATGGTTACCAAGTCGTCTATGTCAAATCGCCAGAAGGCGTACTAGCAGCAGCAGGCTTTAGCGTAGGCGAAAAGCTTGCTTGGGGTAAGCATATTTACATTGAAGACTTGGTAACTAATGCGCAATTTCGTTCGAGTGGTGTAGGCAAATTTATTATAGATTGGTTTAAAACATATGTTTTAGAAAGCGGTTGCGAACAAATACATTTGGATTCTGGTGTTCAGCGTTTTCCAGCACATAAGTTCTATTTACGCGAAGGTTTCAATATCGCTAGTCACCACTTTTCTATAGTTGGCGTCCAAAACGGCTAACAAAGCGTTTAAGACGGATTCACAACGCTTGGCATTTTCGGTTTGCAGTAAATTTAGTGGTTAAGGCACAATGGTTTAGGTAGGGTGGTTGCGCTGCTCACCACTTAACGCAGCGTTATGCCTATAAGAGGAAATATGGATAGTAAATGGGAGTGCTTTGGGTGCGGGCATAGCAATGAACACTCATCATTGAAGTGTGAAAAGTGCGGGTCTTTAGGCAAAGAGCTTGCAAACAAGCAGATGGCAAACCACCTGTTAGGGAATGAAAAAGTGAATTCGAAGTTCGAATACTGCTGTGATAAATGTGGTTCAGAGTCATATGAGGTTGGTGAGTTAAGAGCCAGTGGTGGATTTTGGAGTACATTTTTCAATTACAACAAACACCGTTTTTATTTCTTATCATGCACTAGTTGCGGTCACACTGAGTTTTACAAACGAGGTCTAGGTACTGGACAAAAAATACTAGATTTTCTAGGTGGTTAGCATAGGCACAACAAACTGTTTAAGAGTGATTCGCAACGCGTGGCATTTTTACTATGCGTTGGTTTTAGTGATTAAGGTGGTATGCGGCGGCTCTGGTATTGTGTTGCTCACTCCTTAACAGGGCGTTAGCAAACAACGATGTAAATAGATCTAGGTGATAAAATGAATGTGTTAGAGCAAATTATGCAGTGGCCAGCAATTGTTCAAGGGGCTCTAGGTTCTGCCGTATTTTGGGTTGTATTGACTTTAGGACAAAAGGCCTACCTCTTTATGGCTAAGAACTTTGGAGAAAAACATGACATAGCTACAATGTTTTGTTTAATGGCTAAAACAAGCGATAGTTCAGAAACAAAAATACGAGCGTATAGTACGTGTTTATATGGAGCTTTCCATTACTTTGTAAAAGGCGTAATTGTCTTAGTGATGGCGTTTCTCGTTTCTCCATTAGGAACAGTCTTCTCAACATCAGGTTATATTTTAAGTTTATATTTTTTCTTTCGGGCTTTGTCGTATGTACAGCACTTCGATGCCTTGGGCACTATACCTGAAGCGAAAGATAAGCTAGCTAAAATGTCAAAGAAATACGCCGACTAAAGTTTGCTAACAAACTGTTTAAGAGTGATTCGCAACGCGTGGCATTTTCACTATGCGTTGCGTTTAGTGTTTAAGGTGGTATGCGGGAGCTTCTGTATTGCGTCGCTCACACCTTAACAGGGCGTTAGCAATCAGGGAGAAATTGGAGTTGAGTGGTTATCAATAGAATTTAGAAAGTCAACTGAACATGCTCAGCGAGACTTGGGATTCATTAATAAGTAACGGAATCACCAACGAAACAGAGTTAGTTCTAGAATTTAGTTACTTATGTCCAAATAAAGCATCAGCCATTCAACTAAACGATGCTCTCGAAAACTATGAGTCATTGATCAGAAGTGAGGGGTTTATTAACCGTTCATGGTTTGTTGAAGGATATTCTCACCCGACAACGGTAACCAAAGACATCCTTGCTCAATGGTTAGACTTTATGGTTACAAAAGGTTGGGAGTTTTAATGTACCTTTGATGGTTTTGGGGCTTCGTTTAGTTAAATTGCTAACAAACTGTTTAAGAGTGATTCGCAACGCGTGGCATTTTAACTGTGCGTTGAGCTCAGTGATTAAATCGGTATGCGGAAGGTTCGGTATTGCGTTGCTCAACTCCAAAAGGTCATTAATACTCAAAGGTCAAATATGGATATTTACCCAGAAATCGAATTATCTAAAGCGCAGCATAATGCAATTGAAGCTCTTAGAAACAAGTCGTTTCCTGAACACCAAGTTACTCGCTCTTACTATAAGCAACTCCCGCATATGAGAGTTCTGAATTACGAAGGTGATCAGTTAGTTGGTTACATGGGATTAGACTACAGAGTTGTTCGCGTTGGTGATGAAATTTATAAAGTATTAGGTGTGAGTGACTTTTGTGTCGAGAGCAAAGTTCAAAGACAAGGTATTGGCACAACAATGTTGTCTCAACTCAGCGAGTATGCGTCCACTAAAGATGTCGACTTCATCATTTTAGTCTCCGATTTGGGGCGTTTTTATGTGGCTAATGGTTATCAGCGCCTTAACTCTCTAAGTTCTTGGTTGCGCGTTCATGAACATAAAAATTACGGTGTTGCTGTAGAGCAACTAGATGATTTATATGTTAAACCTATCAACGGCAAAACTTGGGCTGTTGGCCATATAGATTGGTTAGGGTATATGTACTAGTCTGTAGTGGGCTAATAAGTTGTTCAAAAAGAAATACTACACATAGCATTTCCAATTAGCGTTTCTTATACCTTACGGGAGCGCTTTCCCACAAGGAGCAATATGTGATTGTAGTAGCAAGGTTTTCTTTTCCTCATGAAGCTCATATTGCGAGAGCAAGCCTAGATAGTGTCGGAATAGAAAGTTACATCGCTGACGAGCACACGGTAAATACTCAGTGGCTTTATTCAAATGCAATAGGCGGCGTCCGTCTGATGGTGGCCGAAAGTGATGCAGAAGATGCGAAACAAATACTTAGTAGCGATTTCTCAGAATCATTGGGAAATGAAGTTGACGTTGATGAAGAAAAAGACTTTTGCCCTAAATGTGGTAGTAAAGATCTATTTGCATTTACAAAAGGTAAACGCCCAGCTTTCTTAGTTTTTATTTTACTGGGTTTTCCACTGTTTTTTTACAAGCATGGTTATAAGTGTAAGCAGTGTGGGGAGTTTAGTGAAAAACTTTAAATCTTCAGATAACAAGGCATTAAAGAGACAACTTGTACTCGTAGTATTTTTACGATGAGTTAGGTCTAGTGCCTATACAAGAAGTCAGAGTTACTGCTTGCTTACAAGCAAAGCATTATACGATAGTGAAGGAATAACATTGAATGAGTGAAATTAAAACAATAGAGCAGTTAAAAGAAATTTACGCAGAGCCAAGTGCGAGAGCTAAAAATAAAGCTCTGCCTGTGCTGGATGTTCATGCGATTACATTAATTAATAACTGCCATTTTTCAGTTCTAAGTACCGCTGATTCACAAGGGTATATCGATCTTTCTCCTAAAGGAGGGGAGCCTGGCTTCGTAAAAGTTTTAGATGAATCAACATTGTTGCTCCCTGATAGCTCGGGGAACAATCGTATCGATAGTCTAAAAAATATCATTAGTAACCCCAAGGTAGGGTTGTTATTGATGGTAAATGGTATTGATGAAGTGCTCCGTATTAAAGGAATCGCAAGTATTCACACCGACGCCAACTTGATATCTGCTTGCCCCGATGGAAGTAAAGATCCTAAGGTTGTTATCAAAATAGTCATAGAGAGTATGTATTTTCATTGTGCGAAAGCGGTGATGAGAGGGAAACTTTGGTCTGATGACTATAAAGTAAATCGCTCAATTCTCCCTTCATTAGCTCAAATCTTTAAAGATCAACAAAAGTTAGAAAGTAAAGCGCTTAATCAAGAAGAGATGTTGAAATATTACCAATCTAGCCTTTAGAACAAGCGTGGTAATGTATTGAAAAGATAGCAAAATCAGGTTCTACCGTACTATGCGGAAGTATGGATTAGGTTTAGTGGGAATGTTACTGTCTCAATAGCGTTAGTTCACAAATAAACAATTGTTAGTCCAAATTTTAAAATGAAAAATGCAGGAAAATTTACTCTAGAAAATTACGTTTTGGCTAGTCCGGGAGTTAGGTGTGTTGGGCAAATGATTGATCTTTTCGTCAGTTTTAGCATTTTTACTCTCGTTTTATGGGTCGGCTTAGAAATCGGTATTGAAAAAGAGCTTGTGCGCGCTACAGCAGTAACTGCGACTGTATCGTATTACCTTTTTTCTGATTGTTTACCAAATGGTCAAAGTGTGGGTAAAAAACTTTTGAGCATTGCAGTTATAAGTGCAAGAACGGGTAAAAAGTGCAATATTTTTCAGTCGCTCTTTCGAAATATTACTACTCCATTCTTAGGTTTTATTGACTCAATTTTCATTCTTGGTAAAAAGAGGCAACGGCTCGGCGATAAGTTAGTGAGAACGGTGGTGGTAGTGCACTAGTTTGTTGAAAAAATTGATAGCGCTGAGGACTTGGGTTCAAGTCGGGCTTTGTTTTCGTGGTGGAACAGCCGTGCTTAGGTGGTAGCGTTACTCACATACTTAATGTAGCGTTGTAAGAAAATTGGTATTGGAGTCCAAGTTTTATGTCAGAAAAAGAGAAAATGTTAGCAGGTGAGCTTTATGACCCAAGTGATGAAGAGTTATTAAAGTTAAGGTTGAGCGCTAGATTACTAACTGAAAAATTGAATGCCACGTCTGTTGAGCATAAACAAAAGCGAGTTCAACTAATTAAGCGCTTGTTCGGCACAACAGGTGACGATATTCATGTTGAATCTTCTTTCAATTGCGACTACGGATCCAACATTCACGTTGGAGATAATTTTTACGCTAATTTTGGTTGTGTGATTTTGGATGTTGCGGAAGTTAAGTTTGGTGATAACTGTTTACTTGGGCCTCAAGTTGGAATTTATACTGCGACTCATCCCTTAGATCCTATCGAGAGGAACAGTGGTTTAGAGCTAGCAAAGCCCATAAACATTGGTGACAATTGTTGGATAGGTGGCCATGCCGTAATCAACCCTGGCGTAACACTTGGGAACAACGTGGTGGTAGCCTCTGGCGCAGTCGTTACAAAGAGTTTTGGAGACAATGTCGTTGTTGGTGGCAACCCAGCCAGAGTACTGAAGGAAATCGTCACTAAGCGATAATAAAGTATATGGACTATTTTGAGCCTGAGTTTAGGACTTATGATCAACTCACCCCAAGCTTTGATGCGTTCAACGGTTACTTGTTGACGCACTTGAATGTCTAAAATTTGCTTCAATATAGAGTCGTTACACGTGGCGCTTTTACCGTGCGTTGAGCTTGTTTAAAAGTCTCATACGAAATCATTTGTATTACGTGTCTCACACTTTTATTGGATTTTCGTCACCAATAACAAACCAAAAGGTTGACCCCAAAATGTTAGTAACAAAGATTGAAACGGAACGATTAATTCTAAGAGAGCTAGTTGAAGATGATGCAAGCGAATTGTTTGACATCTTCTCAGACCATGAGGTCATGAAATATTGGAACACTGGCCCTTGGGTTTCAATTGAAGAAGCGCGGACATTTATAGCCAAGAGTACACAGGCCATGAATAGCAATACGGAAGTGACACTAGGCATCTTCCTAAAGAGCAATGGCCAACTTCTGGGTAAGATAATGCTATTTAATCACGTGAAAGAGTCTAGGCGCGCAGAAATTGGCTTTGGCGTTAGTCGTCATTTCTGGGGTAAAGGCATTGTATTAGAGGCGGGAACTGCATTAATCGAACACGCATTCAAAACACTGAATCTACGTCGAATCGAGGCTGAGATAGATCCAGACAATGCTTCTTCAGGTAAAGTCTTGGAACGGTTAGGTTTTATAAAGGAAGGTTTCCTAAGGCAGCGTTGGGAAGTGAATGGAGTAGTCTCAGATTCAGCAATTTACGGGTTGTTAGCTAAACCCCTGGACAGCGTTTAGTACCCGGCCTTAAAAGCATCTAATAGATCTAGCCTGCTCGCACTCAATACACAGCCTTACACTTGACGGCGAGGTTTCTTGAATTGACTTGGTGGTCACTGAATGTACTATCAAGGATAGGACTTACTGCAAGGATAGCAGCATGAGCGAGAAATTATTTTGGGTTAATCCCTACCAAACAGAACTTAACTCAAGAGTGACCAATGTAGACGGAAATAAGGTTGAATTGGACCAGACTATCTTCTTTGCAGAGTCTGGAGGCCAAGAGAGTGATAAAGGAACGATTAATGGTATTCCGGTTTTGATTGCTCAAAAGTTAGGCGTTCGACTTATTTACTCATTGGAATCCTCTCCAAATTTTACTCTTGGTGACATTGTAACTACGAATATTGATTGGAAGCGTAGATACGCCTTAATGAAGCTACACTTTGCGGCTGAAGTGGTGCTCGAGATGTTTTATCAGCGTCGGGAAGGCATTGTTAAGATAGGCGCGCATATTTCTGAAAATAAGAGTCGCATAGATTTCGAGTGGTCTGAAAGTATTGGCCCGCTATTGAAAGAAATTGAAACTGATGTGCAAGATTTGATTAACTCTGATTCAGTTATTATTAGTGACTTTTCCGATCAAGAGAGTGAAAGAAGGTATTGGAGAGTGGATGGGTTTGCGCAAGTGCCTTGCGGTGGCACTCACTTAAAGCGCACATCAGAAGTCGGCCAAATTCAATTAAAACGCAAGAACATCGGTAAAGGCAAAGAAAGGGTAGAGATAACCTTATGCTCGTAGGTCGATAGGGCATTAGAAATAGATTCCTAACACGTGGCATTTTAATTTCATGGTGAGATTCACATTTGCGATATGATGGTTGAGATTGAGGGCGTGTTGGCTACTTCTTAACAAAACGCTACACGATAGGGGCGGGAGGATGATATGTCGAAAGTTACATTGAAAGGCTTTATTTTAGTTCCGGAAACGGATCTAGAATTAGTAAAACATGAGTTAATAATTCACAAAAGGCTCACGTTAGAAGAGCCGGGCTGCCTTACTTTTCTTGTGACTCAAAGCTCGACTAATCCTTTTCGTTTTGATGTCTATGAGGAGTTCGTCGACAAAGCCTCTTTTAAGCAATATCAGGAAAGAGTTCAAGCCTCACATTGGGGAAAAGTAACAGCCAATGTTAAACGTCAATACGAAATCTTTGAATGTGTGCATGACTAATCGAATCGGAGTGATTTAGAGCGTTTACACTTTGCTTTTCAGGTTGCTCTACCTCTACTATGTTGCTTTATTCATCTATTAACCTAGCTTAGTGTTCCTGATACTTTGCCGTATTAAATCTAGAAATTTTAATGGAAGTGTTATGTTTAGAGTTGTGTATGAATGGCGTGTGCCAAGTGAAAAAATGGATGAGTTTCAAAATATATGGCGTTCGACGACAGATTCAATTCATCAGTCAGTAGAAGGGGCGCTTGGTAGTTTTATGCTTCGTTCTTACGATGTACCGGAAAAGGTTTTAACTATTGCCAAGTGGCGAACACGTGAAGACTGGGAGCGGTTTTGGGGAACTAGTAACCCAGAAAAAATGAAGAAGATGAGTGAAATTGCAGAGCGTATTTCAGTTGAACCATTCGATGAAATTGAAGATAGAACTAAGTAGGGCAATAGAAACGTTAAAGTGATGCCTAATGAACAGTTTGGCGGACAATATGAAAGACAACCTTAACCAAGGAATAGGGTTATGCAGATTTTAATCGTTGGAGGTAGTAAGGGTCTAGGAAGGTTCTTGGCTACGAACTTACAGGGTACAGAAATTTATGCGATTTCTAGATCAAAGCTAGTTGAGGAGAGAGTCGCTTCTGTTTGTATTGACGTTGATCCCGGTAAAAAGCCAGATTATACGTGCTTCAAAGGTGTAGAGTTTGACATCATCGTTTATTTGGCGTCGATGTGGGGAGAGTCTTCAGAATTGACAACAAACGAACTGATTGAGTTTATGAATGTTGGTCCGATTGGGTATCTTAATTTAGTCAATGAGCTTAACGCTTTAGGTTCACTTAACGATAAATGCAATATTGTATCTATTGGCTCTA
Source organism: Vibrio sp. 397 (assembly GCF_033339395.1). NCBI lineage: Bacteria > Pseudomonadati > Pseudomonadota > Gammaproteobacteria > Vibrionales > Vibrionaceae > Vibrio > Vibrio sp. 397. The sequence goes on along the minus strand of NZ_JAWOUN010000008.1, from coordinate 137,685 downwards.
CAGCAGAGCTTTCAGAAAGTAGTGAATACCCTGCATTCGCCCTCAGTAAAAGATTACTCAAAGATATTTCTAGCCAGCTGCAAAACGTTTATCGTGATTACCTCTTTACTCACTTTACAATAGGTGGGATCGGGCATGCTGAAGAGGAACGTATTGAGTATTCGAGTGTTTTGGAGATTATAAATATGCTAACCAAGCTTGATCCAAACACATACCTTTCAAATATGCATGTAAAGTCCAAGCTAGGAATGTAGCTCTCAAGCTGTATTACGTACCTGCTTCTATGGTTTGGCATCATATGCATTCTTTTTATTGAGCTATGGTTATAACTCCAATGAAAGGAGTTTACTTATGTCATACATTGATGGGTTTGTCGCTGCAGTGCCGACAGCGAATAAAGAAAAGTATATCGCACACGCAAAAATAGCAGCAGAAATGTTCAGGGAGTTTGGGGCCTTAAAGGTTGTTGAGACGTGGGGGAGTGAAGTACCAGATGGTGAGATCACATCATTTCCCATGGCAGTTAACGCTGAAAGCAACGAAACCGTTGTGTTTTCGTGGGTAGTCTGGCCTTCAAAAGAAGTTCGAGACTCAGGGTGGCTGCGGATCATGGGTGATCCTCGAATGAGTCCAGACAATAACCCAATGCCCTTTGATGGAAAGCGTCTCATTTATGGCGGATTTGATGTTATTTTGGAGCAGTAAAATACCAAATAATCTCAACTCGATTCGTGATACTTGGTGTTTTAATCAGTATTACGCTTCTGATGTACGTTCAATAGACTATTCTGCGATAAGTGTTGATAAAACTCCATTTGGAGGCTTAGAGTAAAAATGGAAGAGATAAATTATTCACTGATTGTCGTATCAGCTATCGCTGCCATCGCTAGCCCCGGACCTGCAACTCTTGCGATAGCAGGCACGTCAATGAACCACGGTCGGCGCTTTGGTGGGTATTTGGCTGCAGGTGTTTTAACGGGGTCTTTATTTTGGTCAACCTCAGCCGCTTTTGGTCTCGCAACCATACTCTATAGCAATGTTTGGCTTTTTGAAATTCTTAGATATTGTGGGGCATTTTATCTTTTATATTTGGCTTTAAAGTCCGTACATTCTGCCTGCAACATCGAGCAGCTAAAGTTACCCAAAACATACGTAACGACAGAGAAGGGTAACTACTTAACCGGAGTGTTAATTCACTTAACTAACCCAAAGGCTATTCTGTTTTTTGGTGCGCTTTATTCGATAGGGGTTCCTCCTACGGCCAGTCCGTTGGAATTGTTGTCGGTCATTTTTGTTGTAGGGCTGGTTAGTGCTTTGGTTTTCTTTGGCTATGCTTTTCTTTTCGCGTATAAAAAGGTCAGGCAAACCTATCTCAGATTCAAAGCAGTTTTTGAAGGCGTGTTCGCGTTATTTTTTGGTGTGGCAAGTATTAAGTTGCTGCTTAGTGAGGCAGGAAAATGAAGCAAAAAAGGCTTGAAGAAATAAGAATAGATAATCTATCTGATTTGACGGTCTATTAAGTATACTAAGTAGCCGATTTGTTAACTTCCATAAGAGCTGCTGGCTAGAAAAAGCTTACAACCAAACGATGCTAAATATTATCATTCAAAGGGCTAACAAAGGCCCATAATTTAATTCGTATCACTGTTCATGATTGTGCTCTTCGCGCAGTGCTGTAGTATTAGTAACGCGTTGTTAATACTAAATATAACCAATTGAAACCTGGACGTTGCATTACTTGTAGTTCGATGAAATGTTATCCCGCAAGACGTTAATTTGGAGAAAAGAATGGATTCAAACTCACTATTATTATTTGTTGTCGCTTGTCTCGCTATCAACATGATTCCTGGACCTGATGTAATTTATATTGTTTCCAATACAATGAAAGGTAAATTATCTGCTGGGCTGAAAGCGGCTCTGGGGCTTGGTATTGGTTACTTTTTTCATACACTAGCGGCATGTTTAGGTTTGTCAGCAATAATTCTGAGTTCATCTTTGGCTTTTAGCGTTGTTAAATGGTTAGGGGCCGCTTACCTAGTTTATTTAGGTGTTCAGTCATTACTGTCTATGTGGCGTGGAGAAAGTAAAATCGTTGAAAACAAAAATGTTGATAATAATAAAAATGTGTTTGTTCAGGGGGTTATCGTCAGCGTCTTGAATCCAAAAGTAGCGCTATTCTTTCTCTCGTTTCTGCCTCAATTTATTGATACGTCTGCAAGCTCAACATCAATGCAATTATTAGTACTTGGCTTGCTGTTCAGTGTACTTGCGACGACATGTAACGTTTTGTACGCCTCTGTGGGTAATTGGGTATTTAGTCGTCCACACTCTCAGCGTTATTCAAGAACTCTTGAAGGTGTTTCAGGTATTCTACTTATCAGTCTAGCGAGTAAAGTGGCATTTAGTGATCGTTAGATACGGGGTATTTTATTCTCGTGATTATTATATGGCTAATGTTTGCTCAATCCATACGTTAAATGAGTGCTATTGCATAGGTTGAATCACAAATTTCAAAAATACCAATAAGTGAACGTATTTATTTATAGTATGGTTGGCGCGATTTTATCGTAGCTAGGTTAATAACATGAAAAATAAAGTAATTCTGTGTTCCGCATTCCTTTTGGGTTTGTCAGGTTGTGCTTCTGTTCCTACTGTTGATTCGACAGTATCAAATCAAATCAAATGAAATCATTTGAAGCACCTCAAAAGGGGAGCGCAGGGATTTACATTTACCGAGAAGATGCTTTTGTCGGAGCAGCGCTTAAAAAGTATGTTTACGTCGATGGGGAATGTATTGGTGAAACCGCTCCTGGTGTATTCTTCTACCATGAGGTCGAAGGCAATAAAGAACATCAAGTAAGTACAGAGTCTGCGTTTTCTGAAAATCACTTAACTATCTTAACGGAAGAGGGCCGTAACTATTTCGTTAATCAATACATTAAAATGGGTGTATTTGTTGGTGGTGCGGGCGTAGAACTCGTAGACGAAAGCAAAGGTAAAGCAGAAGTACTAAAAGTAGACATGGCAGAAAAAGGAAACTGTTCTTCGATCTAGTTTTACAAACAGACCGCTTTTTAGATTAAAAAACACATTATCAATGTAACCCAACGCTTGATGAGATCCATTCAGCGTTGGGTTTTGTATTTTTGGCAAACAGTATACCTATTTCAGACCGCATGATTTGCCACCTCCTAGCTTGAGCCCACTTATTGTTCAAAGAATCTACTTGTGAAACGTGAATTTTCGAGAGGATTTCGTAGGGAGCAATCCTACAAACGCGATTAACAGATATGCTATTCCATCATTAACCTTGTCGAGTGTATTGCTAACTAGGTAGCGGTGTGTCTCCTCTCATTAAACAAATAATAGGTATATCAGTTTTAGCTTCTATGCCTTTACATCATGCACTCGGAGCGCAATTTAAAATCAAAGGGCTAACACCAATATTAGAGAAAAATCTTGAAAGTCACCTTACACCACTAACGAAACTCTCTGTTTCAAACATTACCTCAAATCGACTAACGCAGATGGTTAATAATGCGTTAAACCCTTATGGCTACTATCATTCCGAGCTCAATGTTCAGAGATCAGAGAATGATCTCATAACGCTTGAGGTTGACGCGGGGGAGGTTATGTTGGTCAAAAAATCTAATATTGCTGTGTCGGGAGAGGCCAGTAACGATCAAGATTTCATCGAACTAATTAATCAAGCTCAACTTAAACAAGGGCAGCCGTTGCTTCATTCTGAGTACGACACGCTAAAACGAAACTTGATTTCATTGGCTCAGCAAAAAGGTTACTTAGATGGACGTTTTATCGAATCGTCTTTGGAAGTCATTCCAAGTTTGAATCAAGCTCATGTGAATCTGCATTTCTCTAGTGGTTCTCGTTACCAATTTGGAGAGCTCTCTGTCCTTACGTCGGGTATCGAAACGGCTCGAATAGAAGCGATGAGAACATTTGAGTGGGGCGACGATTTTGACACTGTGAAATTGAGTCAATATCAGGCCGATCTCTCCAGTACTGATTGGTTTCGCAGTGTGATTGTGAAAGCGGATTTCGAGGAGATATCCGATGGTCATAAGGTGCCGATAGAAGTGCTCGCAGAGCCGAATTCACGTAATATTGTGCAGGTCGGTGGAGGGTATTCGACAGACTTGGGATTGCGCGCTTCGCTGAACTGGACCAAGCCTTGGTACAACGCACGTGGACACAGTTTTGAGGCACAAGCGTACGCTTCCAAACCGGAACAATCGCTATTACTTGGTTACAAAATTCCCACCCAAAATGTTCTAACGGATTACTACGGGATTCAGTTTGAATCTAAGCATGTCGACTATCGAGACACATCGAGTTTTTCTAATGATTTATCGTTTGAAAAACACTGGCAGTTAGACAGTGATTGGCAAAGCACCATGCACGTTCGTTATTTGCAAGAAAGTTATCGACAAGCGTCGGAGAATGACGAATCACAGTTGTTATTACCGGGGGTGACATTTTCACTGCTTGATCGCAAGAACGATCAATTAGAAGTAAAGCACCGTCACGTTTACTCATTGGAATACTCAGACCCTAATTTTTTCTCCGATTCTCGTTTGCTGCGTATTGAGGGCAATAGTGTGCTGTCGTGGGATATTAGTGAAAAACACAAGTTTCACTTTCGTTCTAATGTCGGTATTAATGTCGCTGACACTTTGAGCGATATTCCATCCTCGTTACGCTTCTTTGCGGGAGGTGATGGCAATCTTCGTGGTTATGGTTATGAGTCTATCTCTCCTAGAGATGAAAATGGCGATTTAACGGGTGCCCGTTACATGTTTACTGCTGGGCTGGAATATCAATATCAGGTCTACCGCCAATTGTGGCTTGGGGCATTTTATGATGTTGGTGATGCCTTCAACGATAAGGTGGATTGGAAAAGTGGTACAGGCTTGAGTTTGATATGGAATTCAAAATACGTGCCCGTCAAAGTGGACTTTGCTTATGGTTTAGATGCTCCGCAAGGAGACCAATTCCGCGTTCACTTTTCGCTCGGAACGCAGTTTTAGCGGGCATTAAAAAGGCTCTCATCCTTGCAGATAGAGAGCCTTTTTAAGCCTTGATTGTTTAGAGTTCGAACTCACCATTCAGTTTCTTGAATATCCAGTTAGGTGCCTTATGCCATCCACCATAGTTTGGATTCTTAGTATGGATCTCATTCATTGATTGCCACTGAGTTTGGCCTTGTCCATCTCGAGATACTCGCCAAAACAGTTCATCTTGTTGTCGAGTTAAGTAGTGCATGACATGTTCTGCAAAGGCTCTGCTTTGGACCAACACACCAAATTCCATATTGAGGAAATCCGATCTTGGGTCGAAGTTTGATGAGCCGATATAAGTCAGCCGATCATCGAGTATCACCGTCTTGTTGTGATAATAAGTATCCGCATGGAAGTAATGGTCATCATTGTTCGCTTGGTTTTTGTACTCAAGTATATGGACGCCCTTATCTAACAGGGTTTGGCGATGCTCCTCGTAATAAGCCGGAATAAAGCCAGAATCATTAGAGGCAGACGAGTTCGTCATTAACGTGATGTCCGCTTTTTGCTCCATCAAGGTATCAATAAAGGCAAATTCACCATCACTCGGTACCACATAAGGCGTTGATATCACTGCTTTGGATGCAGTGGTTATTTGTTGCCAAACTTGGTGTTCTGCACGTTTTCTAAAGTAGGGTTTGTTGTTTTCTAACTTGTCTAATGAGTCGAAAACGGGGGTGACTTGCGTAGCAATGAAGTCGGGACTGACCAGTTGTTTTACCTGTTTTTCAACTTCAGCCAGAATGATGCTTTTGTCTTTCTCACCTTTATTAAGCGCTTTAGTAAACGCGGAATAGTTTGGGGTAACGTTAACGATGTTTTCTATTGGCGTAACATGCTCGCTGTCCCAAAGCTGTTGGTAGTTTTTGTAGAATGCTCGAATAATGCTGCCTTTGAACAAGACATCCATATCAAAGAAGTTGGCTTTGCGGCTGTAACCAAAATAGTCGTCGCCAATGTTACGTCCACCTAGAATCATCCATTGATGGTCGACGTTGAAGTACTTCTCGTGCAGACGATTGTCCAAACGTTGTTGATGAGTAGAGAAGTTGACGACGCGACCAATCCAGCCTGACTTACGTGAATCAAACGGATTGAATAAACGGATTTGAATGTTGTCGTGAGCACTGAGATCAGCAAGCCATTTCTCGTTAAACACCAATAAATCATCGAGAGTGAGTCGAACTTGCACGCCTCGATCTGCTGCTTGTTTGAGTTCATTGAGTAGCATCAAACCAAGCGTGTCACTCTCCCAAGAAAAGTAAGTCATATCGATGCTTTGCTGAGCGTTTCTTACCAGTTCAACACGACGAGCAAAGGCTTCTGGAGCGGTAGGAATTAAGTAAACTTCGGCTTGATGCTGAGTAGTTTGCCAATTGGCTTCAAAATCCGGTTCAACTTGAGGGTAGGGCTGGGCACAGCCAACCAACAGCGCGCCGAAGATAAAGAGTAGCAGAGCACGAATGGCGTTAGGAAACATGAGTAAACCTTCCTAATTATGTTCAAGGAATAAGGATGAAAAAAGCCAGCGAACTGGCTTTTAGGTATTCGGTAACGAGTTTTTAGTGACTGAAGATAACGTTACATGTGACTCAGAATCAGCCCAAGTTCCTCGAGACCATTGAGGCGACCTTGGCGCAGTTTTGGATCGATGCCTGAGTGATGAGCATTGTCCCAGTCTTGCGTGGATTGAATACCGCCATCGTTATCGATCAGCAGTACTCGATCAGTCGCGCTGTTGTATTGGAAGTCTTCAAATAAACGTTCGCTAAACCACATACGAGAGAGCTCGTTCATCATCGCTTTGTCTTTGCTACCTGGGCGAACACTTGAACCATCAAGCTTTAATGCCTTATTAAACACAAATGGTAATTCCGATGCATTACAAGCGCCCACAATACAACTGATGCTTTTGAGTAAATCACCAACGTCAAGATCGCCATTTTCACCTTTGGTGTTGTAAGTCCATACGTTGAATCCAGGTTTGTAGTCAAAGTAGTAGAAGCTTGGCGTTGCTTCTGTTGCTTCTTCAGTTGAAACTTTATGACGGTTTGGACCCGTGAAGAGCAAATCATGCAACGTGGTTTTGAATTGCTGCATGTTTTTGGCCGCGCCATTCAGTTCACTTTCATCGTTAGGGAAGAAGTCAGCCAGAGCAAGTAACTCCGTGGTTGAATCGGAGTTCCCCAAACCGAAGAACAACTTAGTCATCGCCTCATAAGCGGTGCTAGGCAGCAGTTCCAATAAGTCAGAAAGATCGAGTTCAATCGAAGCTGAATCGCTGAGTAATGAACGATATTCAGCGCGTAAACGGTTTAAGTTCGTTTCCGATTCTAGCCACTCCACCATGTATTCGACGATTAAGCTTTCGTCACCATTTTCAATGATTTCTGGCGCTTCTTGGCTCAAGATTTCAATGATAGTTGGGATCAAAAATGTCAGGCTCGGCAGCATGCCCAGAGTATTGCTTTCTGCGCTGTTTGAGCCAATTACCGTCGGTACGATCCACTCACTCTCAATCGCTTGTTCAGTAAAGTGATAGCCTGGGACTTCTTTCACTAGAAACGCTGGTGGGCGATGCTCGATGTAAGGCGCAAATGGCATCAACGTAGCTAATAGGCTGTTGTCGCGTGTTGGGCTTATAACCGGAATATTCGCGGCGGTCAGTACCCAGTTCTTAAGACGTTGAATAGGATCGAGCATCTCGCTCTGTACCTTCATGACCTCTTCAAGTGGTAGTAACGCAAGATCTTCAACGCTTTGCTCTGGTCTTTGGCTCTTGGCAACATCGTAACTTTTATATTCAAAGCCGTATGCGTTGCTTTGCATGATGGCACGTTGAAAGTGCTCACCTGCGATTGCAGCATCGCCTTTTGATTGCTGTAAAATTCCCACAGACATGGCACCCGCACCTTGACCCATGAGTGTCACGTTTTGCGGATTGCCGCCGAATGCCTCTATGTTTTGTTGAACCCATTCAAGCGCGTGTTTTTGATCGCCTAGGCCAAAGTTACCGCCCTCTGGGTTGTCCAAACCATCGACCCAAACACTGCCCAACAAGCCCAAGCGATAGTTAAAAGTAACTGCAATAAACGGGTTACCATCGTCAGCACCTTGTGCAACCACCATATCACCATGAATCAGCGGTTCTGAGCCCGCGCCGTATTCAAAGTCTCCACCGTGAATAAAGACATACACTGGCAAATCTGCGTACGCTTCTGTCCCTGCTGGTCGCCAAATGTTTAGGTTCAAACAATCTTCTGATTGCGTTTGTGCCGTGGTTTTTAACTGCGGGCACGCATCACCGAACTGAGTCGCATCAATATCGCCTTCAAGTGGGACCGCAATGCTGTGCTGAAAGCGGTCTGCTTGCGCAAATTGGATACCTTTGAACGCCTCTACCGCTGCCAGTTTTTCATCCGCATCAAGAGGCGTGATGACGAGGGACTCTTTGGTCGCTTGAATGGTTGCATCGCCAATTTCCAAAGCGATTTGCTCTGGTGGTAAGGGTTGTAGTGGCTTCGGGCCGTTAGGAACGCTAGGTTTACTTGAGTCATCACTGCAAGCTGCTAAGGCAAGAGTGATGGTAATGGCTAAAGTTGAGCGATTGAGTAAAGTCATTGTTATGTCCAAAAAGTCATTTGGTGCGTGCACCGAAAATGTTAAACGGCATCTAACAAGCGACGTCCTGACGCTTTGGCATTAATCCGTGAATGGTTGGATGGCTTGTTGTATTGATGGCTCAAATGGTAGGACATCGGCGACAGTTTCAGTAATCGCCTTTGTAGGATGCAGTCCTACCATCGTCTAGGGGCCGGCTCTTTATGAGAGCTAGAAACGGTAACCAAGATTTAAGGTTACTGACTCTCGAGTTTCCCCTTTGTTATAGAGAAAGGTCAGGTTGTAGTTTTTGCCGATTTGCTTATTGAAACCAGTCAAAAACGCCCATTGATTAAGATCTACACCAATGTCGTAATCGAATTCGATATCACCACTTTTTACATGCCCGTCCATTCGAGCGTCCAGTCCTTGATATTCTGCTCCGACAAAGAACTGCGTGCGATAATCGACAAGTTGATAACCCAACATCGGCTGTACAGTAACAATACCATCGCCCCAATCATCTAAGCCCTTTAAGCGAGTTTGCGAATAGGTACCAGTGACAGAAGCAAAGAATTCTTTATAGCCAACCGAAAGGGTTGTACCTATACCACGAAGGTCATATTCCAAATGCAGCGGCACGTCTAAGCGTCCGCGACTACAAAGTGCAGATAAACCATCGCAAAACTTATCACCTAATCCTGGCAGTTTATCGTTCAGCTTATCTTTTATGTACTGGCCACCTTCACCCGTGTAGGCGGCATCAACATTGGCATCGACATTAACTTTTCCGATGTAACCAAATACATTCCAAAATGGCAGGATGTTTACATCGCCACGAAGCGTCATGCTCTCAGCACTGACGATGCCGACACTGTCTTCTGGATCAAACAGTTCATTAAGGCCGATGCCTTCAATCGTGAAATCATTAAATGGAATATTCATATCTTGATTTCGATACGCTAGCGACACACCAAACGGCAGAGGCAAATCGATACCTTGACGACGAACCATATCACCCATTAAAGGAAAAACTCGGTCTAGCTTAACACTGGCTTCTTGCATGCGTGGATCAGAGACCTCATTCAAGCGTTTTTCGTCTAGTACTTGCACGCCAAGCTTATCTTCATAAATCGCTACCGGTTTTACGCTGCTCATCATTTCGAGGGGTTTATTTTTCTTTGAACCAACTATCTTGGTGTTTTTACTGGCAATCGCAATTTTGCCTGATGTTAATTTCTGGAAGAGGATCTCTTGATCGTAAGAATCCACTTGGTAGTTGTGATGTGTGAACGGTTTATCGTTGGTAATGACCATACGTTTCGGTTCACCATTAACCAACTCAATATCAACGCTTAAAAAGCGAAAGTAGGCGATATCTTGAGGAAGATCGTATTTTGAGTAATTAAAACTGATGATCACATTACCATTCTGATCCTCTTTGGCTCTTACTGATGACGGATCAAAACTCTCCGCGTAGTTTCGAAGGCGGTATTCTGTTCGTGTGAAAGCTTCGATCTCATCAAGTACTTTTTCATTTTCATCGAGTTGTTCAGGGTTGTACTTGATACGCAGATCAATGTTGCCTTTGTTATCGGTGTTCTTAACCAAGTAGACGGACGAATCGCGAACGCTATCACCGATTTTAACACTTCGGTGGGCATGCTCGACCAAATGCTCGCCTTGAACTAGAGAGCTGATGGCCAGTTTTGGTAAATCATGACTGATACCGTATTTGTCGAACAGTGCTCGGCCTTGCTCGATTACTTCGTTGTAGGTCGTCGTCTCTTCAGCGGCGAAGCCAAAAGTGGGGGTAGTAAGCATTAGTGCGCTCGCGAGCACAGTAAGAGAAGACGTCTTGCCGGCGCGTAATTCAAAAAAACTCATGACAGTTTCCACTCTGAATAGCCTCAAACCTTCGAGACTCAGACAGTTAATGTGTCACTGAACTTCTTGTTCAGTTAGATAGATGTGTTTGCTGTGATTGACGTTGTGAATGCAGAGTTTTCGATTGCATTTCGTGAATCAATGAGAGGATTTTATGAGGTGAAGAGAGATTCCGTTAATCGCTTTTGATGGATACTATCCTCGCTTTATGGGTGAGGCAGGAATAGGGCAGTGAACAAAGCAAAAAGCCCCGCAGAGCAAAAGCAATGCGGGGCTTTAGTTTCAAGAACGGAGGTGACGCTTAGGCCGTGACGCGAACACGGAACAGATCAGTAAACAACTTGGCAATCATCAAAATAGTCATAATGTTTACCAGCATCAGCAAGGGCGTTTCAATTCGATACGCTGGGGTTAAATTGAGCGCTCCTGATGTCAAGACAACCAATAAGTTAATACCTAGAATTCTGTGTACCATCAGCTTTGGTGTGGAAAATACCTTCCAAATCACGATGATGTTGATGAAGTAGAATAGCCCAAGCTGCCAAAGCTCGGTCATCATTGGCATTAGGAAAATGTATTGCAATAGAATCACCGTGCCAGTGCCTATCACACCAAAAAATGCATCTTTAATAATGCTTGGTGGCATAGTAGGAACGATTGAAGAGAACACGCCTGCTAGCATCGGAAAAATGAAACCTCCGGGCACAGGAAGGTAAATCCAGATCAGCAGTGACGTTACGAACATGGAGACACCTTGCAGTACCTTTCTGCCGTCTTCATTCAAATGCTGGATGAAGGTCCGATGCTCGTGATGCCAAACCGTGTTTTTCTCTCTTTGCATAACATAAGCAACGTGACCAATGAGCGACGTACTTGGATTTTTAATATCAAAGCTTTGAAGTTGCTGCGTTAGCGTTGGCCAATCGATCTCACGACTTTGCGATTTATCTGCTTGTTCTAGCAATCGGTCTTGGATTTGTGCCATCTCATTTAAACGCGCACGCCATAGCTGACGATGTTCTTTCAAGTGGTAGCTGCCAGTAAGTGGTAAGCCGACCAGTTGGAATAACTTTTCTATGTTGGCGGTGTTGGTCTCAAGAGCTTCAATATCTATATCATTGGGCGATTTCATAGCGTTAAGCATCGCCTCTCTGCTGGCCTCAAAACGTTGAATGAAGTTTTGTTCTGTACTGACTGGCCAGACTAATCGGTACACAACAGAAAACGTGATCACACCAAGAATCGTCTCTTGCATACGAAGAACAGCGAAGTGGAACGTTGCTTGACTATCAAATCCTCCCATACATGCGATGATGGAGCACACAGCAAAACCGATAGAGAACACATAACCATACTTTTCGTCGCTCGACATAAAAATGCACGCACCTAAAAACAAGGTGAAGAAGGTGAGAAACAAAAAGCGATCTTGAGAAAACGTCGTGATGAGGAAAAAGGCATAACCGATGCCAAGGAGGGTTCCTAATAAGCGATTATGACCTTTGTTTATTGAGTGAGCGAAGCTTTCATTTAATGCCATTACCGCGACTGCGATCGCTGCCCAATACGGTTTCTCCCATTGAAACCATAAGGCAAGGCAGATCGCGATAACGATAGACAGCGCAGCTTTGATTGCTTCTTTGGTTGAGGCATTAAACATACATTCCACCACATTATTGTTTGATGATTTTGATAGAGGCCGTCATACCAACACGTAGTTGAAAATCTTTCGGTAAGTGATCTAATTTAACTTTAATTGGAATGCGTTGAGCTAAGCGTATCCACTGAAAGTTAGGGTTCACATTGGGCAAAAGATCGTTACCAGTACTACCATCTTGCTTCGCAATGCCGTAGCCAATGCTTTTGATTTTGCCTTCCAGCACAGCTTCATTGTGCATCATTAAGGTCACGTAGGCTTTATCTTGTGGATCAACGCCAACTAAATCCGTTTCTTTGAAATATCCTTCGATCCAAAAGCTGTCTTCATCAATTAAAGCCACGACTGGGGAGTTAGCGACGACTTGAGAGCCGACGCGTAAGTTCAAATTAGTGATATAACCATTCGTTGGCGCATAAACTTTTGTGTAATCAAGGTTTAGCTTGGCTTCTTCAACATTGGCTTTCGCGAGTTCTACGTTGGCAACGGCTGTCTCCACCGCATTGTCTAGGTTATTCAATGTCAGTACAGGTACGGCGCCAGGTGTGCGCTTTTCTAACTTAAGTGCTCGCTGCTCTTCATTTTTGGCCTTTGCTAGTAATGCAATGGCTTGCTTTTGAGCTGCTAGCGCTTTGTGGTACGCCGCTTTATAGATGCTTGGGTCAATCTCAAACAGCAAATCGCCTTGTTTCACTTGCGAATTGTCTTCGACGTAGACTTGGATGATTTGTCCTGTTACGCGGGGGGTTATAGAAACGATGTGCGCGCTAACTTGGCCATCTCTAGTCCAAGGGTTGTCAGAGTATGATTGGTAGTAGCTGAAAATCACGGTGCCAGCGGAACACAGTAATAGCAGTGTGATGAGATAACGTTTTATCACGGAATTTGCCTCAAAATATGGTAATGAATCGACCAATAACGCCAGTAAAAATCACAATTAGGCTTAGCTCAGCGAGCGCAGGAAATGCAACGTATTTGTGGAGTCCCAGTTTTGTTGCAACGGTTCCAACCAAAATGGTGAGCATGTAAGCCAATGCAATAACCAGCAACAAGGGAGGGAAGTAAACTTCGCCCCACACAAGTTCATGTGGCATTGAGTTCATGGTGTTTTTCTCTATTAACTTGATGAATGTAAAGATAAGGCAAGTGATGGCATCAGTGATAATCGCTTTTGTAGGATCTAATCCATCAAGAGAAAGGTGTTATGCGCTATATAGAGGGAATAGCGCAACAAAGTAGCTTTTTGGACAGTGAAAATAAAAATAAATTTATTTTCCAATTTATTTGATGTTCATTTCAGACCACTAAGTTATTAAATTTTCGACAATTATTGTTCAATGTTTGCGTTTGAATATGCGAAGTGATGGTTTCATCCTTCAAATGGGATTACGAGTTGTGAGGTTTTGTTTCTAATATTCGCTTCGAAGCAAACGAGATGCTTTTTAAATTAAATAATCCAACAAATATGAGTGACAGATTATTCGTTAGATTATTTGAGGTTTATATTTATTAGTAAGAGTAAAATTGTCATGGAAATTATTTCTAACCTTTTTGACATGGCACCATTTGTTGCTCTCTTTATTACGCTCTCTCTCGGTTATATGGTAGGTAAAATTACCATTGGTCGATTTGTTCTTGGCGGTGTTGCGGGAACATTATTAATGGGTGTAATTATTGGGCAATTTGGTGTTCATATTGATCCCGGCGTAAAAAGCATTTTCTTTGCACTCTTTATTTACGCAGTAGGGTATCAAGGTGGTGCGCAGTTCTTTAAAGCATTGAACTTTAGAACCATCAACATTCTACTTTCTGCTGTAGTGATGACGGTTTCTGGCCTGCTTTGTGTACTAGCAGCAGCTTGGATGTTTGATCTAGACAGAGGTACGGCAGCAGGCCTTGCAGCTGGTGGTTTGACTCAATCGGCAATCATCGGTACAGCGGGTGATGCGATCGCACGTCTTGGTGGTGTGACAGAAGAAGCGAAGCACCTAATGCAGACCAACGTCGCAGTAGGCTACGCGGTTACGTACATCTTTGGTTCGCTTGGTCCAATTCTGATGGTGACATGGGTATTCCCAACACTGATGAAGTGGGATATCCGAGCAGAAGCGATTGCGCTAGAAGAGAAAAATTCAAATGGTAAGCGTGATTTAGCGCCGGGTGAGTTCAACGCTATCACAGCGCTGGTTACACGAGCATTTAAAGTGAGCAAAGATGGTGGGCTAGCAGGCAAAACCTTAGCTCAGTTAAACCAACACGCTCTAGCTACTTGTATTGAATTGATTCAACGTGATGGCAAAGTGCTAGAAGTGGACAAATTCACAGCACTGAAAGAAGGGGATGTCATTGTTGTAACTGGTCGTCGTAATGCGGTACATAAGCTGCAAGATGGTTTGGCTGACAACGAGATTGCACTTCCAGAAGGCTATGAAGTTATTGAAGAAAACCGTCAACTGATCGCAGACAACCGCAAACTGATTGGTAAGTCGCTGCAAGAGATTAAAGAGGCTTCGAACCAAGGCTCTATGCGCGGTATTTATGTGACAGACTATATTCGTGAAGGCAACTCAATTGAAATGACGCCGGATCTTGTGGTGAAGAAAAACGACGTCATCCAGCTTACAGGTACCGCAAAAGATATCAATCGCGTTGAGAAAAACATTGGTCAGCGAATGGGCTCAGCAAACGTGACTGACTTAATCGTGCTTGGTATGGGCATGGTGGTGGGCCTATTAATTGGTCTAATCAGTTTTAAGATTGCTGGTATTCCCGTCACTATCGGTTCTGGTGCAGGTTGTTTGATCTCAGGTTTGATCGTCGGTTGGTTGCGTAGCCGCAATCCGCATGTTGCTCAGTTTCCTGTGGGGGCCGCGAACTTTATTCGAGATTTCGGTTTGGCAGCATTTGTGGGCATTGTTGGCCTTGAGGCTGGGCCTCAAGCGGTCGACACCATCAAAGAACACGGTATGTCTCTGTTGTTCCTTGGCATGGGTGTAACGATTATCCCTCAGATTATTTCGTTCTTCTTCTCATATTTTGTATTGAAGATTAAGAATCCAGTTGAAGCACTTGGCTGTGTGACAGGTGGACGAAGTGCGAACCCAGCATTTGCGGCTTTAATGGAAAAAACAGGTAATGCAACACCAGTATTCTCATTCACCGTGACTTATGCAGTCGCCAATGTACTGCTTACCCTATGGGGTCCAATTATTGTCGGCATTATTACTTTAAACGCAGGCATGTAATTTAAATAAATTCGAACACTCTTATCGCCTAATTAAATAGGCGGTAGGGGAAGTATTATCCAAATTTTACTAAATAATAAATTCAGGTAAATATTATGACTACGCAAAATACAACAATTGATTTTTCAAAATTTGCAGATTTAAGCCCATTTGAATTAAAAGATAAACTTATTGAAGTGGCACAAACTGTTCCTGACCGCGCTTTATTAGATGCAGGTCGTGGTAATCCTAATTTTCTTGCGACACTACCGCGTAAAGCGTTCATTCGTTTGGGTGAGTTCGCAATATTGGAAGCCGAGCGCACTTATTCATACCTAGATGGTGGTTTCGGTGGCATTCCAGATGGTGTGGGCATTGTTGAACGCTTCGACACGTTTGCAAACGACAATAAGAAAGACCAAGGCGTGCAGTTCTTGGAAAAGTCGCTGAGCTACGCAAAAGACCGTTTGGGTCTAGAGAAACAAGCATTCTTGAATGAACTGGTTAACGCATACCTTGCATGTAACTACCCAGTGCCACCACGTATGTTGACGAACATCGAAACCGTTGTGAAGCAATACATTGCAGAAGAGATGTACGGCCCAATGCCAATGACAACAGACTTCGATCTGTTTGCAACGGAAGGCGGTACGGCGTCTATGACGTACACCTTCCAAACTATGTTCAACAACGGTCTATTGAAGAAAGGTGACAAGGTTGCGCTAATCACTCCAATCTTTACGCCTTACCTAGAGATTCCAGAACTGAGTGAATACGAACTGGAAATCGTTGAACTACGTCTGGATGAGACAACATGGCAACTGCCGATGTCTGAAATCGAAAAGCTTGCAGATACAGGCATCAAACTGCTTTGTGTTGTTAACCCGGCAAACCCAGCGTCTGTGAAGTTCTCGGATGAGACTCTGGATAACCTATCAAATTTTGTGAACAACGAACGTAGCGACCTGTTCATTGTGACTGACGATGTATACGGCACATTTGCGGACGACTTTGTCTCACTGTTTGCAAAACTGCCATACAACACGCTTTGTGTGTATTCGTTCTCTAAGTACTTCGGTGCAACAGGCTGGCGTTTAGGCTCGATTGCGATTCAACACAACAACGTGTTTGACGATGCAATGCGTAGCCTTCCTGAAGTGCGTCAACTTGAGTTGGACGATCGTTACAAAACGCTGACTCCGGAACCTCGTGAGATCAAGTTTATTGACCGTATCGTTGCCGACAGCCGTAGCGTAGCGCTTAACCACACAGCAGGTTTGTCGCTTCCTCAACAAGTTCAAATGGCGCTGTTCTCATTGAATTGTCTGATGGACTCAGAGAAAAACTACAAAGAAGCATGTAAACGCATCATTCGCGAGCGTTACAAAACTCTGTACAAAAACATGGGTGTAGAAATTGAAGAAAACAAAGATCGTGTGGACTACTACACACTGCTTGAGCTCGACACTCTGGGCGGCAAATTGTACGGACCAGCATTCGTTGAATGGTTCAAAGCGAGCGAGAAGGGCAAAGACTTCCTGTTCCGCCTTGCACATGAAACCGGCGTTATCCTACTTCCAGGCCAAGGCTTCGATGTAGTGCATGCATCAGTTCGAGTTTCGCTAGCAAACCTTACTCACCACGAATACGAGCTTATCGGTCGTGCAACACGCAAAGTGTTGGATGAGTACTTTGCTGAATTCAAAGGCTAATGAATCCAGCCTGATTAAGAATAAGCCTCGGCGTTGTCGAGGCTATTCCGACCAAATAAGCACAGTGCGCGGCATTGTGTTTATTTAGTCGCCAAGCTAACAAACTTCCCTATTAAGAGTGACTTATGAAAAGCATTATTTCTATTCAATCTCATGTGGTTTATGGCCACGCCGGAAACAGTTCTGCAGTCTTCCCAATGCAGAGAATGGGCCTCGAAGTATGGCCAATTCACACGGTTCAGTTTTCAAATCACACTCAGTACCAGCAAGGTTGGACTGGACAGAAGTTTGGGGCAGATGAAATTCATTCTCTAATGAGAGGCTTAGATAACATTGAGAAGTTAGGCGAATGTGGCGCGATACTGTCCGGTTATCAAGGCAGCGCAGAGCAATGTCGAGCGGTGGCCGAAGCGGTAAGTTTAGTCAAATCGCGTAACCACAGCGCGCTTTATGTGTGTGACCCAGTTATGGGTGATCCAGACAAAGGTTGCATTGTGGCAGACGGTGTCAAAGAAGCGATAAGCCATAGCTTGTTGCCCATCGCTGATGTGATTGTTCCTAACCAGTTTGAACTGAGCGAGTTAACAGGTGTGAAAATTGACTCTCTTTATGATGCGGTCACTGCATGTAAAAAAGCCCTAGAGCTGGGACCGAAAATGGTATTGGTGAAACACCTGCATGCACTAACAGATGACGCCTTCAGTATGATTTTAGCCACGCCGAAAGCAAGCTATTTGGCCCAACGCCCTAGTGTTGAATTTGCTATGCAGCCAGTCGGTGTCGGTGATTTGATTTCTGCGATTTTTACTTCTTGTTTGGTGAAGAAGATGTCTCCTGTCGCAGCCTTTCGTCATACACATAACGCCGTTTACGGTGTATTGGAGATCACCAAAGGCTATGGCACATGGGAGCTACAGACGATCAATGCCCAATACGAATTTGTCGAACCGACGCATGAGTTCAACGTCGTGAAAATTGCTTAGCGCAGTACCTAATTAACGGAGAAGCGTAAAGTTAGCATATAGAAACTTGGCATAATTGCTTTGATGGATAGCATCCTACAATCGCGATTATGGGGTTTAGCCGTGCCTAGCTATAGTAACTCCACACAACGAAACGGACTTCATTTTGACCCAATTAACTTCAAACTGAGTCTCTGGTCATACGCCAGAGAACATTAAATGAGACTGATTATGAATCGTTTAATTTCCTCTGGTGTGACGGTTGCACTTTCGCTGTTGATAGTAGCTTGTAGTTCACCTCATACGCTGGATGTTCGTGTTTCTCAAAGCAACTATAAAGATGTCGAGATCGCGAGTTCGACACCAAATGAGCCACTTCGAATGTGGGCCAATGAAGCGCCGGATTTTCTCTACTCAGCGCACAATCAAACCACACCGATCAAAGTAGAGGGTGAACAGCTCAATATTTTGGCCTTATCGGGTGGTGGCGTAAACGGCGCATACGGGGCCGGCGTTTTGATGGGGCTACAGGAAAAGGGGGAGCTAAAAGATTATGCCATCATTACTGGAGTCAGTGCGGGTGCCCTAATCGCTCCTTTTGTTTTCATTGGCGGTGATGCGATGCCAAAGATGAAAGAAGTCATGCTCAACATCAATGATAAGAATATTTTGGGTAAGAAGAACTTCTTAAATACCCTGTTTAAGGACGCGTTTACCGATGGTGAGAACCTCTATGATTTCATCGCAGACGCTTACCCTGAGCCCATGATCGAGGCGATGGCGCAGCAACACCGCAATGGTAAACGCCTCTTTATTGGCAGTACCCATTTTGATTCAGGCGAACTGGTGATTTGGAATATTGGTGCGATTGCGAACAGTGATTTAGCGGACAAATCTGAACTTATTTACAAGGTGCTTGCTGCGAGCGCATCGATCCCTGGTGTTTTCCCTCCACAATTTATCGATGTTGAACATGATGGAGAAACACTTGAGGAGTTACACGTAGATGGCGGTCTCGCAGCGCAGGTGTTCTTTAATCCGTCTAACTTCAACTATCAACAAATCTCAGATGCTTTGGGGTTAGAAAAAGCGCCTCAGTTGGATGTGATTCGCAATGGTGCGTTAAAAGCGCCGTATCGTCCACTAAAAGACAAAGGTTTGGACTTGGTATCGAAGAGTGTCTCAAGCCTTACGCTAGCGCAAACTCGTGGTGATCTCTATCGAATGAAATACATCAGTGAAATCAACGATATCGAGATGCAGTTTACCTACATTGATCAAGATTTCAGATACGCCAAAGTAACGAAAGATATGTTCGATCACCGCTACTTGCTGACGATTTACGAATATGGATTCAAAAAAGCCACCCAAGGGCAACTTTGGGTAACTGAACTCCCTTAATACAGGAAAACGATACAATGAAAAAAGCCGTTCTTACACTCATGATGCTTACCGCTTCCGCGACTGCATTCGCCCAAAGTGGAGCCCATCTTGACCAGCAAAAAGTGGATAGTGATATGCAGCAACTGTCTGCAATCAAAGAAGAAGGTGCAGCCTTTATTATGATTGACGAGAACTCGAGTTACGTGGCGGTCGAGTTCGTGGGAAAGTGGGAAGAGATCAACAACTATGTGTCACACAAAGAAGCGAAACAACGTAAATTGGAAAAAGTGAACAAGCAGTTCGTGTACTCTCAGGTCGGTGAAACGTTGGAGTCACTTGAGCAAAAAGTCGTTGACCACATTTACGCTGATCAACCTAAATATTTCAGTGTCGATGTCTACC
This sequence comes from Vibrio sp. 397, assembly GCF_033339395.1. Lineage (NCBI taxonomy): Bacteria > Pseudomonadati > Pseudomonadota > Gammaproteobacteria > Vibrionales > Vibrionaceae > Vibrio > Vibrio sp. 397. Next base: position 117,783 of record NZ_JAWOUN010000008.1, on the reverse strand, counting down.
GTGATTACCATGGTGACTCAGGAGAATTCAACTATTTAGCTCGTGTCGTTGAGTACAACTAAGTTAGAGAAAACCTACTGACGCTAGTAGGTTTTTTTGTGTTGTCGAGAAGGAATTCAAACGCAGATTGTTACCGTTACCAAGTAGCAATTCTACGATCTTGTGGTAATTTAATTAGATAACTCTAAAAAGTAAGCACAACCTATGAATTTTAGTTTTGAACAACTTCTCGCGTTCGTAACCGTTTATGAACAGCTTTCGTTTAGTAAGGCGGCGGTCAAACTCAATAAGCACCGAACTACAATAGGGCAGGTGATTACCAATCTTGAAGATCAACTGGCGGTCAACCTGTTTGAGCGAGTGGGGCGCTCGGTAGAACCGACAGAAGATGGTCATCTTCTTTACCACTATGCTAAGCAAACCATCGAACAAGCACGTACTTTCGATAAAGTCGCATTAAGTCTGGCTTACGGTGGGTTAGAGAATGTTAGTATCGCCTATTCAAGCGCTATACCACACCGTTTTCTTGTATTGCTTCGTATTCAATTAGCAGCAGATTTTCCGATGATGCGAGTTAACTTTCTTGTTCGTAATCGCAACGAAATTAAAGAGGGTTTACAGAATGGTGAGTATCAATTCGGTATTGTCAATGTACATGATAGTCGAGCAATACATAGTTTGGATGCGACGTTTTTAGGTCATTTTGAATTTGTTCCTTTCGTCCAGAAAGGTGGTGAACTCGCTTCTGTGGCACCAGATCGAGTATTGACAGCCTTGAGGAATAGTAAACAATTTGTACTGCGGTCTCTTATTGAAGAGGGAATGGGCGAAAAAGTCATCGTAAGTTCGAACCATGAAGAGGTCGACCAATTGGCCCTTGTAGTGAAAATGGTTGAAGCAGGTTTAGGATGGGCGATTCTCCCCAGAACGTTTGCCCATTCGGAGTTTTCTAATAATCATATAGAGCCAGTGGAAGCTTCTGAATTATTGGAAGGTTTTAAGTTTGGTTTTGGCCTATGGTGCCAACCCTCTAAGCAAGTCGGTGATGTAAAAAATTCAATCATGAAGGTCGTTACAGAATACCGAGAGAAAATAATCCGCGATATGACTTAGCGGCGACATGTATCTTGCTCATCCCTATCAACAACAAGACTCAATGTGAGTCTTGTTTTTTTGTGTCTGAAAAACGTTATCTTTCTAGCGAAGACTAATGTCTATTGGAAGGATATGACCCTCTATATGAGAGTATGGAATCCATACTTTTTGGCTTAATCTAATCTCGCTCAATGGGTAAGCCCAGAGCAAAAAGTGTTTTTACCATATGTCCGCTGCAAGGACGCAGATTTTCAGCCGGGTTTAGTTACCCGGCTTTTTTTATAGTAATAGAAAATGTCAGCTGTCACCCCAAGCTCTCTGTTACAACTGGCTTGTTACTTCGCTTAGCAATCCAGTACGCAACGCTACCCCAAAGCACAGTGAGTGCCCAAAGTGCCGTCCAATGTAGAGCGACTTGTTGCCAGGTTGCCCCCATTTGGTTTAGCGCTAAGAAAGCTTTGATCGCCCATGTACTTGGACTTAAATCAGCAATCCATAGTAAAGGAGTAGGTATGGCTTCAATCGGCCAAATAAAACCAGCCAAGAAAATGAGCGGCATAGAGCTCACTAGGACGACTAAGGTGACAAGTTCACGCCGAGGTAATAAGTAACCTAGCCAGAAGCCTAGTCCGCAACAACCTAAAAAGAACGGTAACAACATAGCCAGCAATTCGCCCGCGTTGGCGATATGGTTTACGTTTAAGCGTTCGAAGCTAAAACCAAAATAATAGGCGCCGAGTAAATAATAAATTGCCACAAATATTAACGTTCTCACAAGCAGCAGCGATCCCGTTGATACTTGTGACCAATAGCCACGACCATGACGCTGTGTTCCCGTTTGTAACCCAACCGCCATGATCAACGTTTGTTGTAAAATCAGAACAAATACTGCCGGCACTACGTATTCGATGTAACCCATGGTTGGGTTGAACGTCGGTTTCATATTAAGCTTAATAGCAGAGTAATTATGGCTAGCCATACTCATGGGCACACCATCTATCACCATTTTACTGACTTTCACTTGGGCCCCTAATGTGCCTCCCGCTTGGGCCAATCCTTCTACCACGGTTCCGTACACGAGAAAATACGAGGCGTCCGCAGCGTAGGCCAGAGTCGGGCTTTTACCTAGCATTAGGTCTTTGTAAAAGTGTTCTGGTATGACTAAAAAACCGGTGATCTCTCGTTGTAAAAATGCTTGCTTTGCATCGGCAATCGTATGAAGTCGAGTGACTACGTTGACTTGTGGGGTGGCATCAACCATACGTTCCAGCTTTAAACTCGTCTGACTACCATCTAGATTAACAATCGCGATTGGTTGTTCACGAGGCGTTTGTTGTGCATAAGGCAAAGGGTATAAAAACGAGTAAAATACGACACCACCAAACACGGTCAACGTAACGACTGGATTGGTTAGAACGGCCTTAAGTTCCGCTTTAATCAGTTGCCACAATGTCATACCGCCTCCTTCGCTTGGCGTGTTGATGAAGCTGTTCGATGTTTACCCATCAAGGCTGCGGTAATGAGCAGAGGCATAACGTAACCAATCATAGGCCATAGCGAGCTTAAAGATTGCGCGGCCGATGCTCCATAGTTTGCTTGACTCACTTGTACTTCAATGTAATGGGTAATCGGTAATAATGAACGCCATGCATAAGCGAGCGTGTTCATGTCAGAAACTGGGAATGTAATTCCCATGAACGCGAAGCTTGGAGCCGTAAATGCGCCAGCAAAACTCATCGCACGTGCAGGATCCATCGACAAGAAGAAGAACAACGCTCCCATAATGATACAGGCGATAACCGTCGCCAATTGTGCTAATAGCATAACCACAAAACTGCCTTCCATTGGCCAATCAAGCACGGAATAAAACCAGTACAAGAACAACGCACCTTGCGCCATAAAGACCGGAATGTACCGACTTAATAAGGTAGTGAGCCTGGCGTATGGCTTTTCGCCCAAAAATGCAAAGCCATTCTTTCCACCATAAATGCGAAAGTGCGCGGCAAGAATCAAAATAGTGCTTACTACAATACATATTTGCCAAATGGCTGGCACGATAGCCGTTACCAAAAATTGTGCGTAGTTATTGTTACGGTTAAATAATGCGGTTATTTGTGTTGACACGGGTACAGCCTGTCCAGCCGCTGCTAACGTTGTGGTGTTACCCTTAGCCAAGTTGCCCATTACTTCAACCTGAGCGTCGAAATAGCCTTGTGCTTGCGCAACAGCAGAGTTGATCAGTTTCGCTACCAAAATGTACTGACTGTTGTAAAAGACAGAAAGTTGAGGTTGGCGGTGCTGGAGAATGTCTTGGTCGAACTTAGATGGGATGACCGCGTAAGCGTAGATATCGCCTTCAATCATCGCATTTTTTGCTTCGCTTGCACTGGTGTAGTGATAGTTAACAGCCAGACTCGACGACGCATCCAAAGATTGAATGAGCTTTCGAGAAAGTTGGGAATGTTGTAGATCAACCACACCGATTGGCAGATCCCGGGCAATGCCCGCAGAGAACACTCCCCAAATCATCATCGCGAGCAAAATCGGTATCCAAGTAAGGCACGAAAGCAACCACTTGTCTCGTCGTAAGATATGCCGCTGTGAAATCTTAATCGTCATAGCATTAACCTAGTGGTTGTGATTAAAATTCAACGACAACACTCATTCCCATACGCAGTTCAGGTTCGGGTTGAGCTGGACGAGCTTCTACTTCAAAGGTACGAAGATCAAAACCTTGAGAAGCATCGGTTGCTCTCCACGTTGCAAAGTCACCCATAACGGCAACATGCGTTACTTTGAACTCAACATTTTTATTTAAGGCAGGCAAATAGGCATCAAAGGTTGCTCCTTTTTTAAAGTGTTGAAGGTAATCTTCACGCACATTCAGTGTCGCCCAGGCATCTTCTGTATCTATCACAGTAACAACCGGGAAGCCCTGAGGTGCTAATTCACCACTTTGAAGTAGAACTTGAGAGACTTCGCCGTCAAACCAGCTGTAGATCTGAGTATCTTTCGCGTACGCTTCTACTTCGGCTACGGCACCTGATGCCATGCGCGCTTTTTCCGCCGCAGCCACTTTGGTTTCACTTCTAGCGCCTTCTTTTGCCATTTCGTACATTTGAAACGCAGCACTTTCTGTGTATTTCGCTGCTTGCCACTGAGTTAAAGCTTCATCGCGTTTTTGTTCTGCAACCACGCCATCGTTATAAAGGTTATTCACACGATTGTAGGTTTTTTCCATTAAATTCGCAGCGGCTTTGGCTTTCATCCACTGATCTTTTGCTGCTTGGATTTGTTGCTCACGTGCGCCTTTCTCAGCTTCTTGAGCTAAGGCGTCCGCCGCTTTTTCACCTGCTTTTGCTTGTTCTAACTTCGCTTCAATTTCAGGACTATGAAGGGTAAAAATAAGCTGACCTTTCTCTACATCGTCGCCTTTACGTACCATGACCTCATCAATACGCCCTGGGACTTTTGAGGAAATGCTGTATTGCTGGGCTTCAATTAATCCCTGTAAGCGGATCGGTTCTGGTTGATAGGCTTGGTAAAATTGATACCCAACCCAAGAGGCAACACCCAAAGCACAAAGTGAGAGTAAAACGGGTTTTAGTGATTTAGCTGCCATGATTTATTTCACCTCTTTGGATGTTGAAGCAGGGATATAAGCGGTATTTTGATATTGTTCGAAGCTGTTCATTTCACTGCTCAATGCGAGTAGCTTGGTTAAAGATATTAAATAGCGGAAACGCGCCGCTGAACGTTGTGTTTCTATACTCGCGACATAAAGTTGTGCATCCACAACATCCAGAGAAGACGACAGACCCTGAGTAAATGCTTTTTCACGCAAGCGCAGATTTTCGTTAGCGAGTTCAATGCTAGATGCGAGCCCTTGTACTTCATCAATGGCTTGCTGAGCCTCCAAGTATGTCTTTTGGACTAACAGCGATAAGTCTTGTTTGGCTTGGGACTTTAATGAGTCGACCTGCGAGACGACGCTTTGAGCGGCTTTGACTTTTTCGCTTCGCCCTGATGATTCAATCAGTGGAATGCTGACACCAACACCAACTAACCAGTCAGGCTTCATTTGGCTTGCGAGAGAATCGTCTTCATACAAGCTGTAGTCGCCGTAAAGATAAACTTCAGGGTAGTATTTCCCTTTTTCTGCTTTGATTAAGCTAGAGGCTTGTTTGTGTTTAGCGCTCAGAAGTTCTAACCCCGGATAGGTAAGCAACGTTTGATCGACAAAAGCAGTAAGAGGGGGAAGACTGTCGTTGATAAACAAAGATTCAGCGGGCTCTACGGCATCATCTTGTGCGAGTAATTTACCTAATGCAGCCTGAGCGATACTCAAATCGCTGGCTGCTTTACGTGTTTCTACAGATGCTTTATCTAAAGAAGCCTCGGCTTGCAGGCGCTCAACGTGCGCGATTTGTCCTTGCTCTTCAAGCTTAATGGCAAAATCTCGATGCTTTTTTAGCCCTGCTTCAACCGCTTGCCGCGTTGCGAGTACTTCCTTTGCCAGTACGACAGAAAAGTAGTACTTCGATAAATCTTCAAAACGCGCTTGTTGTTCCATTAGAAGCTGACTTTTCGCCTCATCCGTTTTGCCTTCTGCTGCTGATTGAGCCGCAGAAATTCGACCACCAGTAAAAATTGGCCAAATCGCACGAATAGACGAAGAGAAAATATCGCGCTCGGTTATGGTCGAAGTGGTATTAGCTAAGGCACCAAAAATAGGCTGAAAAGCAGGAGGTACGTTAATGTGTGCTCCTGTGCTGTCTAGGATCTGTTTTCCCGAAAGCGTGATATCGGTATCTAAACGCGTGTAATTCGCGCCAATAGTAACCTGAGGTAAGTTGAGATTGCTGGTGGCACTCTCTTGGTATTGGTAGTTCTCGACGTTTGAGCGTTGAGCTTTGAGAGAATAGTTGTTTTCTAGCAATAGCTGCCATGCGGTATCAAAAGTGATCGGTGCCGCATGACAGGCAAGGGAAATCGAGCTGCTAAGTAAGCCCAGTATCCAAACCTTTCCTGTTTTTTTCATAATAGCTGCTTTGTCGTAGAGTATTAGCTCTAATATAAAGGATTCGTAACTGCGTGTTAAGTAGGAGGGAAAATTGGGCAGTAGTATGCGCCCAGTTATATTTGTGCTGGGCGCGGGAGATGTTACAAATTTATTTCGTATATGGACAGTGAAACTCCGCTCTCCACTCTAGCTGACGAGAACCTCGCATCGTATTCAATAGATCTTTTCCACTCATTTGAGGGAACGATAACAGGACTTTGAGATCAGAAGTACCGCCTCCGTTTTTTTCATAAGCCCTGACGTGTGTAAATGTTGAATACATATTCTCTGACAGCATCGCCTTATTCAGGCATATTCCAAAGGTATCGCGTTCCATGTTTGGTGTTCCTTCTAACTATAAATGCACCTCTGTTTATAGTTTTCCAGTTTTCAGATGGTGTCTAAGTGTTTGTCATATAGTCAGTATTTGTATTTTGTTTTATTTGTGTCCAAACCACTGACGTCAATGTTGAGCTTTTAATAGACTTCCAGCTTCACTGCTTTCAAACCGAAACTCTCATTGGTTTCGTTGATTAAAAATTATACGTTGTAAAGTCTAAAAACGCCTCAAAAACCGCTAAAATCGATGTGATCGCGATCATGATTTTAAGGGCAATTTATGTATGGAATTGAGTATCAGAGAGGAATGCTAAATTTGGTGAATGGTTGTAATTTTATGTTTCAGCTCGTCGATTAATTAACCGTAAACTCTGCGGTTTGTTTGCCTTCCTCACAGATTTATCACCGCGACAACGTCATGCTGTTAACTGAGTGTTAACGTTACGCTCAAGAGTGAATCACAAGGATGTATCAATGAGTTGGAAAACCATCAGCTTTCGTAAGCGGATGCTCATTATTATGACGCTATCGGGGTTGATAGAGCTGTTATTGCTTGTCGCCGCGGGGTTCACTTATCTCAAAATCAATCAAGAGCAAGAAATGGGAGAAAAAGCACTGGGTGTTGCCCGTTTTTTAGCGGACTCAGCGGTTGTTCGTGAAATGATCGAAACCCAAAACCCCCAGCCATACCAACTTCGCTTTCGAGAATTAACCGAAGCCATAGGTGCTGCATTCATCGTTATTGGCGACCATAAGGGAGTACGCTTAATCCACCCTGTTGATGAGCGGTTGGGCAAGCCAATGAGAGGTGGCGACAATCGTCGAGCGCTAGAACGGGGATTGTCTTATGTTTCGACGGCACAGGGCTCGTTAGGTTATTCAGTTCGTGGTAAAGCTGCGATTTTTGACGAGCAAGGGAACATCATTGGTGTGGTTTCGGTTGGCTATTTGCTCGACCGACTGCAAGACCGCATCGAACCATTTTTGGCCTTTTTGATTTTAATGGTCATCGTAGTTGTCGTCGCTAATGCCATTGTATCCAATTATGCGTCGAGAAAGTTTCAGCGCGCCATTTTAGGCTTTGAGCCTGAAGAGATAGGGCGGTTGTACGGCGAATTAGAAGTGACGATGAGCACCATCAAAGAGGGCGTGTTAAGCATTGATGCCCAAGGGATACTTCGCTCGATAAATCGTAGTGCCTGCCAGATTCTCGGTATTGATAGAGAATCAGCGCTCAATAAACCTTTGACTGACACGCTGCGTGATAGCGATCTATATACAGTATTAGAAAGCGGGCAGGAAGATCATGATATTGAAATATTCCTTAATCATAAGCGCCTGATTGCAAATCGCTCTCCAATTTATGTTGATGGAAAAATCGTGGGGGCGGTATCGAGTTTCCGTTTAAGGGATGAAATCAATGATCTAACCGAGCAGCTATCACAAACCAAGGAATATGCAGATTTGTTACGTTCACAGACCCATGAGCATCGCAATAAGCTCAACACCATTAGTGGGCTAGTACAAATGGGTGAACTTGATGCGGTGCAAAAGTTAATTGGACAAGAAACCGCACACTATCAGGCAATGATTGAGTTTTTAAGAGATACCGTTAAAGACCCGCTAATTGCAGGTATGTTGCTTGGAAAAACTGAACGTGCTCGCGAGTTAGGCTTACAACTGGTGGTTGAGGAAGGCAGTCGTCTGGAGCCCCTGCCTGAGTGGCTAAATTCGGAAGACCTAGTCACAATTTTGGGTAATTTGATTGATAACGCTTTCGATGCCACGTTAACTTCAATTCGCGATGAATCAAATGTTGCGTCAGAACGCAGAAACATTGATGTGTCCGTTAGCGATTACGGAAATGAAGTGATACTTGAGGTGATAGATCATGGCTGTGGCCTCCCAAAAACAATGGATCCACAAACATTATTTACAAAAGGCGTTTCGACGAAATCTCGTCAAAATCGAGGTGTTGGGTTACACCTTGTCAATCAGCTTGCTACTCGATATCACGGCCATGTTGAGATGATACCCAATACAAATTATGGGACAAGAATAACGGTGTACTTACCCAAGGAAGAACAATTATGAGTATGGCGACTCGCGTAATGATCATTGAAGATGATCTGGCTATTGCTGAGCTGCACCACAAATACTTAAGCCAACTGACAGGTTTGGAAGTGGTTGGAATTGCGACCACGAGAATGGAAGCGGAAATGCAACTCGACATTCTTAAGCCAGATTTACTATTGATGGATGTCTATCTTCCCGATGGCACAGGGCTTGAGATACTAAATACACTGCGTGCAAGTAACCAAACGTGTGATGTCATTTTGATTACAGCCGCAAGGGATGTCGATACATTACAACAGGCGATGAGGGGTGGCGTTGTCGATTACCTGTTAAAACCCGTGATGTTTCCACGCTTAGATGCCGCACTGAAAAAGTATGTGTCCCAACGCCAACAACTAGACATCGTAGAGAGTTTGGATCAGAACCTCGTTGATAAAATGCTGCAGTCTCATGCCAATCAAGACAACTTGCCGAACCGATTACCAAAAGGGATTGATGGTGTAACCCTAGACAAGATCAGAGAGTTGTTCCCAAATGGCAGTGTGCTGACCGCTGATGAGGCAGGCGAAAAGATCGGCGCGAGCCGAACAACGGCGAGGCGCTATTTGGAATATCTTATCAGCACTGGTGAACTAGAGGCTGATTTAAACTATGGCTCTGTTGGTAGGCCAGAAAGGTGCTATAAAAAAGTGACAAGGTAGCGTTTATATTGATGCTCTATGCAAAATAAAAAGCGATGGCTTATTGTAGAAACCATCGCTTTACAAATTACTGCTGTTCCGTTCTAAGAGGTTAGAAGTTGTATTCTAACTTCGCTTCGATAGAGCGCTCAGCGCCAAACCAACAGTTATTTTTGTCGTAACAAGAATAGTATTCTTTATCGAATAGATTGCTTGCAGAAAGTGTGACGCTAGCCCCTTTCATTGATTCAGATACCGTTGAGAAATCGTAACTTGCTGCTAAATCAAACAAGGTGTAGTCCGGTACTTTTTGACTATTCTGTGCATCAATTTGTGCTTCTCCGACATAGCGAACGCCAGCACTGGTACGAAGGCCTGAAAGATTTCCTTCAAAGAAGTAATTGGCCCATAGAGAGGCCGTTTGCTCAGGTACCCAAACCGGCGTTTTACCTTCTTGGTTGTAATAACTGTCCTCGGTAATCTCCATATCGGTATATGTATAGCCTAGAGTGAAATCAGCTTGTGCTGTGGCTTGCCATTTTGCCTCAAGTTCAATACCTTGTGATACCACTTCGCCCGCTTGATAGTTCGGTGCATATGGATTATTCGGATCGGTCAAGATCGCGTTTTTCTTCGTAATATGGAAGAGTGCTAAGTTACCTGAGATATCACCAGATAATGGTGCGTATTTAAAGCCTAACTCCCATTGATGACCGGTTGATGGCTCAAATGCTTTACCAGAAGAGTCGGCACCCGCAATTGGCTCGAAACTTTCCGAGTAAGTAAGGTATGGCGAGAGACCAAAATCTAGCTCATACAAACCACCGACTCGGAAAGATACGTTGGTATCGTCTAACTCTTCCTTGCTCTTGGATACTGTTCCTAGATAATCGCTAACGGCGTCTGTATTTGAATCGTATTTATCCCAACGAAGACCTGCAATCATTACAAGTTGGTCGTAACGAACTTGATCTTGGAAATAAACGCCAATCTGCTTCGTTTTGATATCCAAGTTTTGTTTGTATTGGAAATTCAGTGCATTACGATCAATGCTGTTGTGGTCAGGATTAAAAATGTCCTGAGTTAGCGAATACCCAAGCGTGTCTTTGTATTTTACATCTGAGTCTAGATACTGATAATCAAGCCCGAACAATAAGTTATGTTCAAAATTTCCTGTTTTAATGTAGCCCGATAGTTGGTTGTCAATCACAAAGGATTTGGACTTTTCATCGGTTAAATAGGCATTTCGACCAACGGTACGGTTATCCGCTTCAAGTGCACCGTTATATGTGTTTTCCTGATAGGCATCGGCGGTCATGTAGCGGGCATTCTGTAGAAATTGCCAATTGTTGTTAAAGTCGTGTTGGACTTTGTAACCCATCATCAGAACTTCGCGTTCGTAAGTGTTCCAGTCCTCATCCCCTAAATAAGTGCTTGGTGACATCGAGCCAAGTGGGTTTTTAATCACTGAGCCAGATGCAGGCACAGTCGTGTAGATACCTGCTGATGGATCATTTTGATAGTAAACATTCACGTTCACTAATGTGCTTTCTGTCGCTTGCCAATTGAAAGATGGGGCGAGTACATAACGTTCATCTTCAGACGTATCGGCTTGACCATCTCGCTGTTTTGCCAGGCCGACGATACGGTAATCCACATTAGAATCACCAATTTGTCCTGTGGTGTCGAACGTCAGTTCTTTTAGGTTGTTAGTCCCAGTACTAATCGAGACAGAGTGCGAGGGTGTTGACTGAGGCGCCTTGGCGATAATGTTGACCATACCTCCTGGTGGAATATTGCCGTAAAGAACAGACGTTGGCCCTTTAAAAACCTCGATTTGCTCAAGAGCAACGGAATCGACCTGCGGTTGAAGGTTCCAACCGTTGTACAGCAAAGGAAGACCATCATAAAAGTTGGTGTAGTTAATAAAACCACGAATATTGAATAGGTCAAGTCGGGAAACGGCACCACCACGCAATTCTGTATTTACGCCAGGCGCATAACGTAATGCTTCGCTCACCGAGTTTACGCCGCGTAGGTCCATGTCATCTTTAGTGATTACCGTGATCGCTTGCGGTGTTTCCTCCGGTTCTAAAACGGTTTTAGTTGCGGTGTTTCGGTATGTTTCTCCTAGCACCGTAATCGTTTCGTGTTGGGATACGCTCTCAGTCGCATTGGCGTGGCCAGCGAGCAATGCGGATACGACGATAGCAACCGCTGAACGATGAAATCGAATCGGACTTTCCATATTTATAAATTCCACTACTTTTTCTATTTATTGATAATGATTGTTATTTGTATTCTATATTCAAAGAAATAGGAAAAGTTAACAATTTGGTGCAAAACACTAATCTTTGGAACTTATTCTTCTGTTCTTAGGTTTTAAAGATAGCGAGTCGTTTGGCTCTACAGGAATCCAATACTGCATTTGTGCTTGTTCGCTATCAACATCATAACCTTCTGGATAAAGCTCTAACTCATAACCATCGATAGCATGATAATTAGAGTAGGGTAGCCAATGTAAAATAAACCATTCCAGCGTTGAGGCGAGCTCTGATGCTTTGCCTATGTGTGTAATGACGGCGTAGGTTTGCTCAGGAACAGCCAAGAGGTCTAACCCCGAGTTGGAAGAGTTCGTTGATCTTGGTGCGTTTGCTGTTGGACTGCACTCATAACCTGCCCAATACTCAAGTTGTTGGTTGTTTGAATACGCTTGAGTCACATCAATCACGCCAAAGTAACTACTTTCCGAATTGTTAAGGTTTTCAGATGAATAAAGACGTGACCAAAGTGACGGTACTTTGGATTGGAAATCGGGCGTAGCGGAAAACAATCCGTGAATAGGTTCATGATAACCAGCAAGTTCAAAAGCCGGTTTTGTTTCTATTCGAACTTCAATAAAGCGCTGATGTTTTTTCTCTTCTTCTGGTGTCTTACGCAGCGTCAAAGGTTGCCTCAACCCGGAGAGTTGTTGCGTTTTTCGATATTCGCGGGGGCTTTTTGAAAACATATTCCTGAACGCACGGCTAAATGCGTGTTCAGATGTAAATCCCATTTCTATCGCTATATCTAACGAGCGGTCAGAAGTATGGATTAAGCGCTCAGCCGCAAGGCTAAGTTTAAGCTCTCTGATGTAGTGAGCGACGGATACGCCAGTGTGTTGTTGAAATACGCGTTGCAGTTGCCAGCGCGACCAACAACTTGCTTTCGATATTTCATCTACGCTCAGAGTGCTGTCTAAGTTGGTGTGAATGTAGTCAAGCACCGATTGTATTCGGTTTATGGGATGTGGGTTAATGGCGCTTGATTTCATGGCGTTCTACTTTCACATTAATAGTGATTTCATTATCTTTAATTGAGTATCATTATCAATAGGGTGATGAAATAAAAAGTAAGTAACACAGATCACGATAAAACTGTAATGGATTGCAAGGATGAGTAATTATTGCCCATATTAGAGTTTTTGCTTAAATTTTGGAGCGTTCAGATGAAACTTTTTTTATCAATAAAATACAATCGCTTATGACGTTTTGTGCAACTTATTTAAACGTTTGCACTGGCAAGTGTTGATGTAAATCAAATAGTCGTAGACAATATTGCCCCGTGTCGGACTCTCCTCCAGCGAGTACAGTGTGTACTTTTGAGACATAAGTGACTTAAATGACCTCAATACGTCGTGTTTCCAAGAATCGGAAATGCAACTTCTTGAGGTTCTTTGGGCCCATAGACTTTACCTATCAACGTAATAGGTAAGACCAATTTTCTATTTTGAGGTGCCATTGATAGGGTTGGCTCATTCTCTAGCCGTATCCGGGCACACAATAAGTACCTCGTTTTTAAGGGAAAGATGATGGTAATACCAGAAAACAGCAGCATCGTTATTTTTGGTGCTTCAGGTGACCTTACGTACCGTAAGCTCATTCCTGCTTTATACCACCTCTACGCGAACAAGCAGCTTCCAGAGAATTTTGCCATTCTGGGTGTAAGTCGCACTGAATACAGTGATGAGTCTTACCGCGCGAAGCTGAAAAAATCGCTTCAGGAAATGGAAAAGACTGAGCCAGAAACGCTTGATGCATTTATTAACCATCTGCACTACCAAGCAATTAATACTTCTGACACACAAGATTACGGTAAGCTATCTTCTCGCTTAGACCAACTTGCGGACGAATATCAATTCGAGCAACGCAATACGCTTTTTTACTTAGCAACCCCACCAAGTTTATACAGTGTGATCCCTGCAAGTCTTGCAGCACATGGTCTTAACAGTGAAGAGGATGGCTGGAAACGCCTGATCATTGAGAAACCATTCGGCTATGATCTTGAATCGGCGCGTATTCTGGACAAAGAAATTCACGAGCACTTCCAAGAGCATCAAATCTACCGAATTGACCATTACTTAGGTAAAGAAACGGTACAAAACCTACTTGTGCTTCGTTTCTCTAATGCGATGTTTGAGCCGCTTTGGAACCGTAACTTCATTGATTACGTTGAAATCACAGGCGCAGAATTCCTTGGCGTAGAGGAGCGTGGTGGTTACTACGACAACTCTGGTGCTGTGCGCGACATGTTCCAAAACCACTTGCTACAAGTATTAGCAATGGTAGGTATGGAACCACCAGCGCAAATCAATGCAGACTCGATGCGTGATGAAGTGGTAAAAGTGCTTCAATGCCTAAAGCCATTAGACGAAAACGCTCTGCGCAACGATCTAGTATTAGGCCAATACACGGCGTCTGAAGTCCGTGGGCAAAGCCTACGCGGCTACCGTGAAGAGCCGGGAGTTGCAGACGATTCTCGTACAGAGACTTACATCGGTTTGAAAGCGTACATCAACAACTGGCGTTGGAATGGCGTGCCATTTTACGTGCGTACTGGTAAGCGTCTTCCAACACGCGTTACTGAGGTGGTTATCCACTTTAAACAAACACCGCATCCTGTGTTTGGTCAAAACGCACCAGAAAACAAGCTGATCATTCGTATTCAACCAGACGAAGGCATTCAAATGAGCTTTGGCTTGAAAGAGCCAGGCGCAGGCTTTGAAGCGAAGGAAGTGAAAATGAACTTCCATTACGCTGACCTGCAAGAAACGCAAATGCTAACGGCATACGAGCGTCTTCTACTTGATGCTTTGAATGGTGATGCTACGCTATTTGCACGTAGTGATGCGGTGGAAGCGTGCTGGCAATACGTACAGCCAATCTTAGATTTTAAGCAAGATCCACAATCCCTCTTCGGGTACGCATGCGGCACTTGGGGGCCTAAAGAGTCAGATGACTTGTTACAGCGTGATGGCCGTGCTTGGCGTTTCCCATGTAAAAACTTAACAGATACGGATTACTGTGAACTATGATCAACCATAAGATCTACCAAACAGCAGAACAGGTAGTTGAAAGCCTAGCTAACGATATGAAAGCGTTTAGCGAAATGGGCAGACCTGTTCACATCTCTCTTTCTGGCGGCAGCACTCCTAAAATGCTGTTTAAACTACTGGCTTCAGAGGCTTACGCAACCTCCATTCAATGGGAAAACCTCCACTTTTGGTGGGGTGACGAACGTTGTGTTGCCCCTGACGATGCAGAAAGCAACTACGGTGAAGCGAACACATTGTTGTTTAGCCAAGTAAATATTCCTGCAGAAAACATTCACCGCATCCGTGGCGAAGATGAGCCTAAAGCAGAAGCCGAGCGCTTTGCAAAAGAGATGGCAGAGGTAATCCCGAATGAAAACGGCACACCTGTGTTTGACTGGATCTTATTAGGCGTTGGTGCAGATGGTCATACAGCTTCTCTGTTCCCTGGCCAAACGAATTATGATGATGCGAACCTATCTCTTGTGGCGTCGCATCCTGAATCGGGCCAACTTCGTGTGTCGAAAACCGCACGCGTATTAGAAGCAGCGAAACGCATTAGTTACTTAGTGCTTGGTGCAGGAAAAGCGGACATTGTTGAAGAAATTAACAGTTCACCAGCACACGCACTGCCATACCCAGCGGCTAAGATTCAAGCGAAATCGGGCCTAACGGAATGGTATTTAGATTTAGACGCGGCAGCAAAAATTGCTTAAGACGCTGCTCGTCGATGAAATAAAATTGGAGAGAAACAATGAAAGGTGATATCGGTGTAATTGGCCTAGCAGTAATGGGTCAAAACCTTATCCTAAACATGAACGATCACGGCTTTAAAGTGGTTGCTCACAACCGTACTGCTGCTAAAGTAGACGAGTTCCTGGAAGGTCCAGCAAAAGGCACGAACATCATCGGTGCATACTCTCTAGAAGAACTAGTAGAGAAGCTAGAAACGCCGCGTAAAGTAATGTTGATGGTTCGCGCTGGTGACGTTGTAGACAAGTTCATCGAAGCGCTAGTACCTCTGCTAGACAAAGGCGACATCATTATTGACGGTGGTAACACTAACTACCCAGATACAAACCGTCGTGTTGCTGCACTACGTGAAAAAGGTATCCACTTCATCGGTACTGGTGTATCTGGTGGTGAAGAAGGTGCGCGCTTCGGTCCATCTATCATGCCTGGCGGTGCTGCTGAAGCATGGGAAGCGGTTAAGCCTATCTTCCAAGGTATCGCTGCGAAAACTGACGCTGGTGAGCCATGTTGTGACTGGGTTGGTAACGATGGTGCTGGTCACTTCGTTAAGATGGTACACAACGGCATCGAATACGGTGACATGCAGCTTATCACAGAAGCTTACCAGTTCATGAAAGACGGTCTTGGTATGTCTGCTGACGAGATGCAAGCAGTATTCGCTGATTGGAACAAGACTGAACTAGACAGCTACCTTGTTGAAATCACGGCTGACATCCTTGGCTACAAAGATGAAAACGGTGAGCCTCTAGTTGAGAAGATCCTAGACACAGCAGGCCAAAAAGGTACTGGTAAATGGACTGGTATTAACGCACTAGACCTAGGTATTCCACTAACACTTATCTCTGAGTCTGTATTCTCTCGTTGTCTATCTGCACTGAAAGACCAACGTGTTGAAGCTGAATCTCTATTCGGTAAGACAATCACTCCGGTTGAAGGCGACAAGCAAGAGTGGGTTGATGCACTACGTCAAGCGCTACTAGCTTCTAAGATCATCTCTTACGCTCAAGGCTTCATGCTAATGCGCGAAGCATCGAACGAGAACGGTTGGGACCTAAACTACGGTAACGTAGCACTAATGTGGCGTGGTGGTTGTATCATCCGCTCTGCGTTCCTAGGCAACATCCGTGATGCGTACGAAGCGAACCCAGACATCGCATTCCTTGGTTCTGATGAGTACTTCAAAAACATCCTACAAGGCAGCCTAGCAGCATGGCGTAAAGTAGCAGCGAAATCTCTAGAGTCTGGTATCCCAATGCCATGTACGATTTCTGCGCTATCTTTCCTAGACGGTTACACAACAGCTCGTCTACCAGCGAACCTGCTTCAAGCTCAACGTGACTACTTCGGTGCTCACACTTATGAGCGCATTGACCGTCCACGTGGTGAATTCTTCCACACTAACTGGACTGGTACAGGCGGCGACACAGCGTCTACAACTTACGACGTGTAATCGTTTTAAGTAAACCGACTAAATATAAAGATATAAAGGGATGCCCAAGTGGCATCCTTTTTTGTGTCTGTAAGATATTGGTAGATTTAAAAGTTACATTAAACGTTGATTCGTCACGCAGTTCTCAGAAATGGGAGAGCATGCATTTGCTAGCAGTTTAATATTTCTCTTCGAAGAGTGAAGCTAAGCAGCTCTCTGCCGTCTCCTCAAATATAAGGTAATAGAAATGACACAACAGAAGCATCCATTTCACACAGCTTTCGTGTTGCTTATGTTCATATTACTGATTACTTACTCTATCTATCGCCTTTATCATCATTTCGTTTTCGAATCTCTACCGCTTCAGCTCAGTAGTGGTTTTCAAGTGCTCTACATTGATGCGTCATATGTTTTAAGTATCGCAAGCTTACTCTTATGCCCTACATTATTGGTCTATATTTTATTTGATCGAATGACTCAGTTAGTCAAAGTGCCGATTAAAGTGATAACTATAACAATTGTCTTGTCCCTTATCATTGCTATTCCAGGTCAAATTTTTGAATTTGGGCGATTGAAGTATATTGCAGAAAGTAATGGTTACTCAGCGTGTCCACCTTTCACAATTGCATCAAGCGGAATGTTTGTAGAAGCTATGGTAAAAGAAGAAAAATACTGTATAGAACCAGAAATTAATCGTATTGGTATGTATGGTTATTTTCACGAACTCGAACGGATTGATAACTATATCAAGTCACACGGAAATGACATCCAATAGAAAAGAGCGCCTAGGCGCTCTTTTCAGTGGTCGTTTTCTTGTTTTGATAAAACCTGTCTTTTAGGTAGAGAATTGCACTGACCACAAGAGCCACTAAAGAAACAGTAAATAGGGCGTACATGCTGAGAATCCATGCGAATGTGGCCGTCAAGAATGCAATGAAGGAAAACATCCTGCTGAAAGACATCACATGGCCAAGTTTGTTACTTTTCATAAACGCCTCCCGAAGCTAAGTGGGAATAGACAATTGTGGTCATATACCACACTTTAATTGTCTGCTCTTTTGGGACGTTTCACACAAAAAAGTGGCTAAAGATTTCTCAAAAAAGGTGAAATATTGAACTGGTAGACAAATCGTTAAACTGAGTTGCACAGATATGACTTCGGTTGTCTATCACTTCAAAGTTTTTAACTACGCAGATTAAGGGCATGTAGCGCTATTATTATCGTATTCGAACTCTACGATACACAATTGCAAGTGAACCTACACTCGTAAGCTCATCCCTGTCGTCAGTTACAGTAAAAGCTTTTTTCTCTGTTTAACAATACCTTAGTAACTACGGGCAATTAAACCCGTTTTTCGATCGAAACTCAGATTGCATAAAAGGTGAAAAAGAGTGCTAGGTAAGCCTTTAAACTACGCCTATAATTAGCGCCCACATGGAGGATGTTTACTATATGAACATCCTTTATTTTTTGAAACTAGCAACAAGGATCCAGTAAAACATGTTTTTCTGGTTTTGTTTACGTCGACCAAGAAGGTAATTAACACAGCAAATTGAGGTTCTAAGATGACTCTTAACAAGTACTTTGTTTTCATTCCAGCAGAATTGGAACAGGAAATGCGCAAGGACAATCAAGTGATCTCTGAGAAGGAAACTCAACGTCAGGCATTAGTAAAACAGGCACAACAACAAGGCGGCCTGTAAGCTAGGTTTCAAAGAGAAAGAGCACCGCAACGGTGCTCTTTTTGTATCTGAGGTCGTAGAATTAACTTAATATGCCAAGGCTTTTCAACTTTCTGTAAATGGTATTTCGGCTCACACCAAGCATACGAGACGTTTTGCTAATGTTCCCCTGGTTGGCTTGATATGTTTTGAGCAACTTATCTTCGACGGTTGCACGCAGTTCTGAAGTTGGTTCAGCGGATGCTGCCCCTTCTTGAGCTTGGCTGAGTTTCTTACTTAGGTGGGCTGGGACGTGTGTGAGTTCCAATATTTCTTCACCTTGCGCCATTAAGGCGGACACTTTGATTAAACTATCGAGTTCACGTAAATTTCCTGGCCATGAGTAAGACAGCATCAGAGAAAGTAGGTGAGGGCAAAGCTGTTGTTCAGATTCGGCGTGACGCCGATGAATGTTCTCTATCAGTTGTCGTTTGTCATCACGTTCCTCAAAGCGAGGTAGCTCAATGATCAAGCCATTAAGGCGATAATACAAATCTTGGCGGAACAATCCTTCGCTGACCAAATGTTCCAGATCTTTATGCGTGGCTGCAATGATTTGCGTATCGACTTGAATACTTTGGTTTGAACCCACGGGAAGCACGGTTTTATCTTGCAATACATGGAGCAAGCGGCTTTGAGCTTCCAAGGGTAAATCCGCGATTTCATCCAGAAACAAAATCCCTTTGTGCGCTTGGCGAATTTTTCCCTGATAGCCTTTGCTGTTTGCGCCAGTAAAGGCACCGGCTACGTAGCCAAACAATTCAGATTCAACCAAGTCTTTTGGTAACGCTCCGCAGTTAACGGAAACCAACGGTCCCGTTTTTCTCTGGCTGTTTTTATGGAGTGCTTTTACAAACTCGTTTTTGCCAACACCAGTCTCTCCGAGAATCAACAAACTGATGTCTTTATCGATGACGCGATTGGCTTGCTGCCAACAGTGCTCAACAGCGGAGTCGCCATAATGAAGATCATTGGACGCCGCTACAGCACGAGACTTGACCTTGCTATCTTTATCGGTAAGCGGTTTTGTTTTGAAAACGAAAGGGTGCTCATTTCCCCGAGTGGATAGAATGTCGTCTAAGGATTGCCCAATGATACTTTTTTGCGCAAAAAGTTGAGAGGCTACTTGATTGTGAGCCAAAACTTGTCCGTCTTCATTTGCAATGATAATTCCTTGCCAACCACTATTCAGTAAACCTTTTTCGCACGCTAAATCCACACGAATATGCCCTTGTGGAATCAAGTTAAGTAGTTGATTCTCCACTTGCTGGACCATGTTTTGTACCAGTACTTGCGTTGAGAAGTCATGTCTCTTTTGCTCGCTCGTAATATCTAATACGCCGATGAGG
This sequence comes from Vibrio sp. 397, assembly GCF_033339395.1. NCBI lineage: Bacteria > Pseudomonadati > Pseudomonadota > Gammaproteobacteria > Vibrionales > Vibrionaceae > Vibrio > Vibrio sp. 397. The sequence continues at coordinate 97,928 of NZ_JAWOUN010000008.1, read as the reverse complement.
TTACCAAGATGATCGAAAATAGGATTAGCCGAACAGCTAATAAAACGATGGTGTTGGATAAAGTGCTGATCACCAATAACAGAAACGGGCTTTGCTTCAACCAAAGCTGTACCAATCGCGTTGGTGCCTTTGACCTTTTCTTGCCAGCATGCTCCAGAGCTTAGCGAGATTTCCGTTAACTTCTCACGAAATCTAGGCTGTCCCCAACTGCCGATGATGACACCATCTGAATCCGTCAAAATTAAGCGACTGTCGCTATGAGCAAATAGCTGATTAAACAAAGGGAGTGCAAATTGAGTAACTGCCTCTAGCAAAAAATTGAGTTGGTGACGCCTATCTTGGAGCGTTGCTGGCGTTACTCGAATATCTTCAGGGCGTCGACGCTGTTTTAAACCCGCTTGTTCACTTCTGACCCATGAAGTTGAAAGCCAATTGTTATCGCTAATATGTTGAAGTTCCATGACTGTACCATTTTGTCACAGTGAGGGTGTGCCATTTTGGAACACTTGAACATTGGTGTTCACACCATACATCCGCTCAAACATCGCTCACTTGGTTTGTTATCGCTTGGTAATCATAGTTTTACATTTAATTAGCAACAAGTGTGGCGTAGTTGGCGTGTGACTTGCGTAATGCTCTTTGTGAACAGTGCGATACGACACTGCAATAACACATTGAACGAGAAACAAAAGGAAGAGTTATGATCTATGCACAGCCAGGTAGTGAAAATGCCATTGTTAACTTTAAATCGCATTACGATAACTTTATCGGTGGGGAATGGGTAAAACCAACGGGTGGTGAGTACTTTGACAATATCTCACCAATCAACGGACAAGCGTATTGTAAAGTTGCTCGCTCTGGCGAGGAAGATATTAATTTAGCACTGGATGCCGCGCACAACATCAGAGCAAAATGGGCCAAAACCAGCGTGACAGAACGTTCGAACATCTTGCTGAAAATTGCTGACCGTATTGAGCAGCATCTAGAAGAGCTTGCTGTTGCAGAAACTTGGGAAAACGGCAAACCAGTTCGCGAAACCTTGGCGGCAGATTTACCTTTAGTAGTGGATCACTTCCGTTACTTCGCTGGCTGTATTCGCGCACAAGAAGGCAGTGCGGCAGAACTGGATGAGCACACCGCAAGCTACCACTTCCCAGAACCGATTGGTGTGGTTGGTCAAATTATTCCGTGGAACTTCCCAATGTTGATGGCGGCTTGGAAACTAGCACCGGCACTAGCGGCGGGTTGCTGTGTGGTATTGAAGCCAGCAGAGCAAACCCCAACATCCATTCTGGTTCTGATGGAAAAAATCGGTGACCTTCTTCCTCCTGGTGTCATCAACGTTGTAAACGGATATGGTTCTGAAGCGGGTCAAGCATTAGCAACCAGCAACCGCATTGCGAAACTCGCGTTTACCGGGTCTACGCAAGTTGGCAACCACATTCTGAAATGTGCAGCAGACAACTTGATCCCATCGACAGTTGAGTTAGGTGGTAAATCTCCAAACATCTACTTCTCAGATATCTTCGATTACGAAGATGAGTATCTTGATAAGTGTATCGAAGGTACGTTACTTGGTTTCTTCAACCAAGGTGAAGTTTGTACTTGTCCATCTCGCGTACTGGTTCATGAAGCGATTTATGACAAGTTTGTAGAGAAACTGACGGAACGTGCACAGCTGATTAAACAAGGTAATCCGCTCGATACCGATACTCAAGTTGGTGCTCAGGCTTCTCAAGAACAGTTTGATAAGATTTTAAGTTACCTGGAAATCGGCCGTGAAGAAGGCGCAAAAGTGGTCTTTGGTGGTGGAGTGTCAGAACAGCCAGAGTCTATCAACCAGGGGTACTACATTCAGCCAACCATGTTGGAAGGCCACAACAAGATGCGAATCTTCCAAGAAGAAATCTTTGGCCCAGTGATCGCTATCACCAAATTCAAAGATGAGGCTGAAGCGTTGGAAATCGCAAACGACACTGAATATGGCTTAGGCGCAGGTGTTTGGACACGTGATGCGAACGTTGCATATCGTATGGGCCGTAATATTGAAGCTGGCCGGATCTGGATTAACTGTTACCACGCTTACCCTGCACACGCAGCGTTCGGTGGTTACAAAAAATCGGGTATCGGGCGCGAAACGCACAAGATGATGCTGGATCACTACCAGAACACGAAGAACTTGCTGATTAGCTACAGCATCGACCCGTTAGGCTTCTTCTAGTGAAACTAAGTAATTAATAAAGAAAAAGCAGTATGAATCAAAACCCCGAATCTTCGGGGTTTTTTATTAGCGTGAGCTTGTCGGCTGAAGGTTAACTTAGATGTTTAACCTGCTTATATTGTGATATCAGGAACGTTGAATTATCGCCACTTTTCGTTCCATAAGCTTTTCTACGGCGGCGTTTTGCTTGTCAATGTTGAGTTGCGGATCAAAGTCCAAAACGCGATTGCAAGATTCGAGACTGGCAAATTGATTTAAACATTCACCAAGCTCTCTTTTAGAGCTTGTTCGCATCAGACTGCTTTCTGATGAGGAGAGTAGGGTGACTTTACGGCCATGAAACGTTCCTTGCGGCACTGCATCACTTTGCTGCGCTTGTTGAACGTCATGAACCGATGAATTGGTGTATGTGGATTGGATGTCATTGGACATAAAGACACCTAAACTCTCAAGTCTAAAGTTTGTGGCATCGGTGGTGCCTCATCAATAGTTACATGAGAAGACAATAACGCTTCCCACGACTCGCTGTGCGTCAGCAATTCTGCTAAAGCTGTTTCAAAATATTCGTAATCCAGTCGCCTAATGTTAATGAGTCGGTTTAAACATAGGACGTGTCGGTGGTTATCTAAACTAAAAAATAACTGGTGCTCAGGCCAGTGATAATTAAAGGCCAAAAAAGAACGATAAAGATCGGAATTTACAATTTGAAGGCCAACAATCTCAGCTTCGAGCTGCAGAGTTGTCGATTCAGGATGAAAGATGATATGCACCCTTAGATTATCATCAAAGGCTAAGCTTACTTCATTTTCCGTTAGATGCAGTGCAGGCAAGCCTATTTGATGAGCAAACTTTAGCAAAATCTCATCGATAGTTTGGCGTGCTGACATAGGAATAGTCCCTTTTGAAATTTTATCAAGGAAAATATTAGATGTATCTCTTCATGTTTATCAATATTAGTCGGTTGTTATTATATTTTGGCTTTTAAATGTGTTGAGAGAAATAGAAAGGCAAAAGTAAATGTGTTCAGATGCATATCTCAATGGAAATGAGATATATGAATATCATTTTTCTCTAATAAACTTCAATTAAGGAAGGAATGAAAGTGAGCAGAAACTGCTTTTGAAATTACAGTCCATGTTAACTACGTGTTGTTGAAAAATGCGATTTATTGTCCGCTTGTAGTATAAATATAAGTTGATCTTTTATATTTTTACATAAAGAATTGTGTGAATTTCAAATGAGCTAGATTATATAAAATAAGTTTATGGGGTCATAATGAACAATTCTATATGGGCTGGTTTTATTGGGTTATTCATACTGAGTGGGTGCAGTCAGACTGTGTCCGTTAATGGGGTGGATGGCTTTGATACACAGAGTCAGGCATCAGTCTATGGTTGGGTTTCTGTCGACGGCTACTTTCCACCTTCGATTACTTCTCTTGAAGTGGAAATATGTAAAATTATTGATAATCAATGTCTTAAATCGGCATCTCAGAGCTACCAAGGCGTTCAGTTGCCTGTGCAGTATTCGTTTTTAATTGCACCAATTCAAGCTGGTGAAGGAAAAATGAAGATTATTGGAAAGCTTTATTCAAACGGTGAGCTCGTTGCGGAAAAAGAAAAGAACTATTTATTTTTAGAGGGAAATAAACAAGAAAACTTGATTCTTGTTCCAAAAATAAACAGATAAAATTTTAAGTACTACATTTTTATTAGAATTTTCTAATTTATAAAAATAAAGACTATATCTTTCCTTTTGTGAAAGATTTGTTGTCTTTTATAAACATTAATTACATGACTTTGAAGTCATCGGGTCAGTTGTTTTTTAGACTCATACTTGTTGCAAAAACAGTATTTTTTATGATTATATCTCGCTCCTTGAACACGTTGGCTTGGCGTTTTAGGCTATAAAACATACATTTTTATGATTTTGGAAATTTAATTTTGTTCTCGAAACGATGCCGAAATCTATTTAATTGTATTCTAATGTATAACAAAACAACCAAACTTAAATAACCAAATGATATTTAAGTTTTGGCTAATGATAAACGCTATCTGATAAAAATAATAAAGACGGACAGCAGAAATTTACTAAGTCAAACTTTTACCTTTAGGTAAAGGTAATGCTTGGGTTATTCGCTAATTATTCGGGGGGTATGGTAAGTGATAGAACTTCTATGCTCTTTTCTTTGCTTCTTTAATTCATACAGCAGTACTTAGAAATAACAACAATCAAAGTAGTGCTTTGAAAGTTTCTCAACATTTGCACTGAGAAACTCAAAATAATGAAGGGTAGAAAATGGATGTGTCAGGCCAACTAAACTCAGAAAGGGTCGACTCGAGTTCACGAAAAATTCGTAGTTTTTCCTGCTATGAAAAATCTGACGAAGTATTTCACTCAGACCAGTCTCACATTGTTGTCGTTCACAATGGTCAGCTTCGAGTTCAAACAGGTGATTGCACAATCGATGTTGCTGCAGAAAATGGGGTATTTCTATCCCAAGGGGATTACTTGTTAGAGTACTCTCCGCTAGATGGGGCATACAAAGCGTCGATCATTGCCTACGACAATGAACTCGTTAGTCAGTTGCTGCAAAAACACAGTGATCTTTTGATGATGCTGCCTAAGGTAGACAAAGTTTGTTCTGGTTTGTTTACTTTTGGTTTGAACATACTCGTTGAACAAGTGCTTTCTAGCATGCAGACGCTTGAGCAACAAGCGTACCCTGATGCCATTATGTGCCTAAAATACGAAGAACTACTCATTCTCTTGCTACACAGCAAAGGAGGAGAATCACTGTATGCGTTGCTGTCACAACAAACAAACCGTACGTCGGAACGGTTACGTCGATTTATGGAACAGCATTACTTAAAAGAATGGAAGTTGACAGACTACGCGCAGGAGTTTGGTGCCAGCTTAACCACTTTTAAAGAGCTTTTTAATGAGCACTATGGCATTTCTCCAAGAGCTTGGATCAGTGAGCGTCGACTACTGCATGCTCATAAACTGCTGTTGACGAGCAAGATGAGCATCGTAGATGTGGCGATGGAGGCAGGGTTTTCCAGCCAGTCTTACTTTACGCAGAGTTACCGTCGTCGTTTTGGAACGACCCCAAGCCGCGTACGTTCGGGAGACGATCAAGTGGCTATCGCGAAATGAAATGACTTGGGACTAAAATTTTCTGACTAATTTTGAAAGTCACTCACCAGTGTAAATTCTATTATGTATCGTGTAACAACGAACGATTAAAAATTATTACATCTCTTTCTTTCTGGATTGTTCGAAAGGGGTGCGGAGACGAACATAAATGAAAAAGCAGCATTGGCGACGCCGTTCGCTTTTTCCAGACAGCATAGTGACACAGCGGAAAGTGACTGTTTTACAAAGAGGAGCTCGTTATGAAAGCGCCTCGAAACCTACGCAGGATCTCAATGTTGTGCACGTCAATCACCGACAATTGTTGAGTGAAGGCGTCATAAATTATGAGCAGTTATCTTTACTTCAACGCTTGTTGGATAGAAATGTCGTCGATAGCCTATGCGCTAGCCAGTTAGTTAAAACGTATCAAAAACTTGGTGCTTCGATAGACCGGTTTGCCATGCGTTTATTTTTGGAAATTGGATCGCAGCTCAGTGATAGCAGCACAATCACAACGTTCGAACAAAGGCTGGACTACATCAACTCTCGTCTGGGCTTTCGCTTTAATTTGGCTGTCCCAAAAACGTTGATGCTTTGTTTCCATTTATCACTCAACGAGTGGATTAACCGACAAGTCGATCAAAGTGCTCTTCATGCTTCGATTAAAGTTGAACAACTTATCAATCAACTCGATATTCAGAAGGAATATTGGTCGAAGCTATCAGGGGAAGACACCAGTGCCGTCTTTGTTCAACAGCAACTCGATCTTATTAAGAGCCAGCAGCATCAACTTAAAAAGCAACTTGGGACGTTAAGCGAACAACAGTTGCAAGTGATTGAATGTCATCGTTTGTTAATTGAGAAGTGGCAACCGTCTTTAGACGAGCTGAAAGGGTTCGCGGAGTACACCTCTACAACCGAACAATTTATTTCTGAGTGGAAAAATTGGTGTTCGGAAGTGCGACTTGAAGCCCCTGAGCTGAACGAAGTTTGGGATGCATGCGATGTGGTTTACAACGACCAAAATGCGGTTGCGAAAGTATGGCAATGGTTCAAGAACATGCAAACTGTTGGTGATATCGATCACTACTATTTTGATACTCAAAGTGGTCAGTGCGGCCAGGCTTGCAATCACCTCAGCCAGATCTAAATAGGGCGTTAAATGTTAGATAAGATGATGAAATCTTTAGCGGAAGCGCTAAAGGTAGGGGATTTTATTGCCTCAGAAAATGGTTCTTACAACATCGAGGTTGACCAGTTATCACTGACCATCAAGCAACGTGCGTCATGGATTTTATGGGAAGCGACGTTACCCTTCCAGTTTAAAGAGCATCTAGATTATCAACAAGAACAAGCGTTACAACGTTGCATGCAGCTCTCATTAAAAACCATTCGTGAGGATGGCGGCGTACTGACAACCAATGATGATCAGCAATTGATTTTGCAAAGTAAAGTACGGGTTGAGGACTGTTCGGTGGAACGGTTCTCTGCTTTGCTTTCTAAGCACGTCAATCTATGTGAGCGTTACATTGCATTATTGGAACAAGAACGCGTGAATCACACAATCAACCATACAGTGTGGTTACCATGATGCTAAAAATCTTTCCCAACATTAGGCGTGCTGCAACAAAGGCATTGTTATGCGCAGTGAGTGTTGTTCCTTTGGGATACGCGCAAGCAACAGACTTACACTGGCCCGAACAATCGTTCCGCTACTATGCAGATAATGACTCATTAAAAGAGTTGTTGAATAACTTCGGTGCAAATTATCGTGTCTCGGTTTCTGTTAGTGACAAAGTCAACGATCGAGTGAATGGGCGTTTTACCCCTGAAGATCCGGCGGAATTCCTCGATTACTTATCGCAAGTGTACAACTTGATGTGGTATTTCGATGGAGCCGTCTTACATGTCTATAAGGCGACAGAAACTCGCTCACGTTTACTTCAATTGGAATTACTTACGGCTAGAGAGCTACGCAGTACGTTAATTTCCACCGGCGTTTGGGATTCTCGTTATGGTTGGAGAGCTGCTGAGAGCAAAGGGTTAGTCTATCTTGCTGGTCCTCCACGTTATGTCGACTTAGTGGTACAAACGGCGGAGGCATTGGAAACGCGCTTGCTGCAGAAATCGAATTCAACCGACGAATTATTCGTTGAGATAATTCCTTTGAAGTACGCTTCTGCAACGGATAGAGAAATTGCATATCGAGATCAGACAATTACGGTCCCTGGCATCGCATCGGTGTTAAAACGGGTCGTGTCTGGTGTTCAAACGCAAGTGGCGAGTGCGTCTAGCAAAGAAGTTACCAGTCCAGATAAGCCTGTAAAAAGTAATAAAACCGCCTCAGTTCATGGTGGCGCAACAGTTGAAGCAGAGCCGGGCCTTAATGCGATTATCGTTCGTGATACTCAAGCACGATTACCGCTCTATCGTAAACTGGTCGCGCAATTAGACCAGCCGCAATCAAGAATTGAAGTCGCGCTATCGATTGTCGATATCAGTGCCAACGATTTAAGTCAGTTAGGAGTGGATTGGCGAGCGGGAGTGTCTGTCGGAAACAACCGCATTGTCGATATCAAAACAACAGGTGATGTGAATTCGGGGGATGTGACGCTCGGCAGTGGACAGAACTTTAAGTCCTTGCTTGATTCAACCAACCTAAATTACTTGCTGGCTCAAATTCGTTTATTGGAATCCAAAGGCAGTGCTCAAGTGGTTTCAAGGCCAACATTGTTAACTCAGGAAAATGTCGAAGCGGTACTGAACAACAGCAGCACGTTTTACGTCAAGCTGGTTGGTAAAGAAACCGCAGCGCTGGAAGAGGTCACGTATGGCACGTTACTGAGAATTGTCCCACGTATCGTTGGTGATAGATTTGCTGCACGACCTGAAATTAACCTGAGCCTTCATCTCGAAGACGGTGCAAAGATCGCTGATGGTGGTGTCGATGATCTTCCTTCCGTTCGTAAAACTGAAATCAGCACCTTAGCGACGGTTAAACAAGGGCAAAGCTTACTTATCGGTGGTGTGTACCGAGATGAAGTGAGCCATCAGTTACGTAAAGTGCCATTGCTAGGAGACATCCCATATTTAGGCGCGCTGTTTAGAAGTAATACCAATACTAAGCGCCGCACAGTACGAATGTTTATTTTAGAACCTCGAATTGTTGTGGATGGTATTGGCGATAGTGTGTTGATTGGCAACGAATATGACTTGCGACCAAGTATAGGCAGGCTTAACAACATCTCCAACAATAGCGCTGAATTTAAATCGGTAGTGGAAGTATATAGCTGCACATCGAGGGTTCAGGCCGAGCGCTATCAACAAGACTTATTGTCACAGAAAAAGTCGTCTCAATTAACGCAGTGCCAATTACCAACAGGGCAAAAGGGTTGGCGGGTGAAAGTATTGGAATGTGATGACTCACAAAGTGAGTGTGTGCGCCCTTCAGAGGAGTCTTAACCGCGATGCAGCAATGGAAAATTCGTATTTTATCAGGCGTGCATACCGGAGTAGAAGTCACCTTACCTGAAGGTGTTCTCGTGCTTGGCAGTGACGACTTTATTGCTGATCTTGTACTGTCTGATGCTGGGGTCGAAGCGAACCATTTCACCCTCGTTTGCCATCAAGACTCGGTCATTTTACGAGGCTGCGAAGAGGCAAATATTAACAGTGAAGACATCGCTGTTGCAGGTGATGGTATCGAGTTGTCACGCCATGCTGTTGTCTCGGTCGGCGTTGTGAAGTTCGCTCTGGGATACGCGGAAGATGCGTTAATTGTGAGTAACGTCAGCGACGAATCTAGCCAACAGAATACACCTGTGGTTGCTGTGCAACGCTCTAGCTGGAAAAAAACAACGCTCATCGCTTTGCTCTGTAGTTTTGTCCCGAGTGTCATTTTTGCCGGTATGTGGTACAGCCAAGCTAACGGAAACAACAATGAAATTGTTACAGAAGCAGAACCCATTGTTTTGGTACGTAACATCTTAGGCGAGCTCAAACTTAGCGACGTTCGTGTGGAATGGAATGCCGCCGCACGCCAAGCAGTCTTAGAGGGCTATGTTGAAGACCGAACACAGAAACTCGATCTGCTTGGTCGAATTGATGTATTGGGCATCAATTACAAAAGTGACTTAAGAACGATGGAAGAAATCCGTCGCGGGGTTCGATTTATTTTGCGCAACCTCGGCTATCACCAAGTGAAAGTCGAAAATGGCGATGAGACCGGAACACTGCTGCTGACGGGCTATATCGATGATGCAAGCCGCTGGAACCAAGTTGAACAAATCTTGGAGCGAGACGTGCCGGGTCTTATTGCGTGGAAGGTTGAACTGCAGCGAGCGGGTGCCTACATGGATACGCTAAAAGCGTTATTGACGGATGCGGAGTTACTGAAAAAAGTCCAGTTGGTCACCAGCGGTGATCGCATCGAAGTTCGTGGTGAGCTTGATGATATCGAAACGACTCGATTTTACGGTGTGACCCGAGACTTCCGGGAACAATATGGTGAGAAACCGTACTTAGTTTTGAAATCCATACCTAAGGTGAGTAAAGGCACCAATATCGATTTCCCGTTTCGTAGCGTTAACTTTGGCCAGGTTCCATATGTGATTCTGACCGATAACGTTCGCTATATGGTCGGTGCAAGAACGCCTCAGGGCTACCGAATATCCAGTGTTACACCTGCTGGTATTGAGTTGGTTAAAGGCGGGCGGGTGATAACAATAGAACTCGGATATGAAGGCGAGACGAACAATGACAAATCTTGAACAAATTTTAAATAACGACACAAACGGTGCGGAAGTGCACAAGATTAAGAGCAAGCTCTTAGAAGCACAAGCGGTGGTGAAACGTCAGTTGGATTTAGGGTGCTCACCACAGCAGTACCAATTGCTACTCAAACAGTATGAAGCTTACACAGCCGCCCATGCGGTCGTTGAATCATACGAAGCTAACTAAAAAATACGAGGAAGTCTTATGTCATTTTACGATGCTAGTAACAGTGTAAACCTTGATGATGTTAAAGCTAAGTTAGAACAACAAGCGAAAGATGCCAACACAGAAGTGACGGCAGCCATCAAGAACCTAGAAACCAATGCCGATGATCCATCAAAGCTTGCCGAGCTTCAGCACGCGATCAACAAATGGTCTGTTGTTTACAATATCAATGCGACCACCACTCGTGCGATTAAAGATGTGATGCAGTCGATTCTCCAGAAGGTGTAAAGCATGGAACGAGAAACGCGCCAACTGCTGGCTGAAATCGCGCTGATGGCAACAGGTATGCATCGTCATCAAGAAGCCAACACGATTGCAGATGGCCTTGAAGCAAGCTCAGGTTCTGAAGAGACCGTTGCGATGATTCGTGCAATGAGCCTCATGAATAAAGGCTTGTATGAAGAGGCTCATCAATTACTCGAACCACTTTGTAATGCCTATCCAGATCTGATCAGCTTAGCGGCTCTTGCTTCTGCCAAAGCCGGTTTACTGAGCAAAGCGGAAAGCTGGGTAGAACTTGCGTCACAAGGAAGCGAAGAAAGCCAAGCATTTGCTGCGAGCTTTTCTCAGGACATTAGGAATCTTGGATGATCATTGATTCAAGCAACCTAAGTCTTCAACACCAATCTTTGCGTCAGTCGGAGTCGCGCCATTATGAGCGGAGCGATGAAGACAAGATGAAAGCACTCATGGAGCGAAGTGACAAGCAAGAGCAAGTTTCACATGTTTCTCCAAAAGAGACGCTAGAGAAAACAGAAGCCAAACTGGCGGAGATTAAAGCGTGGTACGAATCATTAAAAGACGCAGAGGTTGTCAGTAAACAAAGTGTCTTATCATCGTTAAATGAAGCGTTCTCCGACCCTCAAGTTAAACGAGAGGCAATGTGGTACGCCTTTCATGAGGCGAAGAGTGCAAAAGGCAACGAGCAGCCACAATCTGATTTGTTAAAGGTGTTGAAGCAGGAGTTACTAGGGAATTTTTCGGGACAGCTTATTGCCGAACCACCTGCTGATAAAACAGCACTAAAAGCAATGCTAGCGCAGCATTTTCCACTGGGTGCCCAGAAAGAACAAGCCTTATGGCATTGCTGGGCAGAGTTGAAGTCGTTACCTGATATGGCATCAACACTGGACATGGTTCGTGATGAACTTAGCTTCATGATCCAAAAAAATGCGATGGTGAAAAACATCATGACTCACAGTCACAAGTTAGATTTATCTTAGGAGTACATATGATAAACACGCAGTACACCGAGGTGATGCAAACCAACATTGATAAGTTGCAGGATGCGCAAGTCGAAGACGGTTTAAGCGAACGTTTTGAGCAAGCCATGTCGGTTCCCGAGGCAAGTAATGGCCTGGAGGGAGGTTTGCTAGAAAACATCAGCGAGTTGAAAAACACTATCGATAACGCGAAAAGTAACCTGCAAGACAACATGAAGATGGTGGGTGATGATCCGGCGCAATTACTGCAAATGCAGTGGGCGCTGACACGCATTACTTTTCAAGAAGAGCTGATCGCGAAAACCGTGGGTAAAACCACACAAAACGTAGAAACCTTATTGAAGGCACAATAGTGATGATGAATAAAATGAGAGCAGTTTTCATCATGCTCACGTTGTTTCTGGTAGGTTGTCAGACCGAGCTATACACCAACGTTACTCAGAAAGAGGGTAATGAGATGTTGTCGATCTTACTATCCGAAGGTGTCGTTGCAACAAAAGAACCTGACAAAGACAACACCGTCAAGTTAATGGTAGACAGTTCTCAAATCGCCTTCGCGGTAGACGCGCTAAAGCGAAAAGGCTATCCAAGAGAGCAGTTTTCTACACTGAAAGAGGTGTTTCCTAAAGACGATTTGATCTCGTCACCATTAGCAGAACGAGCACGTTTGGTATACGCGAAATCTCAAGAGCTCTCCTCAACCTTATCTCAGATTGATGGCGTGCTAGTGGCACGTGTTCATGTTGTTTTGGAAGATCAAGATCTGCGTCCAGGAGAGCGTCCAACTCCAGCTTCTGCCTCCGTATTTATTAAACACGCGGCAGATATTGCGCTTGATTCATATGTTCCGCAGATCAAATTATTAGTGAACAACAGTATTGAGGGGTTGAACTACGATCGAATCAGCGTAGTGATGGTACCCTCATCAGAGGTTCGAGTTGCTACTCAAAACAATCAATTTAAAAGCATTTTGTCGGTTCAGGTCACCAAAGAGACGGCGAATAATCTTATCGCCATTTTGGTGTTCTTGGTAGCGGCACTCATCGGCTCGAATATCGCTACTTTTACATGGTGTCGTAGGAACACGAAGCGTGGTTAAACCAGAAACACCACTCGCGCAGGTACAACACCAGTTTAACTATGCGCCTTGCCAGTACATCCATAGAAGTTGGATAGAGCAAAAGCAGCCTTGGTTACTAAATATCGAAGGCTGGAGAGATAACCCCATGTTCAACCAATGGTGTATCAATGAGTGGGCGTTATCTCCCGTTCCTGAGATGGCTTTTAACAGACCTTGTCATAGTTTGGCATTGCTCCCGACAGACGCGTTGAATCAACTCGTATTGATGGTGGGTGGAGCTTTGCATTGCGTTGCGATGCGAAGCGTTGTCTTAAAACATCCTAAACAGGTTCTGAACAACGTATTTGGTTTGGAAGGCGCTCGGTTCTTAATTCAAAACGGGCCGATGCTGTTATCCAGCTGGCCGCAAGGCTGGCAGCGTTCGTTACCAGAACTATTGGATGAAAGGTCTGTTGAAGCAAGCATGAGGGCGCTGGGATATTTTTGGATGAGGTTTATTTTGATTAACTCACCAGAAGATGTTGTTCTTCGTTGGCAATTCAAATTAGAAAAGCAACTTAGCGAAAACGCGGAAACAGCTAACTGGTTGGAAGCGGATCAACGAGATCTGGCGTATCGACTCACAAAAAAAATCGCAAAACAGGTTATTCCTCAATGGTTTCATTTGTTGAAATAAAAACAGACAATTTGCAGCTGGCACCTGGCTTAAAGGTGCTGAAAGCGAAAGATTATGCCAGTTATCTGGATTCGCAACACTTAGTTGAAGCCGCGAACTCCAAAGCTGAAAGCATCATTGCTAATGCCCAACAAGCCTACGAAACCGAAAAACAACGTGGTTATCAAGATGGCCTTGCACAAGCCAAGATTGAAAATGCGCAAACGATGGTTGAAACCTTAGCACGTTGTAATGACTACTATCAGCAAGTCGAAGAAAAAATGACAGGTGTGGTGTTAGAAGCAGTACGTAAGATCATCGATACCTTCGATGATGTCGATACCACGGTGAGTGTAGTTCGAGAAGCGTTGCAACTGGTGAGTAACCAAAAGCAGGTCATTTTACATGTCCACCCAGAGCAGGTTGTTGAGGTGAGAGAAAAGGTGGCTGGTGTATTAAGTGATTTCCCTGAAGTCGGTTATGTTGACGTGGTAGCAGATGCGCGCTTGAAAAATGGAGGCTGCATTTTGGAAACAGAAGTTGGGATCATCGACGCCAGTATTGATGGACAGCTGCATGCATTAAAGCAAGCCATGGTGAAGCAGCTCAGCGAGCGTAAAATTACGATTCATGAATAAACCTCAAAAACTCAGCACTTGCTGAGTTTTTTCATTTTAATGCCTTTAAACAAAAAAAATCCGACCATTTCTAAAATATTCACTGCCATAAATCCTTAAGAATACACCTAAGAAAGCTGCTTAGTTGATAAGTGTTGCAACTAAGCAGCGCCTCTAAAACAACAAAAATAGGATTATTTAGTCGAATGGCTAATGGATTTATAACTTCTTTACTGACAGATTTTGCCAGCCGCTGCCAATTGGAGCCGTTGGTTTTTGATGAGGATGATTGTTGCCATCTACTCGTTGAGCAAAACACAGCAATCACAATTCGTGCACAAGAAGATCGTGTGACGCTTATCGGGCTGATTTCAGGTGATAAACCGAGTGCTGATATTTTGCATCAACATATGAAAGATGCCTTAACGCAAGGCTCTCCAGCGGTATGCTGGGAGGAAGAGACCGGATATATCGGTTTCATACACCTGCCTCAGCAACTGCTAACTGCATCTTTTTTCGATGAGTCATTTGCGAATTTCATCGAGTGGTTAAAAAGTGCGAATACACAAGAAGTAACCAATAAAACAACCGAAGTACCGGAAACGAATACCACTCATTTTTCCACATTAAGGGTTTAAAACATGATCAGTTTTGGAAGTGTTAGCGCGTTGCAGGCCGCCATGCCGCAAGCTCGTAACGAGATACTTAACGAAGGTAAGCTGAGTATTGGTGGCAAAGAATACCAAATCAACGCAGCGACCCAAGAATTTACTCGCGCCAATCCTACGAATGGTGCAGTAGCGCGATTTTTTGAAGCGACAGGAAAACTGTTTCGCGAAGGTAGCCCACAATCGGTAGCGAAAGCCCTTACAAAAGCCGTATTTGATAATGAGCAAGGACAAGCTCAGCGTTTACAAGCTGCTTCTTCTGTTGAGCATGGACAAATGTTCTTCAAGGATGGAAGCATAAAAACCGCATCAGATGTCTTAAATGCCTTTGCGAAGTTAGACAGTAAATCAGTTCAGTCGAACTCTGCTGAGCTAAACCAGTTAGCAGAGCGAGCGATGACAGAGGCAATGTTAGAAACCGATTCTGGTAAAAACCTCACATCACTGATTGGCGAAAGTGCAGCGAAGTCGCTTGCTGGACGTGTAGTAAAAGACTACGGCGGTGGTGTATCTGCAGCGCAGAAAAACCCGGCAGGTAGCATTAATCAAATGCAAGCGGTGTTTGATATGGAGGTGATGCATCTTAAATCGGCGCAACGTCATATCGAAGGTCTAGCAAGCACCGATCTAAGCCAAGGTGTATACGCTGAAGGACTGGCGGAGGATGCGTTTAACAAAAGTGGCGTAACCAATAATGTTGAAAGAGCTGCGGCGTGGATCATTAATGCTTCTAACTCTAAAGGAAACGATGCCGAAAATATTACGTCTTTACTGAAAGAATACGCGTCTAATGGTAAAGACTTATTGAATATGGAAAACCTAAAAGAGCTACACGCTCGATTGGTGCCTAATGTTGAGCGTGATTACCGAGGGCCAAATATTTCGGGTGGCACTTTGCCGTCAAGTATTGGCGGTGAGGGCATGTTAAAGCAGCACATTGAAGGCTTTTTGAAAGAGAACCCTGTAGAAGATAAAGACTTAGGTAAACATTTGTTCGCCGGAGTTATCGGGTACCATGGCTTTACCGATGGAAATGGTCGCATGGGGCGCATGCTATACGCGATAGCAGAACTTCGTAACGACTCGTTCAATCCTTTAGTTATGGATGCAGAAAATAGCCTTCACGGTATTAAGTGATTTTCTACTTCTATTTAATTTTTGGAGCGGCGATTGCCGCTCTTTTATTTTCCAGCTTAACCTTAATTTTTCTTCTCAATAAAACGGCTAATAGCAATAAAAATGAGACGTTGAAATAAAGTGTCGGTTTCTATCTCGCCATAAAATCTCTTTTATCCTTATTCGCTTATTTAAATGAGCCGTTATACCCAAGTGGCTTCGCTGAAATAAATATATCGATGTCACTTAGTTATAATAAATTAGACAGGACACAACATGGATACAGGAAAGATTAATATGCTTCTCTCTGAGCTAGGAGAAGTGCTGAACCTTGAGCGCGTGACAGCGTATGACGATCAAATGTGGTCACTGCATTTTGCTGAAAACAACAGTGTCGATGTTCTGCTCGTAGAGGAAAAAGGCGAGTTATTGATTTCCAAAAACCTGCTTATAGAACAAGATGATATTACGCTAGATAAACTTCAAGTTTTACTTGAATACAACTTTTTGTATCGAGAAACAGGTGGTGTGCAGTTTTGTGTGAATCCAACACGCAAAGACGTTGTTCTTCAAGTTGCTATCGCGACTGGAAGTGAACTCACCAACATTGCTAACTTAATCATTCAGTTGAACGAATTAGTTGATACTTGGGGACAGTTATTTCAAAACAACACGGTTGTAGATTTTAGCCAAACAGACGTACACGCATTTATTCAAGTTTAAGGCATCACACATGGTCAATATTAATACATCGCAAATGCACTCGTTGAGTCAGTTAACGTCACATTTGGCGACACAAAATCAAGCTGACGACAAAGAGGTTCGAGCACACAACGGTAAAGATATTTTTGTTAAAGAGGGCGCACCAAAAAATAAAAGTATCAGAGCGCGTATTAGCCACCAGAATAAAGCGAAAGATATTGTAGTGAACCTGCTTACTAAGCAGGGTATTCCTAAAGATGTTGCGAAGCTCATGCTGAAAAATGTGTTGAACGGTGAAAACAAGTTAACGCTTGGGAGCCTGAAAAATCTTGAGAGATTGTCGTCTGGTCCTAGCTCAAATTGGCCCACTGCACAAACGGCAGCCTCTTCTTCCAAAACCAATAAAGCCTCATCGAGTGTCGCGCTTATCAACGAACATAAAGCCAACCTTCAAAAGCTTGGTGATTTTGCCTGTACGGACTTAAATACGTTCGGTGTTAAGGGGTCACAGTTTTATGAAACAAAAGGAAAGCCACGACTAAAAGAGCTTCACGCGGATCAAGCGCGAATCATGCAAGATCACAGAGCGACGATGTCCGCAAACGGAGTTCAAGCTGCAGCACAAAGAGGAACCGCACCGCAATTAAGCACTCTACAGAACATTGCTAAGGCAGTACAAACCGCGAAAGCCGGCTGCTGTACTACATTTGCCTTTGCTGCCGCCGCTGAGATGATTCAAGGCATGTCAGGAACACCTGAAAGTGAACCCAAAGTAGAAGTGGTTGCGTTTAAAAAGGGTCATTCAGGTACACACCTTTATGTACTGGTTGGTCGACAAGAGGGGAGCGACATAAAAGATCCATCAACGTGGAGTAAGGATGTGAAAATTGTTGACCCGTGGGCGACATCTGCATTCGGTGCACCAATGTTTGGAGATGCACAACGACCACCTGTTTCGAATATGTTCCCGCCAACAGAAGTCATTTTTGATAGCCATAAACTGGGTTAGTCACTCTGCAAAAGAAGTGAGCAAATACACCATGCTAAGCATCTAACCTTTATTGAAAGAGCAGCTCTGAGCTGCTCTTTTTTATTACTCTGGCAACTCGATTTTAGAGCGAGATTTCTGCGGAAAACCTCACAATGAAGGCGAAAAAGTGACAAAAATAAAGCCATTACCGACATCGTTCAATCTGCAATCGTTGTTCAATAGAGTTATTGAAACAAAAGGAAAAAGTTATGAACACGATTCAACAACTGCTCTTGGAGTTTTGCCAACTCAATGAGTTGCCCGAACTGAATTTTGAAGAAAATGAACGTTGTCAGCTACTGGTCGATGATCGCTACATGTTGTATTTCATCGCGACAGATACGGATGATTTGATGTTGTCTGTAACGTTCGGAGGGTTAGAAAAATCCGGTGAACAACGACTAAAAGGTTTAGAGCTTCTTGCTCATGCTAACTATCAAGGAATTGGTAGTGGCAACCTCGCACTTGCTTTAGCTCCAAATGGTCGACAGCTTGTCTTAGCAGGACGTAAACCCGTTGAGCATCTAAATACGACGAACCTTACCGCTTGGTTTCACGAAGTTATTGAACAGGCCGAGCTGTGGCAAGCGCGTTTCGCAATGTTGGATCAAGCGATTCCAACCACCTCTAATCATGAACAAGCTCATGTTCAATCACTTCGTGTGTAGGAGAGAAAAATGGTTAATACAACACAAAAAATCAGCCAAAGCCCAGTACCTGATCTAGAGCAGTTTCGTGCAGTTGCTGCGCAAAAAGATGACCGAGTGATCAGTAAAAGAGGTGAAGTAAAAGAACCTTCCACATTCCACAAAGGTCATAAGTTTGCTTCTATTCACGAAGGCGTATTGAGAAGCAAATACACTAAGTTTTTCCAAGAAAACATCAAAACTCACCTTGATTTAAAGCAGGCGCTACTTAAGCAAGAAAAACCTGAGGTTGCGCTGTTGGCTTACTCCCTAGTGAGTCCTTCAGGCTATCGCGGTGAGCCACTTACTGAGCGTAAAATCTTAGAAGTTGTCAGCCTATTGGATGAAATAAAAGTGAGCAGCGATACGTACCAGCAGCTTAAAAATACGTTTGATGCGATCAGCAAAGATCCGCGTATGCAGGTGAGTTTAGAAGCCCAGTATCCAGGAAAAATGGATGGCTTTGCTGCTGAACTGCTGCAGATGGGCAAAGAAAAGCTAAAAGGTTCTGGTGTTAACGCCGTTATTAACTTGGCATTACCTGGCGTTGGCTTATTGATTTCTACAGGTCGAGAGTTGCACAAAGCGGCCGTAAATGGTGATGCTGAGGCTTACCATCATCAGTTAGAACAAATTTCACAGTTGCCAGGGCGAGATCAACGTCTTTCTATGCCGATGCAGCAAACCTTGGCTCAAGGTCATGCGATACTGTCGGCTGAAGGTGGCATTGGAGCTACGTTAGGTATGGCGACGGGGAGCCTGGGCACGTTCGGTGTTAGCTCTGTAGCAACGGTGGGCGTCACACCGATAGCAAAAGAGGCAATCGGTTCTGCGGCAACGACTGCTATCATGAGTGGCGGTGGCTTTGTGGCGAACCAAGCTGGGGCATACGGGCTAAATACGGAAGTAAAAGAGCAACTTATGCAAGGCGAAATGTCTGGTGTTTTACCTAGACTTGAAGTTTCCAATGCAAAAGGAGACTTTACCTTCAGTATGCAAGATCCGGCTTCTGTCCGCGCATTAATGGCGTACCTTGGCCCTAAGGAGAATACTGCAATGACTTCTCCTCAAGCGCCTAAAGAGGCACAAGAGATGGAAGCCGCTCGATTAACACTGAAAAAGATGTTGGGTTCAGAGCCAAGTGAGCACTTGGTTCCTGACGTAGACTCTATCTTGAAGCTAAGCCCAGAGGATGCACCAAGTAAAACCGAGTCTATTGCTAACGGGGCGTTTAAAAAACTGTTAGGAGAAGATTGGGATTGGCTCATGCCAGCTGTTCGAGCGATTGATAAAGGGGAAGCAAGTAAAATCAACGAAAAGCTCACCTACAAGCTCCCCCTAGATGCAGCAAACGGACGGGTTTATCTTGATAAATGCCCAAACCTGAGTGACGTCCAATTAGATGCGCTAGAAAAACTAGGCTCACCAAGTCAATTGCGATTGATGTACTTGGCAGAAGGCTGGGTGTAATTTCAAATGGTAAAGTAGGGAGTAGGTGCTGCTCCTTACTTTATCTACCGTCAGCGTTACTTTTTGGGGCTGGCTCATCGCCATTGAATTTAATTTTTCGACTGAAGAAACAAACACACAAGTGTCAACGTTATACCAACCCAACCAATGAGAGAAATTTCTTCCCCAACAATCGCAACTGCTAGTGCTGCTGCGATAACAGGTTCAAATAGCGTGAGTATACTAGCTCCACTGGCTGTAACAAACCGTAGCCCAAACCCAAAAGCGATGTAACCTAACCCCATTGGAATCAAGGCCATGTAGAGCATGACCGTCGTATTAGTTGACGATGCAAATAGATTATCACCCGTGATAAAAAGTGTTGGTAGAAGCAAAACTCCACCAATACCAAAAACACTTCCCATGGCCGTTTGCGATTCAATGCCGTGGTCAATCATAGCCTTTACTCCCCATGAGTAAATGGCGTACGTCAAACCTGCCAATAGGCCAAGTAATACACCCCAATGCTTCATATCCTGATCAAATAAGCTATTTGCGGATGACTCAGAAGCCAGCAACAAGGTAATGCCAATGACCCCGATTGCGAAACTCATCATCCAGCGCTTGGTTATGGTCTGATTTCGGCTAAAGAGACACTCTAACAAAGCAGAAAAGAAAGGAGCAGTGGAGATAGAAATAACCGTACCAATAGCCACACCGGCGAATCGCATTGATGAATAAAAAGCCAGTGGGTAGGTGGCTAAGGCGATAATACTAACCAGTAACGTTTTCTTCTTATGTACGACTTTTCGAAAATCTCTCTTCAGTGACTTCGCAGACAGACATGCTTGCATAAATCCACCAATACCCATAGAAAATGCGCCAATGGCGAGAGCACTGACATCCGGTGCCAAGCTGGCAGCGGTGCCCGTCGTTCCCCACAGGGTTGAAGCAAAAAGTATGGATAAAGTTCCTAATTGATAGTCGGTGAAATGTTTTTTTAACACTGTAATTTCTACCTAGTGAATGGCTGTTTTAGGGTAGAAAGAATAAAAGAAAGCGATAGAGATTTTTGTGCTGAAAAGACGGAATACTTGTTCCAGAGGAC
Source organism: Vibrio sp. 397 (assembly GCF_033339395.1). Lineage (NCBI taxonomy): Bacteria > Pseudomonadati > Pseudomonadota > Gammaproteobacteria > Vibrionales > Vibrionaceae > Vibrio > Vibrio sp. 397. The sequence continues at coordinate 77,236 of NZ_JAWOUN010000008.1, read as the reverse complement.
TATTTTAGTGACTACCGGGAAAACTCTCTAGGAGACATACCAAAATGCATTGAAAACCGTCGACTAAACGCGGAAAGGTCACTATAGCCAACTCGTTCAGCTATCAACTGAACTGGAAGGTCTGTATGAGTCAGTAGTGCTTTGGCTTTTTCCATACGTTGTAGTGTAATGTACTTATGGACGCTCACTTTTAGCTGCTCTTTAAAGAGCTTTTTAAACTGCGTCGGACTCAAGCAAGCGGCATTCGCTAATGAGGCAATGGTGAGTGGCTGATCAAGCTGCTCGGCGATCACAACCTGTACATCTCGAATACGCGAATCTACGGAGCGAGACCGCTTTTGCTGCTCCAGCAACAGATAGAAGGTTGCAACCATTGAGTTTTCAATTTCATCATTAACCTGATACTCAAGTTGCTTTTCGACAAACTGGATAAAGCTCAGTAGAGGCGGGCTAATCGAAAACACAGCCACACTATTATCCATCAAATGAGTGGGCAAAGTGGTCATATCCGCAACAATAAAGCGTGATGACTCTTCGGCATTAAAACCGTGAGCACAACTTTTGGGGATGACTATGCAGTCGCCAATCGCCACCTTTCCGACATAGCTATCCATATCAATATGTATGTTGCCCTGGAGAGGAAGCACCAGTTGATGATAATCACTATGAGTATGTCGGCTCATACGTTTCGTGTAGGAGCGAATGCTTAAGCTAGATTTCATAAAAAACAACATACAGTTAAAGGATACCGCATTATAGCGTTGAAAGTATCGAGGTTGAAAGCTGGGCAGTTGTAAGCCCAGATCTTGAATGGGATGTGGTTTGTCAGTCCGCCTCGGACTCTAACGAGGCCAACCAACGAAGCACTTCCGCAGTTGCTTCAATAAGATCGCTTGGGATGTACTGGTCGACGTTGCCGTCGGCGTATAGTGCACGAGCAAGAGGGACTTTTTGCATCACAGGAACGCCTTCTTCTTTAGCGATTGCGACCATACGTTTGGCTACCGCCTCGGTTTCCATCAAAGTGATGACGGGCAGGGGCGTTTCGCCTTTCTTGTAATAAAGGCCAACCGCGATATGTGTTGGGTTTGTAACTAATACATTAGAACGTTTAACGTTTTCGCGCTGATTGGAGGCTTGTAGCTCTTGGTGCAACTGACGACGTTTGCTTTTTATTTCTGGACTGCCTTCCATCTCTTTGTATTCGCGCTTCACTTCGTCCTTGCTCATTTTGAGCTTTTTCGTGTGATCAAATTTCTGGTACGCAAAATCTGCGGCAGCGATGACGATGAAGCCTACCGAAGAGATAATCATTAATTGTTTAATCATGACGCCAGTAATGGTCGGGACACATTCTAGCCCACAAGTTGGAATTTGCATTAAAGCGTTGATGTTACCGCGTAATGTCACCCAGATAATGCAGGAAAGAAGAGAGACTTTAAGGATCGACTTGATAAACTCAATCACACTCTTAAGGGAAAAAATGCGTTTGGCCCCTTCGACGGGATTGATCTTTTTGATGTCGGGTTTAACGGATTCACCACTAAATAGGAACCCGAACTGCCCCATATTGGAAAAGATGGCGACGAGTGCAGCAACCAGAATAATCGGAGCGAGTAGATAGGCAATTTCTTTTGCGATGGCGATAGCGACATCGACTAGCGCATCTTGGAAACCCTGATAAGCAAGCTTACTTGGTAGGAGAATAAGCGCTGAGATGTGCGACATGTAATAATCGGCGAACGCAAACAGTACAATTATGAGCGCCAAAATTAATGCAGACGATACGATTTCTTGGCTTTTGGCAACCTGACCTTTCTGTCGAGCATCGCGTAACTTTTTTGCGGTGGGTTGCTCTGTTTTTTCTGCACTCATAAAGAATCCTAAGCGTTATTGCCAAATGGTATTGAGTTGTTCTGCGAATCGGGTAATGCCGTAAAACTGTACTTCAAAGTGATCCATCATTATTCCGAGATACACGATCAGTAAAACACTCGCGATGGCACTTTTTATTGGCATGGCAAGGAAAAAAACATTCAATTGCGGTGCAAAACGACTGATAAGCGCCAGACCAAACTCAGCAAGAAACATTGCCAACACTAGTGGAGCGGACATCAACACACCAAGCCACATAAGCTGTTCAAATTGCGCGTAGAAGAAGCTAACCCATGCGTCGCTAACGGTTGGGAAAAAGTCCACGATCGGCCAAGATGTATAGCTTTTGAATAACGCATAGATAAAAGTGACAAAGCCCCCGCCAGAGAAGAACAGGGTAATCAACGTTTGGGTCAGCAACACGGCTGTTGGTGTGGATTGTGAGCCTAGCGTTGGGTTAAACATACTTGCCATGGCAGCACCACGTTGGTTGTCGACCAGAAAACCGGCCGCTTCTATCGCCCAAAAGGGGATAGCAGCAACAAACCCTATCAATAGCCCAATTAATACCTCCTTACCCAAAATCACTATCAGCCAAATGCCGTCGGTTTCTGCGGGCAAGCTTTGCTGATTAATCATCGGAAATATAAACAGCGCGAGTGAGCAAAGCACACCATTTCTCACCATGGTGCCGCCTAGCATTTGCTTGCTCAAAATAGGCAAAAAGATGAAGCATGCCATTAACCGAGGTAACGTCAGACTGGACAAAAATAAAACCTGGTGTAAGTCGTGATAACTCATCGTATTTGAGGAATTTTATCCATAGCAAGCGAGGCGAAGGCGTGGAGCTCTGCCCCTAGCCATTGCGTTGTGACGAACAGTGTAATAATGACCGCGATAAGCTTGACCACAAAGCCTAACGTTTGTTCTTGGACCTGAGTTAACGCCTGAATAAGCGACACCAATGTACCAACCAATGCTGCGACTAAAATCGGCGGTAATGACAAGTACAACACTAGGGTTAATGCTTGAGTCGTGAAATGAATGATTTCAGCAGAATGCATACTTTCTCCGTGATTAACCGTAACTCAACACTAAGCCGTGGGTGAGCTTTGTCCAGCCGTCAAGCAAGACAAAAAGCAACAATTTGAAGGGGAGGGAAATCGTCATTGGCGATACCATCATCATCCCCATTGCGAGTAGGATATTCGACACAATTAGGTCAATAGCGATGAACGGTAAGTACAACAGAAAGCCAATTTCAAAAGCGCGAGTAAGCTCGCTGACGGTAAATGCGGGCAGTAAGAGCAATAAACTGTCCGACTCTAAACGGTCTACGTACTTCTGTGGCCACAATGTGCGTGCAGCATCAGTGAAGAATATGGCTTCGGTTTCCCGAATATGCTTTTTCAAAAATTCTCGATAAGGCTGTAAACCGCTTTCAATGAGGCCTTCTACACTTGCAGAATCTTCAAGGGAGATATCATGCTGCTTTACGTAGTCGTAGGTTTCAAACCCGACGGGAGCCATGATGAAAATTGACAGAATGATGGCCAATCCGTAAAGCGCCATATTCGGCGGAATTTGCTGTACACCGAGAGCGTTACGCAGCAGTGAGAATACAACGGCCAGTTTCACAAACGACGTCGCCATCATGGCGATAAATGGGATCAGTGCCAGCAGTGCTAAGCTGACAATGAGATTGAGCTCGTCGGGTAACTGGATCATGCTGGCTCCTGCGTGCCACCGAACAGCTCCAGTACGCGCACACCTAAATGTTCGTTAACATTAACCAGTTCACACTCACCAATGATTTTGCCGTTGGCACGCAATGTTACCGGCTTAGATACAGGCTGGTTTAGCTCGAATACGTACCCTGGCTGAAGCTGGTTAAGCTGCTCTAGCGTGATGGTTTGATGGCCGATATCAAACGTGAGTTCCACAGGCAGTTGCTGGTGGTCGGTTAACATTTCTGAAGTGTTTACGTCATTCATATTGGTTTCTTTTTCCATAATGTGAAGAGTTTGGTCATCCAGTTGGCAGCGCCAGAGATTCTGGTTAGATACTTGAAAAATGGCTTGTTGCTTGGCGATGTAACCATCGTCAAAAAAGATGACATCTCCCAGCTCGAGCGAATTAAATTCGCTTAACGTCAAATGGGTCCTTCCAAGACTTAACCACACAGGTAAAGCGAGGTGTCGAGCTTGTAGAGCAGCGCTGTTTGGTAGCGCATCCAACAACACGTCTGATCCTTCGCTAACCCACAAACAAAGAGAGCCGTTAGGCTTATTGAGGGTTAACATTAAAGTATGCTCTTGGGCCTGGCTCGCCTCTAACGGCTGTAGTTGACTAAGAATGGGTAACTGACCAAATAGCGCTTTGATTGCCTCACTATGCGGTTCTATCTGTGAGCTCAAAAGTGCTAACTGGAGGGAGTTAGGCAGGGACTCAAACGCAGTAGCATTTAAGGTCGATTTCAGCCAATGTTGGAGCTGCGCACGAGAAAAGTCTACTTGTAGGGTTTGCCCTCCAATCAACGTGGTTAAACGGAACCCTTCAAATGAAGGGATTTGAGCAACAGTAATCGATACGCTCTGACCATCAGTCCCTTGGAAGTGGCACTGTTTTGCACAAAGTTGATTGCTGAGCGCGATACTTTCTGCATCCACTTTGGGTATTATTAACGGTGTCATAGGTCATTCTCCGCTTGCCATTCTTCATACACGCTGCGTTGTTGGCGTGAGTGTTGTTGTTCATGTTGTTGTTGATCGAGCTGTTGAGTTTGTTCGCTGATCGCTAAGCGAAGTGGCTGCTCACCACCGAATCGGTTTAGCCGTTCAGCAAGATCTTGTCTAGCTTGCTGGCTAATAATGGAAAGGGCATGCTCTTGTCGAATCGTCACGCTATACCCTTGAGCGTCCAACTTGATGTGGATTTCGCCACCTTTTAATTGTCCTTCACTTAGAAACAGCCGAACCTCTTTGTTGTCCGATGCGGTTGGCAGAGCAACATAGATTTTATCCACCAATTGCTGGAGTAATTGGTTTACGTCTCGCGTTGGGCTTGGTTGAGCCTGCGAAGCAACACTTTTTAGGATGACATCGCCTTGTGTTACCGCACTTGCAAGGGGTTGAGAAGGCACTTTTTCTTCATCCGTTTTAACGGCGACTAGTGCGCTTTTCGTCACGATTTTTTCAAGAGGCTTGGTTTCAGGCAGGCCACCAGTTTGGTCTGATCGTTTGCCTGTATTCTGTAGCGGCGGAGTTGCACGCTTATTGTGCGTTTTTTCAGTTTGCCTTTTCGTTAAGCCAACAATGTTAATCCCATCTTGAGCGAGCTCTGTCGCTGTCGCATTTTGGGGGAGCAAGCCAGATTCAAGCGTAGAGAGATACTCCGGCGAGGTATGTTTATCCATCGGCGTCGGTTTATCATCTTTCAAATGAGCTTGAAAGTGAGGATCAACACGCTCGGTAGAAGGGGAGCTTAGAACTGTGTCGCCATCGCTTTTTCCATCATGTTTAAGCAATTTATTGTTTTTGCTAATTATTTCTTCGCTATTTGCTGCGTCGTCTTGCGATTTCTCTATATCTCTCTTACTGACGACGTCACTTTGACCTTTTAAAGTAGAGATGTTTTTGTCAGCGTTGGCTTCTTGGTTCGATAGGTTAAGTTTCTTATCTAGACCTTGAGATGTCTTATGCCTTAGCGGTATGTCTTCTTCGCCAGTATGATTTTTTTGGGGATTCCCAACGATAGACTCCTTTCCCTTGCTAGGCTTCTTCGTCATTGCATGCTCGAATTGTGATTGAAGCTCGGCCTCCTTCTCGAGAGGCGCTTGTTCCGGCGTTGATTTGTGCAGCGTATTCGATGTTTCAGTTGTTGGGGTAATGCGCATAGTGAACCTTTAGATAATGTCGACAGTGCGAAACTCTTCCTGTTCGAGTTCTTCTTGGTATTGCCTTTCTCGCGATTTTTCCGCGACTTCTTGTTGCTGCAACTGAACGAATTTTTCTTTGGTTTTATGGGCTTGTCGCGCCTCTTTTTGCTTTTCTTTAAGTGCCGAGCGTTCGATTTCAAGCGCTTTTTTTGACTCGGCCACACGTTGTTTAAGTTCGGCTTCTCTCTCTCTTAACAACGCGATTTCTTGTCTTAATGTTTCCAGCTCTTTAAGGACGAGCGTTTGTTGTTTTGCTTTAGCAAAACGTCGCTCTTCTTCTTCCTGGCGCCAAACGTGATAGTCCGCGACAGAACGTTCGGCCTTTTGAACCTGTGCTGCGGCGTTTGACACTCGGTATTCTTGACGCTTGACGGCTTTATCCGCACGGTCAGCGCGAATTTTTTTGATTTCTAATAAGCGTTCTATCATTGTTTCGCCATCCCTTTAAGTTGAGCGATAGCGCCATCAAGATCGCTTGGTTCATGAGTGCCTTGGCGTAAAAAGGCGCGTATATCATCACTTTGTGCAATGGCCATATCCGCTCGGCTATCTGCGCCATGTTGGTATTCGCCAATTTTGATTAGCAGTTCAACTTCTTCATACTTAGCTAACATTTCGCGAATATGAGCAGCAGACGCCTGATGATCGGATTCAACGATTTGATTCATCACTCGGCTTGCTGAGCGAAGTACATCAATGGCGGGATAATGGTTCATTGCCGCAAGTTTGCGCGAGAGAATGATGTGCCCGTCTAAAATTGAGCGAGTTTCATCCGCGACAGGCTCCGTCATGTCGTCACCTTCCACCAACACGGTGTACAGTGCTGTAATTGATCCTTTGTCTGATTGTCCAGCTCGTTCCATCAGCTTTGGCAAAGCGGCAAAAACGGAAGGCGGATAGCCACGTCGTGTTGGTGGCTCGCCTGCGGCTAGTCCAATCTCCCTCTGTGCGCGGGCGAAACGCGTCACCGAATCCATCAGCAGTAGCACGCGTTTACCTTGGTCACGAAAATATTCTGCGATAGAAGTGGCAACAAAGGCGGCTTTGGCGCGCTCCATTGCTGGGCGATCAGAGGTAGCGACCACTAAAACCGATTTGGCCATTCCTTCTTCGCCTAGGTCATGCTCAATAAACTCGCGCACTTCGCGTCCGCGTTCACCAATTAAGGCGAGAACGGTCACGTCAACTTCTGCGGAGCGAATCAGTTTTGCCAGTAGGGTACTTTTACCCCCGCCAGCCGCTGCAAAAATACCCATGCGCTGACCTTCACCACAGGTCAGTAGCCCATCAATGGATCGAACGCCAAGAGAGATTGGCTTTTCAATCAGTTTACGTTGCATTGGTGGTGGTGCATCGCGATAAACAGGATACCAAGCGCTTGGTTCTTGACTTTGCGTACCATCGAAAGGACGTCCAAGCCCGTCAAGCGTTGTACCTAACAGGTGGTCGCCAACACCCACTTCGTGCATTTTACCCATTGGGCTTACTTCTGTATTTGAGGAAATCCCAAACATATTTCCTAACGGAGTGAGCAAAGCGTGATGCTGCTGGAAGCCAACCACTTCCGCTAACAAAGACAGAGTTTGATCGGGATTACGCAACTCACACAGTTCACCTACACGAACGCCAGGGACGACAGCTTTGATAATGGTGCCGGTGACTTGCGTAACGCGCCCGCGAATTTGGATCAAACGCGTGTGTTTAATCGCAGATTGTTGGATATCAGTGATGTATGAGAAATCGTTCAAGGTAAAAATATGCGCAATGATTGATGCTGAGAGGATAGAAAGTATAAGAATCAATTTATAGTGAATATCAGTCGGGAGTTTTTAGAAAACTGAAAGCGCACTAAAAAAACACGTCTGATTTTGACAGCTTCAAAAAAGCGCACTTCCTATAATTCGCCTGTATTGTGCGGAAGGAGTGCAAGTGAATGAGTATTATCAACAATCATATCGCAACAAATCCAAAGTTTGATGCGTCTATCCAAAGCGGGTTGGAATCGTCTCGTCCCGACGTTTCACAAAAAGGCAATTATCGCGGTGAAACCGTCCGTGTTCACAATGCCACACAATCACTTTTTGATGCGATGGAAGAACTCACTTCACTCGGTTCCGAAAAAGCAGAGAAAGATCTGACTAAGCGCAAAGTGAAAGACAGTGGTGTTCGAGTTAATGAAGCACATGAACTCGTTTCGGACTATTTAAGAAAAGTCCCTGATCTTGAAAAGAATCAAAAGATCAAAGATTTGGCTACAAAAATGGCGGGAGGAAATATCTCGACCATCGCGCAATTACAAGCCTACTTGAATGGGTTTTCCGAGGAGAAAAGCCATCAATACCTAGCCCTAAAAGCCGTTAAAAAGTTTTTGAGTGCGAGTCCAGAAAGTAAACACCTACTAGCGCTGATTGACCAAGCACTTCTAAGAATCGAGCAAAACCCAGATACATGGTCTCAAATTGATACGGAAATCCGTGTCTCAAATTTTGCTGATGAATACAGCCAAGAGCAAGAGTTTAGCTCTTTGCATCAGCTGCGCGGCTTCTACCGCGATACCGTTCATAGTTATCAAGGGCTCGGCGCGGCTTATCAAGATGTAGTAGCGCGCTTTGGTGAGCAGGAGGTATCGACCGCTGTTGACTTTATGCTGCAAGGCATGAGTGCAGATCTTAGTGTTCAAGGTAGCAGTATCGACTCGGTTAAGTTGCAGTGGTTGATGTCCGATATGCAAAAACTCAAAACTCTAAATACGTTGCAAGATCGTGTGAGTCAGCTGTTCCAAATGTTTAAACCGGAAAGGACGAATTATGGCTTATCAAGTTTCTAATTTGATGGCTGATGTGATTGCGTTGGTAGAGCAGCGATGGGTAAGCAGTGATGAGATATGGAAAGTCGCCAACGCAATGGAATTGACGGCGGTAGAACAAAAAATCGATTTTTTTCGAGAGTTTCATAAGTTAGTTCGCGCAATCCCAATTGACGTATTCGCCGATGATGAACAACGACAGAATTTAATCCAAGCGGTACAAAAGGCGCTAGACGAAGCCATTGATATAGAAGAAGAGGAAGCGTGGGAAGATGAGTTGGATTGATGCATCCGTCGATGAATTTTGCCGAGGAATGGGGCTCTATGCCGTCGATTTCTCATCAGCTGGACGGGTGCAGCTGGATTTTGAGCAAAGTGGTACGCTGCATATTGAGCGACAGGGTGAGCAGTTATTCTTGATGTTGTCTCGAGCGTTATCTTGGCATCAAACCAGTGACATGATTCAAAGTGCACTGTGTTTGTGTCATGCCGATCAAGGCTGGCCTTTCGAAATTAAAACCGGCTTGTTAGATGAGCAAACTCTGGTTTTTTCAGCAAGGCTAAAAGGAGAAGAAGTAACACTGCCGACCTTAGAGCAAGCGTTTACGCTTTTGGCTCGTCTGCATAACGATGTGGCAGGCTCATGACTCGAGTCAGCACTTTAAACGTAGGCATCGAAGCCTTTACGCATGTTACTCATAGTGAAGTTAAGGCCGATTTCCCAGAGCGATTTCAATTGCTTCCTGATGGTCAGGCGGTCGCTACACATTTAGAGAAGCTCTATGACCTCCGGCCTTCAGACCAATATCTCATCGCGTTAACTAAGCCCAAGCTGCTGCACTCAGAGTTGTTGCGTCCAGAAAAATACCGTCAACAATTTGATGAAACGTTGGCTCAGATGCAAGTTCTTGCACAGGATTCAGGCTCCGCTTCTTTTATCAAAGCATCCGAAACGCTACAAAGTACGCAACTAGATCAGCGTTACCTCACTATGGCGCTCAATCTCCTTATTCAGGTCTAACCAACATGTTGAGATCCAAAGACATTGAACTCTTACTTGTTCATGCTGCGCTACAAGTTCAATACCAAAAGCCAGAGCATGCCATTTCTATTCTCGATGCGGTTCTAGAAATAGAACCGCAGCACAAAGAGGCGATGCAAACACTTGCTGTGGCGTGTTTACAAAGTGGTCGATATACCCGGGCGATTGAGGTGTGTGAGCACTTATTAAAATCTGACCTTCATCCTGACTCGGCAGGACTCTGGTTTTGTTTAAGCCAAGCGCGTTGGAAACAAAATGACGTCGATGGCGCCCGTCAAGCGCACCGACGCTATCTGCAATCTTTAAATAGTGAATCACATGAATAAGTTGATCGATATTCTAAACAAAGTAGGGCAACGCAAAGACATCATGCTTGCGGTGATGTTACTCGCGATCGTCTTTATGATGATATTGCCACTTCCTACCGCACTGGTGGATGTGCTGATTGGCACCAACATGAGCATTGCGGTGGTGCTGCTTATGTTAGCGATTTACATCACCACGCCACTTGAGTTCTCTGCATTTCCTGCGGTGCTATTGATCACGACATTGTTTCGTCTGTCTTTATCTATCACGACAACCCGCTTGATCTTGCTACAAGGCGATGCTGGTCAAATCGTTTATACATTCGGTAACTTCGTTGTGGGCGGTAACTTAGTGGTCGGTATCGTTGTGTTCCTGATCATTACCATTGTTCAGTTTATGGTGATCACCAAAGGCTCAGAGAGGGTAGCAGAAGTTAGTGCGCGCTTCTCACTCGATGCGATGCCTGGTAAGCAGATGAGTATTGACGGTGACATGCGTGCCGGAGTAATTGACGTACACGAAGCTAGGCACCGACGATCACTGATTGAAAAAGAAAGCCAAATGTATGGCTCGATGGATGGCGCGATGAAGTTCGTTAAAGGCGACTCCATTGCGGGTCTGGTCATCATTGTGGTCAACATCTTAGGTGGCGTCACGATCGGGGTAACGCAAAAAGGCATGAGTGCTTCTGAAGCACTTGAATTGTTTGCGATTTTGACCGTTGGCGATGGTTTGGTATCGCAGATCCCGGCACTCTTTATCGCGATTACCGCCGGTATTATCGTGACGCGTGTTTCTCATGAAGATTCTTCTGATCTTGGGTCGGACATTGGTGGGCAGGTCATTGCTCAGCCACGTGCGCTTCTTATTGGTGGTGTGCTTTTGGTGCTGTTCGCACTCATCCCTGGGTTTCCAAAAATCACTTTTCTGGTCTTGGCCGCCGTGGTTGGTGGTGGTGGTTTCTTCCTTTTCTATCAACAGAAAAAACAAGCGGAATCAGATAGCACCGACTTATCAAGCTTTGTTTCGCAAGGGGCCGGTTCGCCAGCAGCGAAGCCAAGCAAACCTACGCCTTCTAGAAACAGTAAAGGTAAGTTAGGTGAGCAAGAAGAGTTCGCCATGACAGTCCCGCTGTTGATTGATCTTGACGCGAGCCTTCAGGAAAGCTTGGAAGCGGTCGCATTAAATGAAGAGCTAGCAAGGGTGAGGCGCGCACTATATCTCGACCTCGGCGTGCCTTTCCCAGGTATCCACCTGCGTTTTAACGAGGGGATGCAAAATGGCGAGTACTTAATTCAGTTACAAGAAGTCCCGGTTGCACGAGGACGAATTGTTAAAGATCAACTCTTGGTGACAGAAGGGAATGAACAGATCGATTTATTAGGCGTGCCTTATGAGCAAGATGAAGATTTTCTACCCGGTATTTCTAGCATTTGGGTGGCACAGAGTTATGAGCAAAAACTCGTAGCCAGTCATGTCGGTTTTCTCACACCCGACAGGATTTTAACGTACCACTTGTCTCATGTTCTTAAGGAGTACGCACAAGACTTTATTGGTATTCAGGAGACGCGTTATCTGTTGGAGCAGATGGAAGGCAGTTATTCGGAGCTAGTCAAAGAGGCCCAGCGTATTGTTCCGTTGCAAAAAATGACGGAAATCTTGCAACGCTTGGTTTCTGAAGACATTTCTATCCGAAACCTTCGCGTGATCTTGGAAGCGATGGTTGAGTGGGGCCAAAAAGAGAAAGATGTTGTACAGCTGACGGAGTACATTCGTTCCAGCTTAAAACGTTACATTTGCTACAAATACGCGAGCGGACAAAACATGTTGCCCGCTTACTTATTGGATCAAAATCTCGAAGACACAATACGCAGCGGTATTCGTCAAACCTCAGCAGGGAGTTACTTGGCGTTAGATCCGTCAGTAACGCAACAATTTGTCAGTGATGTGAAACAGACCATTGGTGACTTAAGCCGCATGCCGAATAAACCTGTGCTAGTTGTGTCTATGGATGTACGCCGATATGTGCGAAAGCTTATTGAATCGGAATACTACGATCTGCCCGTTTTGTCATTTCAAGAACTAACCCAGCAAATCAATATTCAGCCACTTGGAAGGGTGGGGATGTAATGAAAACAAAACTAATACTCTCGCTGGCGCAAGCGGGGATCGAAGTGACGCCATACTTTTGGCAACAAAGTGAAATTCAACTTGGTTATCGAATTGAAGTTGAGGGCTTAGAGCTCGTTTTTCGGGTGGAGGACGGTGAAATCATCATCGTTCTTCTGAAACGCGTTCGTCCAAAATTGGGGTTGAGTAACCCCTTTGCCGGCTTATTTCTCTTGGCTGAACATGCCATTCAACTTTATCCCTCCGATTGGGTCATTCGCGGCAACGTCGATGTGTTACGTGGTAGCAACATGAGCAGCCAGCGATTGGCACAGTTCTATCTAAAAGCATGCGGTGCAAGCCATGATGAGCTAGAAGACTGGTACTGTTTACGCCTAGCAGATTATAGACCTTTGAAAAAGTTGAAAAAGTAAAAACTCACGACTGTTACTGACAGCACCGATGAGATGACCCGCTTTAAGATAGGAATCAAGATGAAGCAACCGTTTACCGATGCGATTGAGAACGCTGAGCTTGCCATTAGAAAAGCTGAAGACAGAACCGATATTTTTAACGAGCTATTGGAAGGCTTAGGTGTTGGTCCTGTTGCGGGGGATGTTTTACTTGGCGGCATAAAAGCGCCAGTAGATACCATGAAACGTGCAGAGCAAGAGCTAATAGACGAAGTCCAGCGCCGCCGGCAGCAACAAACTCAGCTACAAGGTACGTCAGGTAAACGCAGAAAGCGTCCCACAGTGATGCGCGGCATGATGATTTAGAGGTTTGGAAATGACGAATATGAAAACGACTGGCTCTACGACAGGAGCAACAGACACAGCTGCGAGTAGTGCACCATTACCCACTTTCCAACAAAACTTGATAGAGGCATTTACCCCTGTACTGGGTGAAGCAGAGACTCAGCAACTTGCCTCGATAATCTCTTCATTGCCAACTATCTCGGGACAAACGGAATCACAAAGCATCGCGCTTTATGTTGATACGCTTGAAAACCTAAAAGCGAAAAATAACGCGTTTGCTGGTATATCATTGACCGACACCGCATCTGTTTGGATAAAGTCGCTACAAAGTGCTAACTCAGATGGCGAATTAACCGCAGCCGAGTTTAATGCTCAAACAAACCAAACGCTATCAAATCAGTTTCAGGCTTGGTTTAGTAAGCTACTGACGGAAAACGTAGATAGCTCGTTATCTACTGAGTTTGTTAGTCAATTTAATCTGGGCACCCAGAGTAACCAAGCGGAGCAGATCGCCAACCTCTCCGAGACAGAACTGGCTAATGCCACCAAAGAAATTTCTCTTTTTGTTGCAGAGCTTGCTAATCAAATGGGCTCCCGTGAAGTGAGAGATGCTTCTATTTCTTTTCTTCGCAATGCCTTTAGTAGCTTAGGTTCCGTTAATCTCGCGCAACTGAAGAGCTCGGACTTTCTGTTGACTAAAGAGAGTTTCGCCCTTCAAGTCTCAGCTCAATTAAAAAGTAGTTTTCAAGGCATTGGTATTACTTTAAGCACCGATGACGCAAGTGCGCTAGCTAGCAGAATTACCTGGACTCCTGGTATTTCTAAACAGCAGCTTAAAGAAGCGTTAGATGAAATGGCCGCTCAAGTGAAAGGCCAATATAGCGCAGCTTATGGTGAGGCGAGTGGAACGAACAATCTAAAAGCAACACTTAATACTGTCATTGGTGGAACTGAGCCTTTGACCCTTTCTAGTCTGTTCGCCAACTTCGCGGTGAGTTTAACAAATATAGAAATCGATGACTTTTACCAGGACAGCGCGATAGCCGATGTCCAAAAGACACAAATAACGGCAGCTCAAGTTAATTTGATCAAAGAAAACACCGAACGAGATATCCGATTACAGTTTGAAAAAATAGTAAAAGGTGAATCTACCGGGGCTTCATTTACTGAGCGATACGAGGCATTGCGCAAAAACTTAGGGGCATTGAAAGAGCGTCTACTCAATATCACCGATAAAGAGAAAGCGGATCGCGAGGTGAGAGCAGAGCACTCTCTAACGGCTCGTGATTTGTTGGCCGTTGTTGAGTCCAGCATTGGAGACCGTTTTGATGAGCAAGTGCTGCTTGCACTAAATGAGCGTCGTGTTAACCGTTTAGAGAAACGTAATGACCAGAAAGAGGCATTAGAGGATCTCACAATACAGCTTAAAGTTTTTGGTGTTGTGCAATCAAAAATTCACTCTACGCAAAGTGTTGATGGGGTTTATAAACCGGGATATCCAGAAAGTAACTTCAAAGCGAGTGACTTTAACTACAGCAATCAAACGGATTTTGAAGCTTCACCTGAGTACAAGTATTTGACGGATAATAAGATAACAAACCATCGAGACTTCCTTCAAACACAAGGTATTACTATCGGTGATGGTGCTTCGTACCAAGACGAAGAGAAGTCGAAAAAGCTGTCTAATTTTTCTAGTTCTGTCAGTGCTAAATCCAAGTTGCTTAACGATGAAGTGCAAATCAAAACCACTGAGCTGAACGACACCAGTTCTCAATACAACTCGACCGTTGAAGCGATGAACAAGTTTGTTCAGAAGTACCACAGTATTTTACAAGAAATCCTACGAGCCATTTAAGGATAACCAACCATGACTAAAACAAACGCGACCGATCCATCTCAAATGCAAGCAGAAGAACTGCTGTCTTTTTTGGAAGAGGGAGGCACGCTAAAAATGTTGCACGATGTGTCTCAGGACACCATCGAACACATTTATGCCGTAGGTTACAACTTTTTCCAATCGGGAAAGATTGAGCAAGCAGCGAAAGTATTTCAATTACTCAGCATGCTTGATCATTATCAGGCGCGATTTTTCATTGGCCTTGGCGCGGCTCGTCAGGAGTTGGGTGAGTATCTGCAGGCAATAGACGCCTACAGCTACGCAGCGCTAGTGGACGTAAATGATCCACGCCCACCTTTTCACTCTGCTGAATGTCACCTTAAACTGGAACAACTGACAGAAGCAGAGAGTGGGTTTTACAGCGCGAAGGAGATGTCTGCCGGAAAATCACAATATGCAGATTTGCATGAGCGTGCAGGCATCATGTTAGAAGCGGTGAGAAATAAAAAGGAGTAATTAGACTATGAGTTCTATTGCACTTGACCGCATCCAGACACAGGTTTATAGCCCTGAATCTGGCCAAGCCACGTTAGATAACGTGCAGAAAACGGCGTCTACAGCGACGCCTTCTGTGACGGTAGAAAACGTGAAGAGTAAAGATGCAGATGTACTGAACACCGGAAAAGTAAAAGTTCAGTTAGATGCACCTAACGCAGCTGTTAGTGACAAAGTGAATGATTTGACGCTAAAAGCCATGGCACAGCTGCAAAAGATCGTCGATACCATTGCAAAATCTCTCCATGCAGTTGCAGACCAAACAGGTTCGATTGCCGTCAAAATCATCGCAGGATCTGCTGATGATTTTGAAGTAGAGCTTGCTGCTATCACGGATAAACTGAAAAGTGCTCAAAACGAGCTGAAAATTCAGGAAGTGAAGGTCGCAAAAGCTAAGCACGAAAAAGAGATGGTGGAAAACCAAGACAAAATCAAAGAATCGGAAGCCGCTGCAAAAGAAGCCCAAAAATCAGGCTTAGCAGCGAAGATCTTTGGTTGGATCAGTGCGGTGGTTTCTATTGTTGTTGGTGCCGTAATGGTGGCAACGGGTGTTGGTGCAGCAGCCGGTGCACTTATGATCGCTGGTGGCGTCATGGGAGCAGTGAGCATGGCGTTGCAAGAGCCAGCCGTTCAAGATGCGCTAAAAGAAGCGGGCGTAAATGTCGATGTGCTAAACAAAGTCGTAATGGCATTAGAAATCGCCGTCGCGGTTATCGGAGCTGTTGTGACGTTTGGTGGTGCAGCTGCTGGCGGTATCGCGAAACTTGCAGCAAAAGGTGCTGGTAAGGTAGCTCAAAAGGTCACGGAAATCGCTACGAAAGCCGCTGCAAACATGGCGAAAGTGGCGGATATGGGCACAAAAGCTGCGACAACAACAGCGAAAGCGATTCGTTATGGCGCAGAAACCGTCGATCTTGCCGTCAACGTGGGTAAAGGCGCAACGGACAGTGTCCATGCTGCTAACAATGCTCACGTAACAGAGATTCAGGCTGATATCACAGACCTTCGAGCCAAAATGACGTTAAGCCAGGCTGTCATTGATAAGCTCAAAGAAGAGATTGGTAAGTTGATGGAAGACTTCCAAGAGCTGATGAGCCTCATCATGCAAATGATTCAAGCGAAAAGTGAAACTATGCAAACGGTGTTAAGCCGTCCTGCAACGGTATAAGGAGTTTATTATGCTAGATAAAGTAGGCGGAACGGGTCGTGGTGAACTATACGGTTTAGGCGATACCATTAAAACCAACAAAGCAGAAAAAGCGCCGGAAACAAAGCTTGAAGCGGGTGCCGTTAAAAGCCAAAGTGAGTCTGGTGTTTCTGGTGCAGCACGCTACCAGTTAGAGACACCTAAAGCTCCCACAGTGAGTAACCAAGCTCAAGTTGTTGCAAACTTAATGAGTGCTCTTGCGCCGACGGTGAGCTCATTAATGAGCACAACGATGAAAGCGCTTAACGGTGAGGAGGTGATCAAGTCACCATCAGATGCGGTATCACAATCGTTGACGCTATTAACATTGTTGTATCAAGTATCAAAGCTGAGCCGTGAGCAGCAAGTGCTACAACGTGAAATTGCTGTTGAAGCAAACGTCGCGAGTTTAGAAAGCCAAGCGGCAGAACTAAACAACTCGGCAAGCGCAATGATCGCGATGGCAGTCGTTTCGGGTGTATTAGCGGGTGCTACCGCAATTATTGGTGCCCTTGGTTCTTTCAAAGCAGGGAAAGAAATCAAGAATGAAATGGCGAGCAATAATGTACTGAAAACGCAAAAAGCTGGCTTCGATCAAGCAGAAGAGTTATTAAATAACAATAGCTTGTCTAAAACGCAGCAAGATCAGGTTAAGCGTGCGCACTCACTAGCGAAAGACAATATCGCAGACACGACAGCGCAGCTGACAAGTGGTGGCCGTAAGTTCGATAAGTTGATGAGCTCAAACCAAGCGAAGAACGCGATTCTTCAAGCTTTGGGCCAGATGGCAAACTCAGCATCGAGTGTAGAGCAAACCAAAGCGCAAGCGCGCAGCAAAGATGATGAAGTACAAGCGACTCGCGCACAAGCAGCCAAACAGAAAGCCGATGAAAACATTGGTTTCCAAGAAGGTTTATTGAAAGAGCTACGTGACTTGTTCCGATCTATCTCAGATAGCCAGAACCAAGCGTGGCGAGCGTCAGTCCCAACGGTGTAACCATCCGTTTCACTAACTACAAAGCGTTGTTTATACAACGCTTTTTTTATGGGATAAAAGTATAAACGCTATTTATCAGCAGGTTAAGTTGATAAAAAAATATATATCTATAAATCAACCTCCAAGGATGAGAACTCAAACGTTATCAAATTGTTAACGGTTGCTATACTTAAACGGTCATCAACACAGGTAAAAGGGATGTTCAATGTTTAAGTTTAAGCAAATCGCACTTGCGGCTTCTTTGGCTGCACTCACAACAGGCTTTTCTGCGTCTGCGGAGGAAACGTTTGTCACGATTGGTACCGGTGGCGTAACAGGGGTTTATTATCCGACTGGTGGCGCTATTTGTCGCTTGGTTAACAAATCGCGAGAAGAGCACGGTATCCGTTGTTCGGTAGAAAGTACTGGGGGATCGATTTATAACATCAACACTATTCGTGCTGGTGAATTGGACCTCGGTATCGCGCAATCAGACTGGCAGTATCATGCTTACAAAGGAACCAGTAAGTTTGAAGAAAGCGGGCCTTTTAAAGAGCTGCGCGCCGTATTCTCCGTTCATCCAGAACCGTTTACTGTCGTTGCACGTAAAGACGCGAACATCAAAACTTTTGATGACTTGAAAGGTAAGCGCGTCAACATTGGTAATCCTGGTTCTGGTCAGCGAGGTACTATGGAAGTGCTAATGAACCAGTATGGTTGGAGTAACGACGACTTTAAGCTTGTCTCTGAGTTAAAAGCAGCAGAGCAATCAAAAGCACTTTGTGATAACAAAATTGATGCGATGATTTATACCGTTGGTCACCCAAGTGGAGCGATTAAAGAAGCCACTACGTCGTGTGATAGTAATATCGTAACGGTAGCTGGACCTAATGTAGAAAAACTGGTTGCAGACAACAGCTTCTATCGTGTCGCAAATGTCCCAGGTGGTATGTATCGTGGCACAGATAGTGATGTTCAAACCTTTGGTGTGGGCGCGACGTTTGTTTCTTCTACTGCGGTACCAGAAGATGTGGTTTATAACGTGGTTAAAGCGGTATTTGAAAACTTCGATGATTTCCGCCGTCTCCACCCAGCGTTTGCAAACTTGAAGAAAGAGGAAATGGTAAAAGACGGTTTATCTGCGCCTCTTCACCCAGGTGCGCTCAAATACTACAAAGAAGTAGGGCTGATTAAGTAAGCGTTACTTTCTCTTATTATTGATGTAAAACGCCATCTTTCTCGATCAATGCCACTCGTTTAACCGCGAGTGGCATATTTCTATTTCTCGTCACCCTGTACAGCGACGAAGGAGCGTGATACAGGCTCTTCCATCCGAGCACTTTGTGATCAAAATGGTTTCATTAGCCGCTCAGTGTAGTGCTATTAGATTCCTAACCTCGCTGGAGTGACACAAAAAATCGTTAAGCCATCTGCATTAATCTTTCGCGCTGGCGTTTTTGTAGGAGTGTTATCCACTTGTACAAGTTTTGCTTAAACATAAACATCAATGAAAAAGTAGATAGTGATGAGAATAGAAGAAAGAGCAACAAACCCTTTAACATGATTAGGATTCAGTTGACGAGAGACACGAGCTGCAAGATACCCACCTACCAACGTACCGACCAAAACAACACTACCTGTGTGCCAGTCAATGGAGCCATTGGCAACAAAAATCACGATAGCAATGAGTGAAACACACGTAGATACGAGCAATTTCAAACCGTTCATTAAATTAATGTCTTGGTGGCCAGCTACTACCAGATAGCTCAGAACAATAACCCCTAAACCTGCGTTGAAAAAACCACCGTAAGCAGAGACACCAACAAGTAGTGAACCCAACGCGATTGCTCCGAGTATGCCAGCATGTTTGTGCTCTTTCGCGACAGTTTTGATTAGCATTGTTAAACGAGAACCGGTGAGAAAAAGCACGGTGGCAAATAAGAGTAACCAAGGGATAGCTTCCATAAATAGCGATTCTGGCGTGTTGAGCAACAGATATGCTCCGACAGCGCCGCCGACTAAACTGAATGAGACTGTGAACAGCAGTTCATGCTTGTTCTTCATGATCTCTTCTCTGAACCCGACGGCTCCACTAATGTAACCCGCACATGAAGCATATGTGTTTGTTGCGTTAGCCATAATAGGAGGAACACCAACTGCCAATAGAGCCGGAAAAGTAATAAAGCTTCCGCCTCCCGCTATGGAGTTAATGATCCCACCAATTACGCCAGCAATGAATAAAAGTGAGAGTTCTAAAAGCATAAACAATCCTTGTTATGTTCTTTTTTATTGTTAGAGCTTCAGATGATCTAACCTACATGCTCTAATGTTCTGATATGAGGTTTACTTTACCCGCTCTAAAACAAAATTGTTCAGTTCTGTAACGTTTTTGATGACATGAACGGCTTTACTTTGAGAGTACCCTTCGAGGCGATACATAAAGTCATCATTCCAGAATGCGGGGCATTGCTGAAGAACTTTGTAGCTTTGTAACGTTCCTTTCAGTACCGAACTACCATCAGGCCAACCTTCAGGTTTTATGAATAGTCCTTTAAGGAGACGTTTCGTCACAAACCAATAGCTTACGGAGTATGGTAGATCAATATAAATGAGAGTATCGGCTGCATCTAAACGAGCGTTGAAAGAGCTGATCGGTCCAAGGCCATCTATAATCCAACGATCTGAGCTTAGTATATTGCTATGGGCTTCATCAAAAACGTTACGCTCAACGGGAGCACCGTTTGGTTTATAGACTATTGAATCTAATTGATGAAGAGGAAGACCGGTAGCAGACGCGATTGCTTTACTTACCGTCGATTTTCCACTGCCGGGTTTACCAAAAACTGCTATTTTTTGCATTGTGACCGCCTCCAAGAGAGCTTTTCCCATACGGTAGAGACAGAAAACCCACCGCTATGGGTGGGTTCGATAAATACTGAGCGCATCAAAAAATCCCACCATTCCTATGGAATGATGATAATTCGTTGGTTAAGTTGCGCTAAGTGTGTGTTCATACAATCACCTTCATATAACGACAGTGATTTGTCAATACCATCTGCACAATAAGCGAACGATTTGGAGGGCGGAAGATAAAGCCATCACGATGGATGGCTTTATCTAGGTTGAAAGAGACAGCGATTACTGCTCAACGCTGACTGGCTGTGCTTTAAACTTTTGAATCAGCTTTACGATTAGTGGACTTGCCAATACCAATACAGCTAAAACAGTAAAGGTAAGGGTAATAGGACGCTCCCATAGGAAACTCAGTTCTCCATCTGAAATCATTAATGCGCGGCGTAAGTTCTCTTCCATTAATCCTCCAAGGATGAAGCCCAGCAATAAAGGTGCGAGCGGGAAGTTAGCGAGCCGAAGTGCAATGGCAGCCATAGCCACAATCAGCATCACGAACACATCCATAGTGTTAAAAGAGACCAAATAAACCCCGGTGATTGAGAAGAATAAAATCATCGGTAGAAGCACCGTTCTTGGAACCGCCAAAAGCTTTGAAATGTACGGAATCAATGGTAAGTTCAGGATCACAAGTACGATGTTGCCGAAGTACATGGAAATGATCACTGACCAGAACACATCTGGGTGTTCAACAAATAGGCGAGGGCCAGGTTGAATACCATAAGCGATCAGCGCACCGAGCATTATTGCTGTTGTACCAGAGCCCGGAATACCAAGCGTTAATAGCGGTACAAATGAACCACTAGATGCTGCATTGTTCGCAGACTCTGGCGCAACCAAACCACGGATACTGCCTTTACCGAACTCATCCTTTTTCTCTTTAGGTGCGAGGTTGCGCTCCATACCATAGCTTAAAAAAGCAGCAATGGTTGCCCCTGCGCCAGGAAGAACGCCAGTGAAGAAACCTAATATTGAAGAGCGAATTGAAACAGGCGCAACATCTTTGATTTCTTCCTTGGTCACTTTCATTGAGCCAATGTTGCTCAGCTTTTCTTGTTCTTCATTGCTGGTGTCTTTTGATGGTTTAAGGATGCCCATCAGTGTCTCACCCAGTGCGAATGTCGCCATTGCAAGCAACAAGAAGCTAAAGCCATCCATTAAATCCGTTAAACCGAAGGTAAAGCGTTCAACGCCTACGCCTTTATCGATTCCAACTGTAGATAGCATCAAACCAAGAATGGTCATCATCCACGCTTTGATTACCTGACCTTTCCCCGCAAAAGCCGCGACTGCTGATAACCCAAGTAGCATCAACGCAAAATAGTCCGACGATTGGAAGCTAAGGGAGACGCTAGCCAATGCTGGTGCGGCAACAAGCAACATAATGGCAGATAGCGTACCGCCAGTGAAAGACGAATAAGCTGCCAAAGCTAATGCTTTACCTGCCTGGCCTTTTTGAGCCATTGGGTAGCCGTCGAATGCTGTGACCACGGTTGAAGAACAACCCGGCGCGTTAATTAAAATCGACGATGTAGAGCCACCAAATACCGCACCGTAATAAACACCCGCCATTAAAATAAGGCCAGAGGAGGGCTCTAGGCCATAAGTAATTGGGATCATCAAAGCAATGGCTGAGATCGGCCCAAGTCCAGGTAACATGCCGATAAATGTACCGACGAAGCAGCCCACGATCACCATCATAATGTTCATTGGCATTACTGCGGTGGATAAACCTTGTAGAATTCCATCTAACATAATTCAGTCCTTTCTTTGACTACCAGATGGTGAAAATCAAACCCGGTTCGAGATAGATGTCCAAACCTTGAGTGAGTAATAAGTAGAACGCGATCACGAATGGAAACGACGCGCCAAACAGAACGGGTTTACGTCTTTCCCCGAGCAGATAAAAGCCAGCCAATAAAAAGAAGGCAGTAGCTATCACAAAACCTAAGTAAGTCAGGCCCACGCCGTAGAGCGCCATTAAAATTAAAAATGCAATCAGTAACTTCCAATTGAAGGTCAGCACTGCGCCACTTTGTTTATCTGGTTGTCCTGTCACCAGCAATAGCAAAGAAAGGCCGACACCAACGTAAGTCAAGATGGTTGGCAGAGTACGTGCGGTGAATGGTTCATACTCATCACCTGGAAACAATGGAATCTGCGAGGTTTGATAACCGTAGCAAAGACAGAAGAGTAGAAAGATCATTGCGCCGACACGGTCACGACAGAGCAAATATTCTTTGGTGAAAAAGTTGGTTGAACGAGACATATTCAACTCCTAACAAAAGTAAAAAAGACCGCATATGGACGTCAATGAATAAACTAAACCATTAACAATTAAGCATTTCGCTGCTAGTCGAGCCGCTTTGGGTATATAAACAAAGGAGTGTGCATGCCGATTGTCGACAATGTCCATATGCGGTGAAACTTAGAGTGCAAATACAATGGGGAAATACCAACCTACGTTATTCATTGAGGTTGGTATCTGAGGGACCCCAATTCGATTGTTACTTCAGGAAGCCTAACTCGCGCATTAAGTCACCCATCTGTTGCTCTTGATCTTCAAGAAACGCGAAGAATGCTTTATCCGCTTTATAGTTGTCGATCCAACCATTGCGGTCTCGAACGACTTGCCATTCGTCGGTGTTATACATTTTAGTAAATGCGGCATTCCATTCATCTAGCTTTTCTTGGCTTGTGCCTGGTGCTGCAAAGAATCCACGCCAGTTAGCAAAGACAGTTTCATTACCATATTCGGTGAGAGTTGGAATGTTAGGCGCAGCTTCTAAACGTTTTGGTGCTGTAATCGCTAACACTTTCACTTGCCCAGACTTAGACATTTCGAGTACTTCACCTAACCCTGTAGAGAGCAGTTGTGTTTCGCCTGAAAGTAGGGCAGCCATGGCTTTTCCACCTGCATCATAGGCAATGTAACGAACTTTGCGCGCATCAAAACCTTCACCTTTGAAAGCCGCTGCTATAACCAAATGATCCATAGAACCACGAGCAGAGCCACCAGCAACCTTCACTTTTCGAGGGTTTTCTTTAAAAGCTTTAACGACATCTTCCCAAGATCTGTAAGGAGAATCGGCTGATGTAACAATGGCGCCATAATCGGCAACCGTTGCGGCAACAGGAGTCAAGTCGCGGAAAGATTGTGGGAAGATCCCACTGAGCGAGCGAACGACGATCGGTGTTGAGTTCACCATGAGTGTATCTTCTTGACGATCAGCCGTTTCAATCAAATGTGCGATTGCTTTGCCACCGCCACCACCAGATAGGTTTTGAAATGATACGGTTTCGACGATGTCTGATTTTATTAATACATCACCAGTACCTCGGGCGGTCATGTCCCAACCGCCACCGGCACCTCCAGGGATAAGAAAGTGCATTTTTTCAATATCTGCAGCAAGAGCGTTGAATGAAAATGAAGCTGCGATGATTGAAGCGGCGAGCGTTGGTTTGAGTACCTTTAACATGTTCACGTTCCTTATGTTAGCGACTCTATTTAGTTGAGCCTTATTGTTTTTGCTCAGTTGTCATGCCTTGTAAGCGTTAAAGCTGAACTTGGTGTAAAGGTTAATTAAGTGTTAAATATCTGTCTGTAAAAGAGATATAAAGAGAATATTGAGCATTTCGGTTATTTTGTTCATAAAGTTCACGGCGAGAAGTTGGTGTTAGGTCACGCGGCTTTACGCTTTGGTAGGCCATAATAAAATGACGGAAAATGAACGAGGAAAAGAGAATGAAAGGGACGTGTTTGTGCGGCGCAATTGAAGTCATCGCTGAGGTTAAAAATGAGGTTAGCCTGTGCCATTGCTCTATGTGTCGAAAATGGTCGAGTGGCGCACTCCATGCGGTGCATTGTGGTCCTAACGTAACGTTTAAGGGGGCCGAGCCAAAGCGTTATCAATCGTCTGACTGGGCGGTGAGAGGTTTTTGTGGCGAATGCGGCACAAACCTTTTCTATCATTTGTTGCCGACAGGTGAGTACATTCTTTCCGCTGGTTTGTTCGATAACCCAGATTTCAAACTCACTTTAGAGATTTTTACCGATGAAAAGCCAGCTTATTATGACCTCAATTCCGCTTCACAAAAGATGACTTCGCAACAAGTCTTTGATCAATTTGTACCTAAAGAATAGTTTTTTATCCGATTATTGTTCGACAGCTGAGCTTTTAGTTTTTAGATCATAAGCTTAAAGGTTTATAAGTTGTCGACAATATGAATTCCCCATTCTTGATTTCTGCTAAAAACGGCACTTAATAGGCATTTTTGGCCCATTTAAATTACGACCTTAGTCTAAATTGTCGACAATTTACTTGATTGTCGACACTTTGATCGACTACTTTATATTCAGGTTAAGAAATTGTAGACATTTCGATGTCGGTAACAAGAGTATCTGAATATGAACTCTGAGTTGAAAGCTCGTTATAAAGTGCTGGGTTCTGAGAAAGAACACACCAAATCCGAAACGCTGACCGAAACACTGATTGAAGTCATTGTTAATGGCGACGTGAAGCCTGGCCATAAGATATCAGAGCCTGAGCTAGCAAAGAAATATCAAGTCAGTCGTGGGCCTTTGCGTGAAGCATTGATGCGCTTAGAGGGGCTAGGGCTCATCGAGCGAATTCCTCATGTTGGGGCTAGAGTGACCACTTTTTCTCCGGAAAAGCTGATAGAACTTTATGCCGTTCGAGAAGCATTGGAAGGCATGGCGGCAAGGTTAGCTGCGCGACACATTACGCAAGAAGAGCTCTTAAGCTTGGAAATGCTATTGTCGACACATTCCAAGCATATAGACCAAATGGAAGGCGCGTCTTACTTCCATCAACATGGTGACTTTGATTTTCACTATCGCATCATCCAAGCGAGCAGAAACAGTAAGTTAATATCTCTGCTGTGTGATGAACTCTATCACTTATTACGGATGTATCGTTACCAGTCGCCACGTGCACAATCTCGCCCGAATGAGGCGCTCACCGAACACAAATTCATTTTGGAAGCCATTCGCAATCGCGATGAAGAGCTTGCAGAAATGTTGATGAGAAGACACATATCAGGAAGTCGAAAGCTCATCCAATCTCAAATTATACATACAGAAAGTTTAGACAAAGACTAGAAGGAATTCGTCATGAGCTTAACACCGGGAGCGAAATTCAGACTCGCCATTGAACAAAATAATCCACTACAAATTGTCGGCACTATAAACCCGTATTGCGCCATGATGGCAAAAAACTTGGGTCACCAAGCGATCTACTTGTCTGGTGGCGGTATCGCAAATGCGTCATACGGATTGCCGGATCTCGGTATCACAACATTAAACGACGTTTTGGTTGATGTTGACCGTATTACTAACGCATGTGATTTGCCTCTTTTGGTTGATATCGACACGGGCTTTGGCGGTGCATTTAACATTGCTCGCACGATCAAAGCGATGGAAAAAGCGGGCGCGGCAGCGGTGCACATGGAAGACCAAGTCGCACAGAAACGTTGTGGTCATCGTCCGAACAAAGCAATAGTCAGCCAGCAAGAGATGGTTGATCGTGTAAAAGCCGCGGTTGATGCACGCAATGATGAAAGTTTCGTGATTATGGCTCGTACTGATGCGCTAGCTGTTGAAGGCATGGACAGCGCAATCGAGCGTGCGATTGCGTGTGTGGAAGCTGGCGCAGACATGATCTTCCCCGAAGCGATGAACAAGCTGGACCAGTACCTTCAGTTTTCAAATGCGCTTGAGCAAGCGACCGGAAAGCACGTTCCTATTCTGGCGAATATTACAGAGTTTGGCGCGACACCGCTGTATGGCTGCGATGAGCTAGCGAAAGCAAAAGTGGACATGGTGCTTTATCCGTTAAGTGCGTTCCGTGCCATGAACAAAGCTGCTGAAACGGTCTACAAACATTTGCTAGAAGTGGGTAATCAGGAAGCACTGGTTGATTCGATGCAAACACGTAAAGAGTTGTATCAGCACCTGAATTACCACGACTATGAAGACAAACTTGACCAGTTATTCTCTGAAGGGAAATAGCGGGGGAAAAGCAAAAATAAACGGAAGCCCAAGAAAAAGATAATCGGAATTTATCTCATCTAATAACGTGAAATTCGTTTGGCTAAAAACACCCCAGAGAGGGAAAAGTCAGACAGAAAAGGAGTTCAAACAATGTCTCAAACTGCAGAAAAGAAAGCAGAATTAGGTGGCGCAGGCCTTCGTGGTCAAAGCGCAGGAAGCACAGCTTTATGTACTGTCGGAAAAACGGGAACTGGTCTAACTTATCGTGGATACGATATTACTGATCTTGCGAACAACGCACAGTTTGAAGAAGTGGCTCACCTTCTGTTACGCGGTCACTTGCCGAATCAACAAGAACTTGATGCGTACAAGACACATCTACTCAGCCTTAGAGGTTTGCCAGCCGAGCTAAAACAAGCTTTAGAGTTGATTCCTGCAAGCGCACACCCAATGGACGTAATGCGCACGGGTTGTTCTGTATTGGGTAACCTAGAGCAGGAAATGAGCTTCGAGGAGCAACTGAAAGCAACCGAACGTATGCTTGCCTTGTTCCCTGCCATCATCTGTTACTGGTACCGCTTTAGTCATGATGGCGTGCGTATCAACACCGAGGATCAGACTGAAGATTGCATCGGTGGTTACTTCTTACGATTACTTACAGACAAAGCGCCATCTGCGCTGCACAAACAAGTGATGCATTGCTCGCTCATTCTTTATGCTGAACATGAGTTTAATGCTTCTACATTCGCAGCACGCGTTTGTGCATCAACGTTGTCAGACATCCATTCTTGTATCACGGCAGCAATCGGTACGCTTCGTGGACCACTTCACGGCGGTGCGAACGAAGCGGCGATGGAAATGATTGAAGATTGGCAAACGCCCGACGAGGCGGAAGCGAACATCATGAAAATGCTAGCCAATAAAGACAAGATCATGGGATTTGGTCATGCGATTTATCGCGAAAGTGACCCTCGCAACGCCTTAATAAAACGATGGTCCAAAGAGCTATCGAAACAAGTTGGTGATACTCATCTATATGCGGTTTCTGAGCGTGTTGAATCAGTGATGAAGCGAGAGAAAGGTCTGTTCTGTAATGCGGACTTCTTCCATGCATCGGCTTACCACTTTATGGACATTCCAACCAAACTATTCACCCCAATCTTTGTGATGAGTCGTTTAACGGGCTGGGCTGCACACGTTTATGAACAGCGTGCCAATAACCGTATTATTCGCCCAAGTGCCGATTATACGGGCCCAGATCATCAAGAATGGGTGCCTATCGAGAATCGCTAGCGCGAAGGTCAACGAGGGCATTATATGCTTTGGTTGACCACCTCCTTCCTTTGTCATTCTCTCTAACAGAGGAAGGAGATCCTCTCATCACTGTGTTTCTGGAGCAATGGAAAACCTTGATGAAGGCAAGATGTAAAGACTGAATGGAAGCAAACCATGAACACAAATATTAATACCCAATATCGTAAGCCGCTTCCGGGAACTCAACTGGATTATTTTGATGCACGCGAAGCCGTCAATGCCATTTCTCCTGGAGCCTATGAAACACTCCCTTATACCTCTCGCGTGCTAGCTGAGCAACTGGTCCGTCGCTGTGACCCGAACACATTGACAGATAGCCTGAAACAGTTAATAGAACGCAAACGCGATCTTGATTTTCCTTGGTATCCAGCACGCGTTGTTTGTCATGACATTCTTGGTCAGACCGCTCTAGTCGATTTAGCGGGTCTGCGCGATGCCATTTCAGATCAGGGCGGTGATCCTGCAAAAGTGAACCCAGTGGTTGAGACACAATTGATCGTTGACCACTCTTTAGCGGTTGAACATGCGGGCTTTGACCCTGATGCCTTCGACAAAAACCGCGCGATTGAAGAGCGCCGTAATGAAGACCGATTCCACTTTATTGAGTGGTGTAAAACAGCGTTTGAAAACGTCAGCGTGATTCCAGCTGGGAATGGCATCATGCACCAAATCAACTTGGAAAAAATGTCTCCTGTGGTACAAGCAAAGCAGGGCATTGCCTACCCTGACACCTGTGTGGGTACGGACAGTCACACGCCTCACGTAGACGCTCTTGGTGTTATTGCGATAGGTGTCGGTGGTCTGGAAGCAGAAACCGTCATGCTTGGCCGACCATCAATGATGCGTCTACCAGATATTGTCGGTGTCAAACTGACGGGTAAACGTCAACCGGGCATTACCGCAACGGATATTGTCCTCGCGATTACTGAGTTTCTGCGTAATGAGCGTGTGGTATCTTCGTATCTTGAATTCTTTGGAGAAGGCGCACGTGATCTAACGATCGGAGACCGCGCAACGATTTCAAACATGACACCAGAATACGGCGCAACAGCTGGCATGTTTTATATTGATGAGCAGACCATCAATTACTTGAAACTAACTGGTCGAGATGAAGAACAAGTTGCTTTAGTAGAAAATTACGCAAAACAAACCGGTCTTTGGGCAGACGATCTTGATAGCGCAGTTTACGAGCGCGTACTTGAGTTCGATTTATCATCAGTTAGCCGTAACTTGGCTGGTCCGTCAAACCCTCATCGTCGTTTACCAACTTCTGAGTTGGCACAGCGCGGCATTTCTGGAGCGTGGGAAGAGAAAGAAGGCGAGTTGCCAGATGGTGCAGTGATCATCGCTGCTATTACCTCATGTACGAATACTAGTAACCCAAGAAACGTGGTTGCTGCTGGCCTTGTCGCGAAGAAAGCCAACGAACTTGGTCTTGTACGTAAGCCTTGGGTGAAATCGTCTTTTGCTCCGGGTTCTAAAGTTGCACGCTTGTATCTGGAAGAAGCGGGCTTATTACCAGAGCTAGAGAAGCTTGGCTTTGGCATTGTTGGTTACGCATGTACAACTTGTAACGGTATGAGTGGTGCGCTGGATCCAAAAATCCAACAAGAGATCATCGACCGTGATTTATATGCGACAGCGGTGCTTTCTGGTAACCGTAACTTTGATGGTCGAATCCATCCGTACGCCAAACAAGCTTTCTTGGCTTCACCACCATTGGTTGTCGCTTATGCGCTAGCGGGTACGATTCGTTTTGATATCGAGCGCGATGCGCTTGGCACGGACCAAAACGGCAAACCAATTTATCTCAATGATTTGTGGCCAAGCGATGAAGAGATCGATGCAGTTGTCGGTACTCATGTTAAACCTGAGCAGTTTAAGCAAGTTTACATTCAGATGTTTAAGCTGAATGATCAAGAGCAAAATCCCAACCCGCTGTACGACTGGCGTCCGATGAGTACCTACATCCGCCGACCACCGTACTGGGAAGGTGCGCTAGCGGGAGAAAGAACATTGTCTGGTATGCGTCCATTGACGATTCTGGGCGACAACATCACCACTGATCACTTATCACCATCCAACGCGATTCTCGCAAGCAGCGCAGCAGGTGAATACTTAGCGAAAATGGGTGTGCCAGAAGAAGATTTCAACTCTTACGCGACTCACCGTGGCGATCACTTAACGGCGCAACGAGCGACCTTTGCTAACCCGAAACTATTTAACGAAATGGTGAAAGAGAACGGTGAAGTGGTTCAGGGTTCTCTGGCGCGTGTAGAGCCAGAAGGGCAGGTGGTTCGCATGTGGGAAGCGATTGAGACCTACATGAACCGAAAGCAACCACTGATTGTTGTTGCAGGTGCTGACTATGGTCAGGGTTCATCTCGTGACTGGGCAGCAAAAGGCGTTCGATTGGCTGGTGTAGAAGCAATCGTTGCAGAAGGCTTTGAGCGTATTCACCGAACTAACTTGGTTGGCATGGGCGTGTTACCACTGCAATTTAAGCCGGGTGTTAATCGCAATACATTAGAACTGGATGGTACTGAACTGTATGACGTGGTTGGTGAAATCAAGCCGGGTGCAGATTTAGCCTTGGTTATTACACGTAGCAACGGTGAGAAAGTCGATGTTCCGGTCACCTGTCGCTTAGATACCGCTGACGAAGTGCATGTGTATAACGCAGGTGGTGTTTTACAACGCTTTGCTCAAGATTTCCTGGCGCAATAGGGAGTAATTATGGAAAACAGTACTCCTAGCAAAATGAGCCAAATCAAAGTGCCTGCGACGTACATGCGTGGCGGCACAAGTAAAGGTGTTTTTTTCAGCCTTGAAGATTTGCCACCAGAGGCACAAGTCGCAGGTGCAGCGCGTGACAAACTGTTGTTGCGAGTTATCGGCAGCCCGGATCCTTACTCGAAGCAAATTGATGGTATGGGGGGCGCGACGTCAAGCACCAGTAAAACAGTGATTGTTTCGCGCAGCAGCAGAGCCGATCACGATGTTGACTACTTATTTGGCCAAGTGTCGATCGACAAACCATTCGTCGATTGGAGTGGTAACTGCGGCAACTTGTCTGCCGCTGTCGGTCCTTTCGCCATTCATGCTGGTCTGATCCCACAAGACCGTATTCCAGAAAATGGCATTGTGACGGTGCGTGTTTGGCAAGTGAACATAAGCAAAACGATTTTGATTCACGTGCCAATCGTCAATGGTTTCGTCCAAGAAACCGGAGAGTTTGAACTCGATGGTGTCACGTTTCCAGCGGCAGAGATTCAAGTGGATTTTGTTGATCCTTCCGATGGCGAAGGCAGCATGTTCCCAACAGGCAACTTAGTCGATGATTTAGTGGTTCCGGACGTAGGTACGTTTAACGCGACCTTTATTAACGCGGGCATACCAACCATTTTTATTGATGCTGAATCGATAGGATATCAGGGCACCGAGCTGCAAGACGATATCAACAACGATGACACAGCATTAGCGATGTTCGAATCCATCCGTGCATATGGCGCGTTAAAAGTGGGCTTGATTTCTGATTTAGAAGAAGCTCAAACACGCCAACATACGCCGAAAATAGCGTTTGTTTCTAAACCGAAAAGTTACCTGTCTTCAAGTGGTAAAGCCGTTAATGAGTCGGATATTGATGTGCTCGTTCGCGCGCTGTCGATGGGCAAGCTACATCATGCAATGATGGGAACAGCAGCCGTTGCTATTGCTTCTGCTGCGTGTGTGCCCGGAACGTTAGTGAATTTAGCCGCTGGTGGCGGTGAAAAAGAGTCCGTGACTTTTGGCCACCCGTCAGGAACGTTAAAAGTTGGGGCACAAGCGAAGCAAACTGAGCAGGGCTGGGTGGTGCAAAAAGCCATTATGAGCCGAAGTGCGAGAATACTGATGGAGGGATTTGTGCGTGTACCCTTCTATGTCTTCGATTAAAAGAGACGATCTTTGGATTAAAAGAGCGATCTTTGAGTAGAACGAGAGCAATGTCAGGACATACTGGAGGAAGCAATATGTCTTCATACGAAAAAGAATACTTATGGGCGAAGAATGAACCGGAGAGTTTTTGGCGCGCTCAAGCGGAGAATATCGATTGGTTTGAATCTCCTAAAACTATCTTGAAATCTGATGAAAACGGCATAGAACGTTGGTTTCCAGATGGTGTAATGAATACGTGCTGGTTAGCATTAGATTACCATTGCGAGCAAGGACGCGGTGATAATACTGCACTCATTTATGACTCGCCAGTGACAGGTCGTAAAGCCACGTACACCTATAGCGACCTACGTGACCAAGTAGCAAAAATTGCTGGCATGCTGTCTGCTCAAGGTGTTGAAAAAGGCGACCGAGTCGTTATTTATATGCCGATGATCCCAGAAGCCGCAATGGCGATGCTTGCCTGCGCGCGTTTGGGGGCGATTCATTCCGTAGTATTCGGTGGTTTTGCACCTAATGAGCTTGCTGTACGAATTGAAGATGCAGAGCCGAAAGTGATCATGACGGCGTCGTGCGGGATTGAGATCAACAAAGTCATTCCATACAAACCAATGGTAGACAAAGCCATTATGGACAGCCGTTGGAAGCCTGAGAAAGTGTTTGTTTTCCAACGTCCAGAGTGCGACGCTGAGCTAAACCAAGAAAGAGACTTAGATTGGCAGCGAGAGTACAAACAAGCGCTGCCACATGGTTGTGTTCCGGTGTTAGCAACCGATCCGCTCTACATACTTTATACATCGGGTACGACAGGTAAGCCGAAAGGCGTTGTGCGTGATAACGGTGGCCATGCTGTCGCGATGAAGTACTCCATGAGCGCAATCTATAACATTCCTCAAGATGGCGTCTTTTGGGCGGCATCTGATGTGGGCTGGGTAGTAGGGCACTCTTACATTGTTTACGCTCCACTGATTCACGGTTGCACTACTATCCTATTCGAAGGCAAGCCTGTTCGAACACCGGATCCTGGCGCATTTTGGCGAGTGTGTGATGAATATAAAGTAGATGCGTTGTTCTCTGCACCAACGGCGTTTCGTGCGATTAAGAAAGAGGACCCGGAAGGTGAGCACTTAAAACAGTACGACTTGTCGAATCTGAAAACTATCTTTATGGCGGGAGAACGCCTTGACCCTCCGACACTGGAGTGGGTTCAGAGCAAAGCGGACAAGCCCGTTATTGACCACTGGTGGCAAACCGAGACGGGCTGGGCCATCGCGGGCAACCCGACAGGTGTCGAAATGATGCCAGTTAAAGCTGGTTCTTCGACGAAGCCCATTCCGGGTTATCAGGTCGAGATTCTGAATGAACTTGGAGAGGCTGTCGGGCCTAACCAACAAGGCTTTGTCGCATTAAAACGTCCGCTACCACCAAGTTGTCTGCCAACGGTTTGGCGTAATCATGACCGTTTTGAAACTGGTTATCTTAGCCAATTCCCAGGCTACTACGTGTCAGGTGATGGTGGCTATCTGGATGAAGACGGTTACCTGTTTATTATGGGACGTATTGATGACGTGATTAATGTCGCGGGACACCGATTGTCGACAGGTGAAA
Organism: Vibrio sp. 397; assembly: GCF_033339395.1. Classification (NCBI taxonomy): domain Bacteria; kingdom Pseudomonadati; phylum Pseudomonadota; class Gammaproteobacteria; order Vibrionales; family Vibrionaceae; genus Vibrio; species Vibrio sp. 397. The sequence goes on along the minus strand of NZ_JAWOUN010000008.1, from coordinate 44,071 downwards.
TGGAAGAAATAGTAGGAGGCCACCCAGCGATTGCAGAATGTGCGGTGGTCGGTATCCACGATGATCTAAAAGGTCAGCTTCCACTTGGTTTTGTTGTACTGAAAGACGGCGTCAAAGTGGATGAGCTAGACCTTGAAGGTGAGCTTGTTGGCAAAGTGCGTAGTGAGATAGGTGCAGTTGCTTGCTTCAAGCATGCGTTGGTTGTAGACCGTTTACCGAAAACACGTTCAGGTAAAATTTTGCGTCGAACTATACGTCAAATAGCTGATGGTGAAAAATACACCGTTCCGTCAACGATTGATGACCCAAGTAGCTTGAACGAAATTGAGCGAGTGCTACGACGCTGATAAAAACTCAATTCTAACTAACCCCTGATCCTCGAACTCTGTAGGTTGGTTCTGCCTCTGTACGTTTATTAAGTACAGGGGCCTTTTTGTTGTTCAAACAGTACAAACGTATCGTGAAAGCATTTGTGACTTGCCAATACGACGTTTTCCTCACAAACTACAGCCATTCCATTTTTAGTGACCCTTTGTATGACCACGTTTGCGATTAAACCTGCGTGTTTTAGCGACCTAGAGTTGCTCAACGATCTTATGTTCGAGCTTCATGATGAGCATCATCTTCAATCTCCTGAGCTTTTCAAAACGGCAGAGGAGATAGAACAAGAAAAAAGCATTGCTCGATATATTGACGACCCTGAGTGCCTTGTTTACGTAGCAAAACAAGGAGATGAAATTATTGGCTTTATCTCTGGTCACTTCTGTGAACTTATTTCTACCGTCAGCCAGCCAGTTATGATGGGAAGTGTGGATGAGCTCTATGTGCTGCCTGAATATCGAAAACAAGGTACGGCGCAGGCATTGATTAATAAAATTGAGTCAACGTTCTCTGATTACGGTGCAAAACAGATGTTTGTTGAAGTATGGCATTTTAACCAGGGCGCAATATCTTTGTATGAAAAACAAGGATTTGCACATCATATCCACTATTTAAGAAAACCGCTGAACGAATAATCGTATTTAACTTTAATATTGTGATTTAGGTTCTATCGAATTGAAATCATTCAGTTCGTCAATAGACTTTTCTCTATAAGTTGCTCGCAATGTTAATAAATTGATATGCACCTGCATTGGTATCAGCGTTTTTGTCTGCTTGTTTATTAGTAGCACGAGGATCGTGCTTACAAAAACAAGAGGACAATATTTTGAAACTAACAAAATCGTTACTTGCTTTAGCCGTTTTGCCAATGTTCGCAAGTGCTGATGATTTGTCACAGACGCAAAATCATACTATCCAACCCCAGATCGTAGGCGGAGTAACTGCCGACCCACGTGACTGGAAATTCTACACCCAAATTGTTAGTCGTTATGGTAACCGATCATATTGTGGGGCCAGTTATATCGGGAATGGTTACGTCCTGACTGCTGCGCATTGTGTTGAGGGTGATTCTCCGAATCAGATAGCGGTTAAAATCGGTGGCGTTGTTTATAACGGTAGTGACGGTGTTCGTGCAAACGTCAGTGAGATCCATATGCACCCGGCATATCGCCGCGCGACGCTTTCTCATGACCTCGCGGTATTGAAGCTCGACTCTGTGCCTCAAGGTGTTTCTTCAGTTGAGATTGCGAATGGCAGTCTAACGCAATACGCGAGCATCGGAGATTGGCTTAGTGTTGCTGGCTTAGGGCGAACTTCTGAAGGAGGAAGCTCTCCGTCTCGATTGCAAGAGGTTGACGTCCCACTTGTGTCGGATATGACTTGCCGTCAAGCCGGTGGCAACTACACAACGGTTGGAGAAGTGTCATTCTGTGCGGGTATTCCTCAAGGTGGGATAGATTCTTGTCAGGGAGATAGTGGTGGTCCAATCGTCATTAATCGCAGTGGTGTAATTACTCAACTTGGTGTGGTCAGTTGGGGAATAGGTTGTGCTCGTCCTGGTATGTATGGGGTTTATAGCGATATCGCTGCTATGCGCAATTTTGTCGATGGTGTTATCGGAACAGCAACACCACCAAAAGAGAATGTTTCTGTTGGATACACCACCGAACAGACACTGGCATCATTTAATGTTGGGGAGTTACAGCAACATAGCTTTGTTATCCAGAATTCAGGGAGCACCACGTTCACTGTGGAAAATGTTCGCGCGTTTGCTTCGGGTGTTACTGATGCAGCTGTTATTGCCAATGATCAGTGCTCTCAGGCGACGTTAGCAATGAATGCAAGTTGTCGTGTTGATGTTGAATTTGGTGCTACTCAGAGCGGAGAAGCAAGAGTGGCTTTGAACTTCAACGTTGATAAGACCAGCACACAATACCAAGCGTTAGTATCCGCTCAAGCGAAAACGGTGACAACGCCTCCCACAGATAGCTGTACAACTGTATGGCAAGCCAGCTTAGTGTATCTCAAAGGAGATACGGTTACTTGGAATGGTAAAGTTTGGCAAGCGCAGTGGTGGACTCAAGGTGATAATCCAGCAGACTCAGGGCCTTGGGGTGTTTGGCAAAAAGTAGGCGATGCGAATTGCAAGTCTAACTAACGATCGGGCCAGTGAATTTGATTCGTTGACCATGAGATAAGATTCATTCTTGGTTTCAACGATCAGTACATAGTTATTATAACTGGGGTTTATTGTTTGCGAATAATAAGCCCTTTTTTATTGTGTCAACTATGAGAACCCACAAAATGTGTATGACTTTGTCCTGACGTTATCTTTATATAACTGGCAGAATTGCGATCAACATTTTATGTTTTGTCTGATCTTTGTCAGGTTTGCATTAAATTATTCTCCAGTGAGCGTTGAGATCGGGTTTTACGCGATCAACTCAGTTTGGCATAACTCGTTACTTAATTTTTGTCGAAAAAGATAAGATTAACTGCCATGATTCAATGGTTATCATTATGTTTATTTAAGGTCATATTTTGTGTTGAGACAGCTGTTATTACTCATCCTTTGTTTTATTTTGTTACCTGTTTCACCGATCTCTACGGCTAAAGCCACTGCGAGCGAAGTTAAAGGAGCGCTCTGTATTGTTCGCGCTGATGACAAGTTAGTGCTAGTTCATGAAGTATTAACGGATAAGATTTCTCTACCTGGCGGAACCATCATTGATGGTGAGTCTCCACAAGTTGCTGCTCAACGAGAAACGTGGGAAGAAACCGGTATAGTGGTTACGGTTGGAGAGGAGCTTGGCAGAACGGACACTGCGGTTTTTTACGACTGTATATCAGACTCTGACATTATCGCTTTTTCTATGAATAATTCTTTAGGTGGAAATGAACTGCCTATTTGGTTTGCCCCTCATTATGGAGTAGAAGTTGCGTCAGCGATGTTGCTTAGCCCATCTGAATTACCATCATCTTTATATCGTTATCCTGAGCAATGGCCACAAGCCACTCAGTTTTTTGATCAAGCTACCAAGCAATCAGTATCTTATGTGACTCAGTTGATCGAATCCGCGCCTTCATTTCGTCAGGTTGAATTGGCGTGGCTGATAGATTTACAGAGTTGGGTAGGGGCGTTGTCAGAAACGAGTTACGAGGTAGCTAGTCAGATCTCGAAACTGGTTACAGACCTGACAGAACCGACGGTACTACTCTTTCTATTTCCTTTTGCCATGATGCGCTTTGGTAGCCGGTTTGTGTACCGACTCTTTTTTGCAATTAGTGCAACGTCGCTTATGGTGCTTGTCGCTCAACAAGGCTTTTCGTTACCGCGCCCACATGTCTATATACCAATGATGGAGTTAACGCACAGCTTTGGCTTTAGTTTTCCTAGCTTGCCTATCGCTGTGTGGTTTTGTGTTCTGACGTTCTTGTTTCATAGAACCCAGTATTTCGGTTTGAATGGAACAACGGCAGTCTTCGTGTTCATCACTCTTACAGTGGTGTTAGGTAAGTTTTTCCTCGGCAGTGCCTTTATTTTAGATATGTTATTTGGCGCGCTGTTAGGCAGCTTGGTGGCTTGGCATGTTCTTCGATTGGAAACAAATCAAGATGTGAACGTTGATCAAGTTCTAAGCTCAAAAGGCGTCTGGTTCATTATGACTGTGGCAACAGCGGTCATCTCCGTCATCTGGCCATTACCTGTGTTTGGTCGCTGGCTAGCAATTTTAATCACTGCATCAGCGTTGGTCATGACATTTAAAGAGTCGAAAGCACATTTAGATACTCGGCAGATGATCTTTGTGACGCTGGCATTGTTGCTTGTTGATCAACTCTATTTGTACTCGGCTAATATCGTATCGTTTAGCGGTTTGTGGTCATTAGTCTTGTCGACGTTACATTATCCATTATTAATGTTGTTATTTATGCTGCTTGCAAGGAAGCTGACTTGTGAAAACCAACCGAGCAAAACGTTGCTAGATTGATGGCTGTATTTGTTATCTATTAGTATTTAAGTAAAAACAAAGCCTTGCATTACAGCAAGGCTTTTACACGTTTAGTCCACGAACAACGCCGCTTGCCTATCTTGGACGGCTAGGGATGTTAAACGTAAGAAGCTTAACGCAACAGACATGGCGGAAAGGGCTATGCATTGAGCACGAACTTTTCTATAGCTTTAGCGACACCGTGCTCATCATTACTTGCCGTAATGTAGTCAGCGATTTGCTTGGTTTCTTCCATTGCATTTGCCATCGCGATACCAAGGCCAGCGTATTTCAGCATGTGGTGGTCATTTTCTGCGTCACCCATACAGATAACTTCTTCCGGTTTAATTCCCAGATACTCGGCAATTGCGGCAACACCAATACCTTTGTTGCTCGCAGGGTTAAGAAACTCAAGGAAAAACGGAGCGCTTTGAACAACCGTAAACGCTTCGCGCATTTCAGCTGGCAGTGCTGCTATAACTTCTGTTAGTTTGCTTGGCTCTGCAACCATCATAGCTTTGATGATTGGATGATCGTCTTCTAGTGATTCGAAGTTCATCTCGGTGACATTTAAGCCATTTATCTTTGCTTCAATATCGGTGTAAGGGTTGTGTTCGTTGGTGATTAAACCATGAACTTGACTAAAAGCATGGACGTACGCACCTAGCTCTTCGGCTTTTCGCGCCACCAATTTTGCAGCTTTACCATCTATGATTTGCTGGTGGATGATGTCGTTTGTGCCTACGTTCTTGACCATCGAACCGTTGTAGTAAAGAACAAAATCTCGATCGGAATGGATATTCAGTTCGTCGAGCTTGTCTTGCATTCCTTCTAATGGGCGACCAGAAGCGAGAACGACAGTAACGCCTGCTTCTCGAGCTTTTGCGATCGCTTGTTTGTTTTCTTCAGAAATGGCTTTATCACTATTGAGTAGCGTGCCATCCATATCTAGTGCGATCAGTTTATACATCATTTCTTACCTTAAAGTTTTTTGGGAGCTGTCAGTGAATAAGGCTTGGTTTAACGTTAACCAGAAACCTATATTCATTACGCTATGAAACTACAAAATGGTCTATTTTAACAATTAATTTTTGGTTTAAATTGACCTAGACACGCGTGTCCATTATGGTCTTCGCCTCGAAATGTTATGAGTTGAGTGAGTTCTGCGTTGTATAAGCTAAATGAGATGTTTGAAACCATCCAAGGGGAAGGGGTTTTCACTGGAGTCCCTGCTGTTTTTGTTCGGCTTCAAGAGTGTCCGGTTGGTTGCTCATGGTGCGATACCAAACAAACGTGGTATGCAGATGAGAATGATCAACGTCAAATAGGCGATATTCTGGTGAAAACGGAAGACTCTCCGACGTGGTGTGTTGCATCTGCCGAGAACATCGTAGAGCAATATCAACAGCAAGGCTTTAATGCTAAGCATATCGTGATTACTGGTGGAGAGCCTTGTATTTATGATCTGCGCCCTTTAACAAAGGCGTTTGAAGATATGGGGTGCCAATGCCAAATTGAAACCAGTGGCACATCAGAAGTGATTACTTCAGAAAATACGTGGGTGACAGTGTCACCAAAAGTAGCAATGAAAGGTAAATTACCAGTGCTTAATAGCGCGTTAGAGCGGGCAAATGAGATTAAGCATCCAGTCGGTACCCAGAAAGACATCGACCACCTTGATGATCTTTTAGCAAATGCGAACGTAGCGGCTGAGACTATCATTGCACTACAACCAATTAGCCAGAAGCCTCGTGCTACGCAATTGTGTATTGATACGTGTATTGCCCGCAATTGGCGTTTGTCTGTTCAAACTCATAAATATTTGAGTATTGCTTAGACGAGAGACTCGTCATCATTCGAGGTAGCTTTTCTATCTAATCCCGGTTTCGCGAGTAATGCCGTTGGTAGCTTTGCTATCGAAACATTGTCGATATATCTAAGCAATTTATAGCGTTGTAAAAGCTAAGCAGTGTTGGCTGTTGTGGTGTAGTGCTATCTTTGGTTCGACAATCGTTTCGCATTTAATTGATGCCACCAATCTGGCGGCATCAAAATAAAGCTCTGTTGGCTGGAGTTTCACGCTGAGATAAAACGTTTAGAAGCTAACGCAAAAGGTTTTATCCCAGCGCTATTACCGCTAACAAAGACTATTTGCTCGCTAAGTATTCTTCTAAGCCGCTTTGTCGCAGTAGGCACGCTGGGCATTCACCACAGCCTTTACCAACGATTCCGTTGTAACATGTTAACGTATTGTTTTGGACAAACTCCAACATATTGTGCTTATCAGCTAGAGCCCAGGTCTCTGCTTTAGTAAGCCACATTAAAGGAGTCTTAATATTGAAGGCTTTATCCATACCTAAATTGCAAGAGAGATTTAGAGAGCGAATAAAGTTGTCTCGGCAGTCAGGGTAACCACTAAAGTCTGTTTCGCAAACTCCCGTAATGATGTCTTGAATACCAAGCTGGTAAGCATGGATACATGCGTAAGTAAGAAAGAGAATGTTTCTCCCTGGAACGAATGTATTGGGTACGTTAGCGTCGCTTAAGTCATTAGATACCGGAATGTTGTCTCTTGTCAGCGAGCTTATCGCTAACTCATTAATTGATTTTACATCCAGGACTTTGTGGCTTTTGATGTTAAGTTGCTTACCTAATTCGATAGCGATATCTATTTCATCTGAATGACGCTGGCCATAATCAAACGTTATAGCATGAACCTCATCATATGTATTTAATGCATCGATTAAGCAGGTCGTAGAGTCCTGCCCACCGGAAAAAACCACAAGTGCTTTTGTTGTAGCCATGTTGAACCCTTAGTTATGCTCTTTGATTCTTTGGTATTGATACGTATTCTTAGGCGTTTAATCCCAATTACGTACTCGACTTGTTCGTAGCGATTGCGTCCGCAATCAACTGGGCTGTGCTCTCAAGCACTCTTTGCTTGTCATCATTTGACAGCTTGTGGAGATTCACAGCAAGTTCAGCGGTGATTTCATCTTCACAAAAAAAATAGTTTAGAGGTACGTTTAGCTCATCTGCGATAAGTTTGAGCGTTTTTACGTCGGGAGTATGGCGCTCCCTTTCGTATTGGTTCATCCTTGCACTTGCAGAACTATCATCCATGCCGATACGGATGCCCAGTGCTTTTTGGGACAGATTCGCTTGTTTACGCGCATGCTTAAGGCGGGCTGGGAGTGGGTTATTAAACAACACTTAAAGTTCATACGAAGGACTTGGATGACTAAGATTATCTTAGTTTTTCTGATTTGTGTATACTAAGTAATGCTTAGTTATTGCCGAGGTCGCCAAGGCCGTGTATGTATAGCTAAACAAGATTTCGTATCTTTAGGTTGATTAAGTGACGTTGAATCTACTTCTTCAAAAACTGCCGTATGGAGGCGCGGGAGGAGCGAGTAAGGGCACGAGAAACCGCAGCGATTTGTAGAGCAGAATTTGCTCTTCACATAAACGTAGTCGTCTAAGTTGAAGAGCAATATTGTTCTTGATGATCAACTATATACTTAAGTAAATAACTGTGTCGCACAATAGATCAGAGCTGCTGCTAAGCTCATATTGATGACTTTGCCATATCTCTGGAATTGCGATTGAAGTAGCTTTCCTGCAACGGCCCAAACTACGTTGCTAAGAAGTGCGATCAAAGCAAGAATGAGGCTAGTCGCTAAGATCCAGTAGATATTCTGAGTGTGGGGCAGTACGAACGTAGAAATAGAGGTAATTCCATAAAGAATGATTTTCACATTAACGAACTGCAAACCTAAACCTGTTAAGAAACTGATACCTTTAGAATTATCCGATGAAGTTTTGATCTCACTCGTAGCAAGCCCCCAAGCCAACCAAACAATGTAAGCTGCTCCAATCCATGTTAGCCAAGGTGTAATCACGGGCAAGAGGCTGATCATGTTATACGTGAAAGCGCCACAAAGTAGCATCAAAACAACATAGCCACAAAACATCCCCGAAATCACTTTTGTAGAGCGTTTTAGTCCATATTGCGTCGCGATGCTGAGCGATAAAATGTTGTTTGGCCCTGGTGTAATTGAAGTAATGATTACGTAAGTAAAAAATGCGGTGTAGATGGCGGTCATCTCTATCTCTCCTGTTTTTACTGCACTATACTTCGCTACAATTGATTAAAAAATTGAATAAATTAAAACTTAGACTTTTAATTTATTGAACTGTTGGTTGTGGAGTCTAGTCATGAATCTAAAACGCTTTCTTACTTTTAAAGCTATTGTTGAAGAAGGATCGTTTCTAAAAGCGTCACAGAAGCTTTATTGCACGCAATCAACCGTCACCTTTCAAATCAAGCAGTTGGAACAAGATCTGTCTTTGCAGCTGTTCGAAAAAATAGGGCGTAAGATGGTTTTGACTCAAGCAGGAGAAAAGATACTGCCTTACGTCTATGAACTGGCGCGAGTGATGGAAAATATTGAGGGAACAGCACAGCAAGAAAACTCGGAGCCGACCGGTGAATTGAAAGTGCTGGTTGCTGAGACTCAACTTGCTTATAAGATGGCTAATGTTTTAAAAGAGTTCAGGATCAGGGCGCCCAATGTCCGACTCTCTCTGCAATCACAAAATTGCTATCAGATTCGAGATGAGTTGATAGCGGATAAAGCTGATTTAGGTGTGTTTTATCGAGTAGGTAATGACGATACGCTCAAGGTCCACGAGTTTGAGCAGGAGCCACTGGTATTGGTTGCTTCACCGCTTTTAAAAGGGCTAGATTTAAAGAAGAGAGAGCAACATATTGATTTAGGGTTTATAAGCAATGGCCCTAAGTGCCTTTTTCGACGGATGTTTGAGAGCATTATTCAGGAGCGTGATATTAGCATCGACAACATGATCGAACTTAGCAGTATTAATACGATCAAAAATTGCGTTGAGAGTAATATTGGTATCTCTTACTTACCTCGTTTTACGGTTGAAAAAGAGTTGCAAGAGGGCAGTTTACAAGAGCTTGAATTCACCGAGTTTTCACAGATGATCAAGCCACTCTGTGCTTATCATGCTGGGAAGTGTGTGACGCCGGCGATGGAAGTCTTTATTGATTGTATGCGTAACGAGTATGAACGGTTTTCTACTTAGAGTCGGTGATCTTTAATATGTTCTATCTGACATAGTTTCGTTTTTACTCCTTTTTACTTTTTAAGTGGCTACTTATAATTTATTGATTTTTATTGCTTTGTTGTGAATCCGACTGTTGTGGGATGATAAATGGGATCTGAGGTGAAGAGCTATTTATTGACGGAAAGAGATAAGATATAAAAACGACGGCGTGTGATAACTAGATTAGATAAGGTTACATAATTAACAGTGTAATAAATGCCATTCTTTATGGATTATTTTCAACGAGACTTAATTGTTACGGTTCGTTATTATTAACTCGTTAACGCATCCATTGCTAGGAAGTTAACTTACGCATATTGTTTTTTTCATCATTTGCAGCAAATATAATTTGCTGCTTTTTTTTAACCAAAAAGTTCAAAGCTTGAACTACAAGCTCTGAACTCTTATTTATACTTAGTGATTTTCTACTTTAATAAGTAAAACACCGTTTAAAAGTATCGCGTAACCTAGTAACTCTAAGCTTTCTTCAACCAAGTTTTTCACATCTCTATTGTATGAGTTCCCCATGAACTCGACCCAAAAATCACCATACCCTGCAAAGCGTGAGAATAAGAAAACAATGAAAAATCCAATTGTTAATGTCGTGAAGCTAGAATGAGAAATGAAAAATTTTACCTCATTTTTTATGTTAACTATGTTATTAAAACAAAAATAACAGACCGAGACTATTATAATCCAAGCAGGGTACTTCCATGAACCGTGAGGAAAATACTGCTCTATGTGGTAGTCCATTTCTCTAACGAATATAACCATAAAAAATGAAGACATTATTACTAATATGTGTTTGAGTTCAAGATATTCCTTAGATTTATACAAACACATTAACGATGAAAAAAGCACAAATGCTATTTGAGTCATTTCTATAAGAGAGTTCTCCGATGTGCTTTTGTCCATTTGTACGCTAAAATAAATCGTTGCTAACGTATAAATAACCAAAAAAATAAGATAAGATATTTTATATACTAACAAACTAGTGACCGAGGTGTGTTTTTCTTTAATATACATCGTAACTTGTATAGGTGATGGATTTGTTAGTATTATAAATCAAGAATGTTTTATATTTAGTGAATTAAGCGCCATTTAGAATGGAACTTAATTCACTTAACATTAAACTTCTATGAATTTTAAATGTTCCTGTTTTAAATTATTGATTTTATTTGATTTTTATTTACTGTTAATTTTGGTTAAATAGAATCACCTAGCTTTTATTGAAATGCTTTTCCCATATTGGTGGTATGCCAATTTCTTCTTGAACGATATCAATGAATGCCCTAACCAATGGTGATTGCTGACGGTGTGAGTACATGGCATAAATATCACCAAAATCTTGAGTTTCATATTCTGGTAAAAGTTGAACTAAATTAGAAGACTCTAGGTTGTTAGGGAGCATAAATTGACCTATAAGTGCTGCGCCCAGACCTGACTTTACGCTTTCAATTATTAGCTCAGCTTCATTTACCATGTATGACCCTGATATTGGGTATGTATCTAAACCATCTGATTTTGCTTTGTCGTAGAATTTAAGTTTATCGACAATAAAATTACCATTTGAATAAATAATAAAAGGTAGCTTAACTAACTCATCAGGCGTTTCTGGGTTACCATGTTTTTCAATTAAATTTCGAGAAGCAATGATTGCAGTCGTATTTTTTGCTAATTTTCTTGCTACCATTGATGAATCCCTCATAGGTCCGATTCGAAAAGCAATATCAAAATTACTTCTAATCACGTCTACATGAAGATCATCTAGCATTAGTTCAACACTTGCTTTTGGGTACTTATGTAAAAACTTCTCTATCGAAGGTTGTAGATAGAGTTTTCCAAATAATGTTGAGCTTGAAATTCGTACTTTCCCTGAAGGCTCAGTCTGAAAGTTCTCCGCTATTTGTTGAGTATCATCAAGGAGTTGAGATATTTGGTCTGCTTTTTCTACTATTTGCTGGCCGACTTGTGTTAATGAAAGAGAGCGAGTCGTTCTGTTTAATAGCCTAACGCCTAAGTGCTCTTCTAACTGCTTGATGTGTTTAGATAAAACAGAGCGGTCGATATTCATCCCATCTGCTGCTTTTGCAAAAGATCCAGCTTTAGAGACTTCTAAAAGCAGGTGTAGTTTATTTGCTAAATCCACAATGTTTATCCAAGTTAGATATTAGCGTATTAGTTTCATGTATAACTGCTGCTCTGTCTAGAAATTATTAATATACTTAATAACCAAAAGAAAAGGGAGCAATAGCTCCCTTTAGTATGAATTTAAATGAGTATTTATATTATGGTTATAGTGTTTGACGTTTTTTGTTTCGACTGACTAACATATAAAAAACAGGTGTGAGTAGTAATCCAAATACCGTTACGCCTACCATACCCGAGAATACGGCAATACCCATTGCTTGTCGCATTTCCGCTCCGGCCCCTGTACCAATCATTAATGGAATAACACCAGCGGTAAATGCAATTGATGTCATTAGAATCGGCCGAAGACGTAAACGACATGCTTCCAAAATCGCTGATAAGGTATCTTGGCCATTGTCTTTAAGTTCTTTAGCGAACTCCACCATCAAGATGGCATTTTTACACGCTAGAGCCACAAGGACAATCAAAGCAATTTGTGTGAATATATTGTTGTCACCACCAATGAACCAAACACCTGCTAGTGCAGAAAAAATGGTCATAGGAACGATCAAAATGATAGCGAATGGCAGTTTTAAACTCTCGTACTGCGAAGCTAGCACCATGAAAACTAACAAAACAACAAGTGGGAATATATACACCATCGTGTTACCAGCCAAAATCTTCTGGTAGGTTACATCAGTCCATTCATAAACCATTCCCTCTGCTAGGTTTTTATCCAGTACTTCCTCAATAGCCGTTTGGGCTTGATCTGAACTGTAACCAAAAGCAGGACTGCCGTTTAGTTCTGCACTAGGGTAGCCGTTATAGTGCATCACGCGGTCAGGCCCAATCGTGGGTATGATCTCCAGTACAGCGCCGAGAGGAACCATTTGTCCGGCAGCATTTCTTACTTTGTAGTTAAGTATTTGGTCAGGTTCGAGACGATAGTTCATGTCTGCCTGGGCATTCACTTTGTATGTTCTACCAAACATATTGAAGTCATTGACGTATAATGATCCTAAATAAACTTGAAGCGCATCAAAAACCTGCTCTAGAGGAACACCTTGCAGCATCGCTTGTTCACGATCTATTTGGATGTCCATCTGCGGCACTTGTATGCGAAATGTAGAATATAATCCCATCAGCTCGGGTCTTGTTGATGCCTCACTTATTATCAAGTTCAATTGCTTGAAGAGCTCATCAAACCCTTTGTTCGCACGGTCTTCGATTTGAAGTTTAAAGCCGCCAGTAGAGCCAAGTCCTTGGATTGGTGGTGGTGGAAAAATCGCAACGAAGGCTTCATCAATGATTGAAAAGCTCTTATTCAAAGATGCAACAATCGCATTTGCTCCGAGAGTTGGATCATTTCGTTTATCGAAGTCCTCAAGCGTAACAAAAACGATGCCACTATTCGGACTGTTAGTAAAACCATTGACCGATAAGCCTGGGAAAGAAATGGTTTGTGCTACGCCAGGTGTTGCCAGCGCGAGGTTTTCCATTTCTTTAATAACGGACTCTGTTCGATCTAAACTTGCTGCATCTGGAAGTTGGGCGATCGCAACTAAATACTGCTTATCTTGTTGAGGAATGAATCCTCCAGGAACAGCTTTGAATAGAGAAACCGTTCCCCCGAGTAACGCAATGTATACCACCACAACAACAAGGCTATAGCGAATCAGCTTCTTGACCAGAGCTTGATATTGGTTCGAGCTATACTCAAAAATTCTATTGAATGGCGCAAAAACATACTTACCAAAAACCGCATCCAAGAGCTTGGTTAGCCGATCGGGTTTTGCGTTCTTATCTTGTAATAGCAGTGCTGATAAAGCAGGCGATAACGTCAACGAGTTAATTGCTGAAATAATCGTCGAGATCGTAATTGTTAGTGCGAACTGCTTATAAAACTGACCGGATAACCCTGTAATAAAGGTCGTCGGGATGAACACCGCACATAACACTAAAGCAATTGCAATAATTGGCCCGGTAACTTCGGTCATTGCTTGTTTCGTTGCTTCTAGTGGTGCAAGTCCATTATGGATGTTCCGTTCCACGTTTTCGACGACGACAATGGCGTCATCGACGACGATGCCTATGGCGAGAACAAGCCCAAACAACGAAAGCGTGTTAATCGATACTCCAAGCATTTGCATTACGGCGAACGTACCGATTAATGAAACAGGCACCGCAATGATAGGGATGATAGACGCGCGCCATGTTTGCAAAAACAAAATGACTACGACAACAACAAGTACAATTGCCTCTAGCAGAGTATGAACCACCGCGTCTATCGAACCACGAACAAAGACGGTCGGGTCGTAGGCTATTTCATATGAAACTCCAGCTGGAAAGGCTGTTTGTAAACGGTCCATGGTTGAACGAACCTGATTAGATAGCTCAATAGCATTAGCACCAGGGCGCTGGAATACGGGCATCGCCACCGCTGGTTTACCATTTAACAAGGCGCGCAGTGCATAAGAGTTTTGACCTAGCTCTACGCGTGCAACGTCTTTAAGACGTGTCAAAGCCCCTGTTTCGTCAACTTTTACTACAATGTCGTTGAATTCATCAATATTCTCCAAACGGCCCTTTACGTTCAACAAAACTTGGAATTGGTTTTCATTAGCGGCTGGTTGCGCACCTAATGAGCCTGCTGCCACCTGTTGGTTTTGAGATCGGACGGCTGAGACAACGTCCATTACGGTTAGATTTCTAGAAGCGAGCTCATCTGGATTTAACCACAAGCGCATTGAGTACTCATCACCACCGAAAAGGCGCACATCACCAACGCCTCCGAGCCGAGCTATCTCATCTTTCAAGTTTAAATTAGCGTAGTTAGCTAAATAACTGACTTCACGGCTAGAATCTGGAGAATATATATGCACAACCATAGTGAGATCAGGAGAGGCTTTTTCGGCAACAACTCCTAACCGTTGGACGGCTTCTGGTAATCGGGGCAAAGCTGTAGTGACGCGGTTTTGTATTTGAACCTGAGCTTTGTCCAAGTCCGTACCTAAAGCAAAGGTTACGGTCAATGTCATTCTGCCGTCACTGGTTGCCTGCGAAAACATATATAACATGTTTTCTGTACCATTAATTTCTTGCTCCAGAGGCGTAGCAACTGTTTCTGCGATTACTTTTGGGTTCGCACCAGGATAGTTTGCTGTAACTACCACTGTAGGAGGGACAACCTCTGGATATTCACTCACAGGCAACTGTAAAAGTGAAATTGCGCCTACTATTAATATCAATAGCGATAACATAGAGGCAAATATGGGTCTTTGAATAAAAAAGTGTGCAAATTTCATTCGGTTGTCTTCTTAGTCTTGAGCTAAACGTTTGTTTGGCAACGATGTTGAGTTTGAAGCCATAATCAATGAAGTGTTGCTAATATCTAGCGTGACATTTTTTGGTGTGATTTTGCTATTTGGGCCAACTTTTGCTGGGCCATTTACCGCAATAACTGAGTCGGCGTTCAAGCCATTCTCGATGGCACGAAATGTTCCGTAACGTTCGCCTAAGGTTACGATGCTGTATTGCAACGTATTCTCTTCATTGAGTGTTAATACAAAGCGGTTTTCTAGATCTGTGCCAATAGAACGCTCTGGAACGAGAACTCGTTCAACTGGTTTGGTTGTTGATATCTGAACTCGGCCAAACGATCCCACTTTTAAGTTTGATTTTGTTGCATCGAATACCGCTCGAACCTGCAAAGTACCGGTGTTTTCGTTGATGGAGTTGTCGACAAAGTCAACGCGTCCAAAAAACTCCTGCCCATTTTGTCCAGATAGTTCAAGACGAGTAGGTAAGTTAGAGTCGGCATTGATTGTCGAGAAGTAACGGTTCCAAGTTCGCTCATCGACATCAAAGTATGCATATACCTGATCGTTAGAGACAATGTTTGATATAACGCTTTGATTTGCGTTTACATTGTTTCCTTTAGTAATGAATGCTCTTGAAATAGTGCCGCTAATAGGGGCATATATCTTCGTAAACTCAAGATCTAACTTTGCGGATTCTAACTGAGCACGCAAGGCCATTAGTTCTGCAGAGCGTTGTTTTACTGCGGTATCTCGGGCCTCTGCTTGTTCCGCTGAGATGGCCTTTCGCTTAACAAGTTGAGCGGCTCTCTTTTGTTCGTTTGCTGCTTGCTCTAGCGCAGCTCGAGCACTCTTAACTTGCGCTTCAAGTCGTGAGACCTGAGCTTTGAAGGTTCGATCATCAAGAGTGACGAGTAAGTCGCCTTTGTTGACACTCTGTCCGTCTTTGAACTCTACCGTTTCAATAACTCCGGAAACGCGTGGCATTAAAGAAACTTTCTCTGGGGCTTGAAGCCTTGTTGTAAAGGTGAACCACGATTGAACGGGCTCATAGATGACTTTGGAGACGTCTATCGTAGGTAAGGGAGTATTAGGTTGTTTGGTTATCTCTTCGTCTGCACAAGCAGCTAAAACGGATAAAAGGCCAATGCCGAAAACTTTCTTTAACATTTGTCGCGCCCTAAATGATTCTGTTCATACTAAAAGGAACGGCATTGTATTCATTGTACCTATGGGTAAATAGGCCCTCAGCGAACATAGAGTAGTGATAAAAATGCACGATTAAATATTGGTCAAAATGCTCATTTTTTTGGTTTGAAAAAGGTCAGTTTAGGGTTTTAAAGACGTGGAGTATTGTTAAATGTAATAAGCCATAATAGATAGGAATAACTAAACAGAAGCTAAAGATAGCGACGAAAATTAAAGCGTTTTTAATTCGTGCATTATTTGCAATTCACTGATGCAATTTGAACCATAAAAAATTGAAATTAATTTTGTAAAATCCATTTCCCATCACATAAAGAATAAAAACTAAATAAGGAATTGTGCAGTGGATCTCGCAGGCCAACTTGAATTACTACTGGATGTCTCTGAATACGGAACTTTTGCTAAAGCTGCTGACAGAAATCATATAGATCGTTCAGCTTTGTCAAAACAGATCAAAAAGCTAGAGGATGAATTGGGCTTACGGCTGTTAAACCGTTCCACGCGTTCGCTATCCCTGACCAATGCAGGTGTTGAGATGGTGGCGCAAGCCAAGAAAGTAAGAGAGGTTCTAACCGAAACTCGTAGTATTGCTGCTACATTTCAGGATGAACCGAAGGGTAACTTGAAAATATCAAGCTCCACTTTCTTTGGCAGAGCATACTTAAATCAGGCAGTTAAAGAGTTTATAAAACAGTACCCAAACATTACTGTAGAGCTGCTGCTCGATGATAATCGAGTCGATGTTATCCACGAAGGTTTTGACGTTGTGTTTCGTATCGGACCAATCCGAGAGTCCAACATGATAGTACGTAAGTTGGCAAGCAATAATATGGCACTGGTTGCATCAAAGAGTTTTATTGACAAGTATGGAACTCCGAGCTCTCCAGAAGAGCTTATAAAAATGCCAGCAGTAATATACTCTAATGCTAACTTTAAGGCGGATAAGCTACGTATAGCGCCAAGCCAGTCATCAAGCGACGTTAGAACGTATAATATCAACGGGCAGTACTTCGTGAATGAAACTGAGTTAATGCTCGATGCCGTAAAATCTGATCTAGGGTATGCTTTAATAGGGCAGTTCTTTCTTCAGGAGAGTTTGAGTAAACAAGATCTTGTACAGTTGCTTCCTGATTATAATCTTCCCGCAATAGGAGAAATATATGCAATGTATACTCACCGAAATCAACAACCATTAGCCAAACTGTTCATTGATACTGTTCAAAAAATAATAGGGACGCCTCCTGTTTGGATGGATTATCTCAACTAATATGAGTACTAGGACATAATGTTTTAGATTGAGGGCTTGTTTATATTTATCCATAGAATATGGTTGAATTTGCACTTTAAAAATAATTGCCACTGTTCATAATTTCACTCGATTCAAACAACACAAGTAGTGGTAATTAAATGAAAATGACAAGAACGTCGATCGCAATCGCAGCACTTTTCTCTGCAAGTGCTGCAAATTCAGCCGTAGTTTATGAAGATCAAGAATCAGTGTTAAATATTCATGGCCGAGCGCAAGGGATGTATTATTTCTCTGATGATAAAAATGCTGACGGAGATAATAGCTACATTCGTGTAGGACTTTCAGGTGAGTCTAAAATAAATGAAGATCTTTATGCCTTCGGCTTATATGAGTTGGAATTTAAGTCTAATCGCAGAGATGCTGATGGGATTGAAGATGATGAATTTGATATCCGAAAAGGCTATGTAGGAGTTGGTGCAGATTACGGAACAGTAAGTTATGGACGTCAATACGGTGCGGTCACTTTAGTATCTGATTACACGGATATTTTCCCGGAGTTTGGTAATGAAGCTGCTGGCGTAAGTGCGGATCTATATGGTACCGGTCGCTCCGATTCAGTATTTAAGCTAACGACAAGCTATGAAGGTTTGAATATTCATGTTAGCTATCAGGCTGAAAACGATGAAGTGTCAACAGATGCAGCTTCTTATGGTGCGGCGGCGGACTACAAGTTGCCATATGGCTTCAAAGTTGCGCTTGGTTACAACGAAGGTGAAGGGCAATCGGGTGCAGAAGATGCAGAGCTGCTAACGGGTGCTATTGCATTTGAATACGACAAGTTTTATGCCTCTGTTTTATACAGTGATGGTGAAAACTGGGCTAAAGATGGTTCTGAAAGTAATATTGATTACACCGGTATTGAAGCAGTTGCCACTTATGAAGTAACAGATAAGCTTTGGGCACTAGTTGGATATAACAATCTAGAGCGTGATGATGAAGATGTCGTCGATTACTACTCACTAGGTGCAGAGTACGATTTGACTTCTAATTTTAAAGCACTAGCAGAATACAGAATTACAGATGTAGACAATGAAGACGATATTCTTGCAATAGCTGCGAGATATTCATTCTAAAAAATTAATAAAGCTAAAAAGCCTGAAACTATTTTCAGGCTTTTTTATTTATCGGTGTAATTTCATAAGTGCTGATTTTCATCCATATATAATGGATTATATTGATCGTTACTTGTTTAAGTGTTTTGAATATAATGGTTTTGTTAGCTAGTCCACTGCTAGTTTTCATTTTCATATTTTTTGAATGATGTATTTTTTCTTTGGCAACAAGAAGTGTCTTGTTGCCTTTTTTTATTTTCACGCTTTATGGTTAATTAAAACAAAAAGAGTTTTTTATATATTGCTATAAACGAGAAAAATATAACGACAATTGTCAATCTTAGGTTGAGTTAATCTTCATAAAAAAGTGAACTCAATTTCAAGGGTCTTTTTCATTTAAGTGATGTGGAATCCATATGGCGAACCAAGCGAATGACAAAGCCCCAAACGACGAAATGTATCTCAGTGAAGATTGGAAAAATGATTTTTATGTAAACGATAGAGGTAGGGATTGATACTGCTTATGTAAGGAGAGAGCGATTTATGAAAAGCCGTCGTTTCAATATGATTAGACACCTTTACTTTCTTAAAATAGGAAGGGCTCTAAGAAAGTAAAGGTGCAGATGATTTTTAGTTTTTACCGCCGTCACTTGTTCTGAAGTGATAATTGAAGTTTATGATTGCACGATATTTAACTTCATCACGGTTAAGTGCGTATTCTTCAACTCTCACCTTACTATCATCGATTGCAATATCACGAGGGAAACCGCTTCCAATGATGTTTAGACGATTTCTAAGTTCATGTTTTGATAGCGTTTGGTATTCATCGACAAGATCAAACGCAGAGCTATAAGCGGCATCTTTTGTCGTAAAGTCATTGAGAACAACTTTGTTTGTAGAGTGTTCGACATGAATGCCAGCAGTAGCAGATAAACTGAATAATAATAGTGATGAGAGCGTCATTAGTTTTTTCATATAGTCACCTTTTTATTTGTATTACAAAGTCAAGATGTCCAACTAATCCTTGTTAATATCTCTCGACAAAGGTGATAGTGCCACTATAGAAATGTGCTGTACATCACATTTGTGACCATTGACTATGGAAGAATTGTCAACAATAAAACTCAAGCACTTTTGACATTACGGTCAATGTGAAAAAGCGAATATCTGTATGGTTTCGTTAATAATTAAACCACTCTCGGAAACGCTGACTATTCAGTCAAAGCTTATGTTTCTTGTCGTTATAGTGACCTGCCTACAACTTAATCACTTAATGCATGCAATTCAATTGCAATGGCTTGGTATAGATTTTCATTCAAATCTTCCAGCTTAGTAACGATCCTACAAATTCTAGTGATTAAAAAGTCATTGTTTGTGGTTTTTTATTCTTTTGTCGTGTATAAAAAAACTTTACAACAAATGATAAAGGAATATCCATGAAAAAGTTATTGTGTTTTGCTGCACTGGGGTTAGCTGTTTCGACGACGGTTAATGCAGACCCAATTTTAGACGACATCAAAAGTACAGGGGAGCTAAAAGTCTGCTTTGATTCTGGGTATATGCCTTTTGAAATGACAGCAAAAAATGGGCAGTACATCGGGTTTGATATCGATTTGGGTAAGCAAATGGCGCGTGCCATGGATGTTAAGTTTGTGCCGGTAAACACTTCATGGGATGGCATTATCCCAACACTGTTGACTGGTAAGTGTCACATGATTATGGGCGGGATGACTATCACACCTATGCGAAATACTCAGGTGAATTTCGCTGATCCCTATGTGGTTATTGGTCAATCCATTCTCGTAGATCTCAAACATGAAGGTAAAGTGTCTAGTTACCGAGATCTCAATAGTCCAGAATATGTTGTTGCAACTAAGCTTGGGACAACGGGTGAGCAAGCGGTAAAACGATACCTTCCGAAAGCTAAGATAAATCTATACGAAACTCAGTCTGAAGCGGTACTTGAGGTTGCCAACGGAAAGGTAGATGCGTTTGTTTATGACTTTCCTTACAACTCTATTTATGTGGCGGAAAACAAAGGGCAGTTAATGCACTTGGCTAAACCGTTTACTTACGAGCCTTTGGGTTGGGCTGTGCCGCAAGGAAATCCAGATACGCTTAACTTCTTAAACAACTATTTACGTCAAATTAAGGGCGATGGAACTTACGATCGCATTTACGATAAGTGGTTTAACGACGATAAATGGTTAAAGCAAGTTAAGTAATCATATTGTTATTGTAGAGGAGCGGCTAGCTTCTGGCTTGGTTCATCGCCAACCAAACGGTTCGCGCTGTGAAGCTAACGCTTTTCTTTATTCAAATACCCAACCAACTTTAATCAAAGTCATTCTCGGAATCACATGCAAAATAACTTTAAATCCCTATTGTGGAACGCTGTTTTTGTTCTTGTTTTGCTATCAATTTGCGGTCTTGTCTATCTGTCAGGTAAGCGAATCGATTACAGCTGGAATTGGGAGCGTGTCCTTCCTTATATTGCCACTAACGCTGCTTCATCCATTACCGCGCCTGTCGATGGGAACATCATTCTCGACGAGAATAACCAACTGGCTCTGGAGAGTATTCATGGTGATATTGTTCTTGAACTAAGCCAATATAAGTCTGTCGACGTCTATGAAGGTGATCTTATTTTTGAAGGAGATACCTTAGCAACTATAAAAGAGTGGCGCTCTGGCCCAATTTTAGATGGTGTTGTGACGACCATTAAAATCTCACTCTGGTCACTTATCATTGCTCTAGCGTTGGGCTTAGTTGTCGGACTAATGCGTATATCCAGCAATCTGGCATTAAAAAAGCTGGCGCTTGTGTATGTCGAGGTCATTCGTGGAACGCCTCTTTTAGTACAGATTTTTATCGTTTACTTCTTTATTGGTACTGTGCTTGACCTTGAGCGTTTTACTGCG
Source organism: Vibrio sp. 397 (assembly GCF_033339395.1). Classification (NCBI taxonomy): domain Bacteria; kingdom Pseudomonadati; phylum Pseudomonadota; class Gammaproteobacteria; order Vibrionales; family Vibrionaceae; genus Vibrio; species Vibrio sp. 397. The sequence goes on along the minus strand of NZ_JAWOUN010000008.1, from coordinate 22,636 downwards.
GGAGTGATAGCGCTCTCCGTGTTTACCGCCGCTTATGTCGCAGAAATTGTGCGGTCAGGAATCCAGTCAATCCCAAGAGGACAAATGGAAGCGGCGCGTTCACTAGGAATGAATTATCCCAAAGCGATGATTTATGTCATTTTACCTCAAGCGTTTAAGCAGACATTACCTCCCTTAGCCGGGCAGTTTATCAACCTGATAAAAGATTCCTCACTTGTCTCCGTGATTTCGATTACTGATCTGACAAAAGCGGGCAGGGAAGTCGTAAGTGGTAGTTTTGCCCCATTTGAAGTTTGGTTTACCGTAGCGGCCCTTTATTTGCTTCTGACTAGTACCTTATCTTGGGCAATACAAACGTTAGAAAAGAAATTGGCAGCAAGTGATTAATGGTGGAGTCATTAATGGAATACATTATTTCAGCAAAAACAATTAATAAAATTTACCCTAATGGCTGCCATGCGCTCAAGGACGTATCGGTAAATGTAGAAAAAGGGGAAGTGATTGTCATCGTAGGACCGTCAGGTTCTGGTAAGTCAACATTCTTACGGACGATTAATCAATTAGAGACAATAAATAGTGGGTCTATAATCGTAGATGGTATCGATATGTACCACAAATCTACGGATATCAATAAACTACGCGCTGATGTGGGCATGGTATTTCAAGGCTTCAACCTTTTTCCACATAAAACGGCGATAGAGAACGTCATGTTGGCACCTTTAAAGGTTTCTAAACGTGACCCTGAATCGGTGAAGAAAGAAGCAAAAGATTTGCTTTATAAAGTTGGTCTGTCGGAGAGAATGGATAATTATCCTAATCATTTATCAGGCGGACAGCAGCAGCGCGTCGCAATCGCTCGTGCGTTAGCAATGAAGCCCAACATTATGTTGTTTGATGAACCCACATCAGCACTAGACCCTGAAATGGTTGGAGAAGTTCTTGATGTGATGAAAGATTTGGCCAAGGACGGAATGACCATGGTCGTGGTTACTCATGAAATGGGTTTCGCAAAAGAGGTCGCTGATAGGGTGTTGTTTATGGAAGATGGTGAGCTTTTGGTTTCTGACTCTCCTGAGCGATTTTTTGATAACCCCTCCAATCCTAGATTACAGAAGTTTTTATCTAAGGTCTTATAATAAAAAGAAAATTTGATTGAGGGTTAGTCCCTCAATCACTTCATGCACTATTGTGGCTCGTAACGCCCGCCTCGCCGAGAGACATAGATAATGGGCTTTTTACTCGAAGTTAATGGCGATAACATTATCTTGGTCCGAATGAAAGGTCTGGTAAATACTAGAGTGTTTAATCAGCCATTAAGTTTTTGTTCACTTTAAACATAACAATTTCATTTTGAATTGATAAAAATTGTGTTTGAATAGAGCTTATGGATGTTTGGCGGTATGGATGTCTAAATGAAGAAAGTAACAATTTTAGATGGTGGCATGGGGCGAGAGTTAAAACGTATTGGCGCCCCTTTTTCTCAGCCGCTTTGGAGTGCACAAGCGCTAATTGAATCACCACAATATGTAAAAATGGCACATGAGAATTTCATAGACGCTGGCGCAGAGATTATCACTGTCAACAGTTATGCATGTGTTCCATTTCACTTAGGCGAGGAACTCTATGCAAAACGGGGGACTGAGTTAGCAAAATCTGCAGCCAAAATTGCCAGAGATGTAGTCACCAGCTCTAACGATAGAGTGCTCGTTGCGGGTTCTCTTCCTCCTGTAATGGGGTCTTACAGGCCTGAATTATTCGAGCCGAAAAGGGCACTGGAAGTGGCTTCTGAGTTATTTGAAGCTCAAGATCAATATGTTGATATTTGGTTAGCTGAGACCGTGTCTAGCCTCGCTGAAGTTGAAGTTCTATCAATAATTTTAGCCAAAACAGATAAGCCCAATTATCTTGCTTTCACCTTAATGGATGAGCCTAACTCTTTGGCTCGCCTTCGCTCAGGGGAATCTCTTAAAGTCGCGGTTAATACGCTGTTGAAAACAAATGTTTCAGGTATCTTTTTCAATTGCTCTATTCCTGAAGTTGTCGAGCAAGCGATCATAGATACACAAGCAGTATTGAGTGAGTCAGGTAGAGAATTGACGATAGGTGCTTTCGCAAATAGCTTTGCTCCGATAAAGCAAGCGCACCAAGCCAACGAGACCATTCAGGAAGTTCGCCATTTCTCTCCGACTGAATATCTTGAGTATGCTAAAAAGTGGCATGCGCAGGGAGCAAGCATTATTGGTGGTTGCTGTGGGATTGAACCACGTCATATTAAATTGCTAGCGGCTTGGAGAGACACTCTCGAAAACGCCTAATTTTGGTGAAGTGCAGGGAAGCATGACAAGAGATTTTGTTTTTCATTCATCGTTATAGATAAAATAAAAGTCTTTCGTATCTGGCAAAGTAACAAGATGCTTTAACTTGCTCATTACTTTGCCAGTGTGCCTCGAGATTTTTATTAATTATTTTTGGTTCAGATTAACGACAATCTTTCCAACTGTTCTCTGATTTCGCATGTCCAAGAGTGCGTTACCTACATCCTCTAAGCCGATGATCTTCAGTTTCGGTACTTCCAATTCTCCATTTTCTAATAGCTCAGACACTTCCTTTCCGGCATTAACGATACTTGCAAACCCTCTCTCGCCAAAGACATGACCAGAGCCCAAACTTATTTGGTGGAAGCCCAAGCCTTTTAAGAAGGCATCTGGATATTGAGAAGGGTCGACAGTCTTGACGAGCTCCACCATTTCTCCCTCAAAGGTTAACACCGAGGCTGCAATTCGGTCGTTATCACCGCCTACACAATCGAGTGCAACCTCAACGCCATGATTTCCGGTAATGTCCATTACTCGTTGAACTACATCTTCATGATGATAATCAATCGTATGGGTTGCTCCTAACGAGGACAAATATGCGTGATTAGCTTCTGAACTAGTAGCAATGATCTGTTCAACACCAAATGTCTTTGCTAACTGAATAGCAAAGCTTCCAACGCCGCCAGCACCTCCGGCGATAAAAATGCTGCTTCGATTTGAAATATCGAGCTTGTCTACCAAAGCGCGATATGCGGTCCAGGCTGCGCAAGGTGTAGATGCTGCTACTTCAACCGGAACCTGAGGGTGCTTTATAAGCGTTCTTGAATCATGGATAGCAAATTCAGCGAATCCTCCGTGATGGCGTCTCATGTTTCCGTGATACAACACTTTATCGCCAACCTTCCAATCAACGACCGCATCGCCTACAGAGACTATTTCTCCTGATACGTCTAACCCGCCAACAAAATTGTTATCCATGTTAGTGACCATGTCTGACCAATAATGAATTTTTGCATCGACAGGATTCAAACCAACAGCGTTAACTTTAACCAATACATCAAATTGGGTTTCTAGTTTTGGTGTAGGTAATTCGGATAAAGAGAAAGTATCGTTATCTCGTTGGTAAGTTATCGCTCTCATAGGTTTTCCTTATTATTAAGAATGGTCGAAAGTCATACTAACTCAGAGGGTGCTGCTGCAATAATTATGGTTTTTTCTTATTTTGATAATTTTAGGTTATGTTTGATAAAAAGGATTCGAGATGCTCTGAAATTATCATAGACAACCAGTCTGCATAGCTAACGACATGTAACTTTATGATAAGTAATGACTAGTTTTATTATTCCATTTTTATGGAAATATTCTGTTGATTTTTTGTTTTGTGATTCTATAATTCCAGAAATATCGAAATAAAGACTTGTCTATCAGGTAAGCTTGTTAGCGAAAAATGACGAGGAGAGTAAATGTGAATACAGAAATTATAACTATGGCTAAAGAAGCGCTGGATATGTTTGCGTTTCTAGCAACCGAACTTATCATCTTATTTCTGGCAATTAGCTACATTGTCGGTGTGTTGCAAGATTTTCTAACGCCAGAAAAAATTCAATCTATTCTCAGCTCGAAAAAGGGTAAAGGTTACTTCATTGCTGCGTTGCTAGGTTCGATTACGCCTTTCTGTTCGTGTTCGACCATTCCTTTCTTAAAAGGCTTGTTGCGTGCAAGAGCTGGTTTTGGACCTATGATGGTGTTCTTATTTGCAAGCCCGTTGCTTAACCCAGTGATTATTGGTTTGTTTGTGGTGACTTTTGGTTGGAAAGTTGCGGTATTTTACTTTGCTATCGCGATGTCAGTATCAGTGGTAGCAGGCTATGTACTTGAAAAACTAGGGTTTGAACGTTACGTCAAACCAGAAGCATATCAAGCGGTAGGTTCTTCTTCGTGCGGTACTTCTTGTGGCGATTCAAGCAAGAAAAAAGAAGAAGCGAGACCAGCATCAAGCTGTGATACCAGCGCCTGCAATGAACCTACGCCAGTTGCGGCGAAAACATCTTGTTGTGGTGATGCACCAAAACCTGAACCTAAAGTGGAAGTGTCTTGCTGTTCATCTGGCGGTAGTGCAACAGCGACAGTCGTGGAAGAGAAAGAGCCTAGCCGCTGGGTACGTATTTGGCAATCAACTTGGAAAGACTTTAAGCAAGTGTTCCCTTATCTCATGATGGGCATTGCGATTGGTTCATTTATCTATGGCTTCATCCCGACGGAGTTCATTGCGGAGTTCGCTGGTGAAGCGAAGTGGTACGCGATTCCGGTCGCAGCAATCATTGGTATTCCATTGTACATCCGTGCAGAGGCGGTCATTCCACTTAGCGCGGCACTAGTACAAAAAGGTATGGCTCTTGGATCTGTTATGGCGCTTATTATTGGTAGTGCTGGCGCAAGTCTTACAGAAGTGATTTTGTTGAAATCAATTTTTAAGAACCAAATGATCGCTGCCTTCCTAATCGTTATCTTAACGATGGCCATGGGAGCCGGTTACTTATATAGCTGGGCTTTTTTATAAAAATAACCCTCGGGCGATTGCTCGAGGGCTCTGTTTTTGTCGCCATATAGGGAAAGGGAAGTTTCCTATACCGCGCAGACTATAAAAAAATAACGAGGTTACTCGTAAATACTATAGGAGAAATACTTGCTGGCGATGGTTTTATGCTTACCGCTCTGGATCAATTTTTGTATTCCGCTATCGAGTAATGCTTTTAATTCTTTGTCTTGTTTTCTCACTGCTACGCCAATGCCACGGCCGAACCACTTTTCCTCTGTAAACGCTGGTCCAGTAAAGTGATAGCCTTTACCTTGTGCAGTTTCAAGAAAACCAGCACTTAAACCGATTGAGCCGCCAAATACAGCATCTAACCGTCCATTGAGTAGATCGGTAAATGCCTCATCGAACGTACCATAACGACGAATATCAATATCTGGATACAAGGCAGAAAGGTACTTATCACCAATTGTGGCTCTTTGAACTCCAATAGATAAACGATTTAGGCTGCCGTCATCCATGTTGATTTCTCTATCATTTTTCATTACAAAACGAGTCGGTACTTTTGCATAAGGGACGGTGAAATCGACTTTCTTTTCTCGTTCTTCTGTGATTGTCATTGCAGCAATAATCGCATCGTTCTTGCGACTAAGGAGAGAAGGGATGATGCCATCCCAATCCATTTTTGAGATAACGCACTTTACTTCTAACTCTTTGCATAACGCGTTAGCGAGGTCGACTTCAAACCCTTCTAGCTTTCCCTCTTTTGTCGTCCAGCTAAATGGGGGGTAAGCCCCTTCAACAGTGAAGCGAATTTGTTTCCACTCTTTCGCATGGCTGAAAACTGAAAATAAGCTAATAAACAATACGACTATCCATTTCATAAACGTTTCCTTGTAACTATTTGGAAACCAATGTTTAACACAAAGTAAGCAAATATCAATGGAAGTGCATATATGTGTGACCTTTCGCCCGCATTGTGTGAGCGAAAGGTTTTGCGTGTATTACAGCTTATCTTCAATAGTTACGAGGGGAACTCTCGTTGAGACAGCGTGAAGTGCAATGTTGTGAATCATTTCATCGACCGTGGTACAGCTATCCATTAAGATAGAAACATCATACTTGTCCGCAGATTTTGAAATAGCAGTATGTGTCACGCAGTTTTGTGTCATCATTCCGCATACAAGTAACTCCGTTACATTTTTGCTTGCCAATACTTCTTCTAAACGTGTTCCTTCAAAGCTATCTGCGAAGTGCTTTACCACGATTTCGGAATTCGGCGCTAAAGCAAGAACTTCTGGGTGAATATTGGCACCGTCGCTGCCTTCATTGAAGAATGGGGCAATACCCATGTCAGGATCTGCAATATGCTGAATATGAATCACAGGAATGTTTTGCTCATTGGCTTTAGTTATTGCTCTCTTAACATTGTCTAAAGTTGATTCTGTATTCCATAAAGGAAACTTTCCTTCTGGGAAATAGTCGTTTTGCAAATCAATTACAAGTAGGGCTTTTTGAGTCATTTTCTTTTCCTTTTATTCAGGATCATTGCGGTACGAATAATATAAAGACTTTTAGCTACCTTCTTTAGAGTCTAAAATGACACAAAAGAGTCAAAAAGCGACACTTGAAGATAATTGAAAATGAAAATAGCACTCGTTAATTACCCAGATAGCTCGCAAGCCTCCGTATATGGTTTAAGCGAACTCTTCGAGATGGCAAACCGTGCGGCGGCTAAATTGGGCGTTGATGTGCACTTTGAAGTAGAGATATTGGATCACTGGTCAAACACGCACTTCGATGTGAAAACAGCGGTAATGATTCCGCCTAGCGGCACTGGTCAATATTACTTAGAACCAGAGCCAGAGCTACTCGACTGGTTAAATGTCCAATATAGTAAAGGTGCGATTTTAGCCTCCGCCTGCGCTGGTACTTTTATTCTTGCTCAAACCCAGTTGTTGACCAATAAGTCTTGTACGACACACTGGGGCTTGGCTCCTTCATTAGCGAGTCAGTTTCCCGATATCCACGTAAGACAAGAAGCCATCCTTATTAACGAAGGAACGATCATTACGGCTGGGGGTATGATGTCATGGGTGGATTTAGGTTTGGAGTTGGTTTCCTTATTTGCGTCACCGGCAGTAATGCGCCTGTTAGGAAAAATGTTGGTTATTGATACTGGTCCGAGAGAGCAACGCTTTTATCAACAGTTTACTCCAAACTTCCAACATGGTGATGAGGTAATTGTTCAAATACAGCACTATATAAACGATCATTATCAAGGAAAACTGAGCAATAAAGAGCTTGCAGAGTTGAGTTGTTTAACAGAAAGGACATTGCAGCGACGCTTTAAAAAGGCGACAGGTTTCAATGTTAACCAATACATACAAAGCTTAAGAGTACAAAAAGCTTGTGATTTACTTGAGTCGACAACCCTAACATTTGACGCAATATCATTTAGAGTGGGTTACCAAGATGTGAGCGCGTTCAGGAAAATATTTAATAGAATCGTAGGTTTAACACCGAAGTCGTTCAGATCTCGGTTCTGTTCATGAACGCCAGAAGTAAGATAATGTTGGTATTAAACATTTATAACTCAGAAGCAAACACCGCATATTTTTACAAGCTGGCTTAGCGTGATGAAAAGGGATAACAAGCTAAGCCAACCGTAGCGCACTCCTAATTACTGAACATTTTGTAGAATGCTTAAAGGGTTCTCAAATTACAATGACTTGTATAGGTCGTTGTTAATCACAAAAGCTATGTGATTTCCAAAACCAGTTTCCCAATATGTTGCTTGCGTGAAAATACTTCTTGCGCTTGACCTATCTGGTTCAAGGGAAATGACTCCGCGACTAAGGGACGAATTGCGTTCTGTTCGATATAGCGAACTAAGTTACCGAATACTTCTGGTGCCAAAACGGTACAACCAAATAACGCTAGGTCTTTAAGGTAAAGAGTTCTTACATCCAGCTCGACAATTGGGCCGCCTATGGCGCCGGAAACAGCGTATCTTGATCCTGGCTTTAGTACCTGAAGAAATTGTGGCCACTGCTCTCCTGCGACCAAATCAATCACTACGTCAACGCTGTTTTCTCCGAGAGTCGCCGGCAAATTTGCATCGCGAGGGATAACTTGGTTTGCTCCTAATGCCGTGATCTGTTCTTTCTTTTCTGGGCTGGCGATAGCAATGACGTATGCTCCACGCGCCTTCGCCAGTTGGATTGCGGCAGAGCCAACACCACCGGATGCCCCTGAAATCAGTACGGTATCGCTCGCTGTGACATTAGAGCGGACAAGCATGTTCTCTGCAGTTGAATAAGAACAAGGGAAGGAGGCCAAGTCGATATCCGATAAACTACTATTCACTGCATATGCATGTTTACTGTCAACAACAGTGAACTGAGCAAAGCCACCATCACATTCTGAACCGAAGTACCAAGGCAAGCTAAGTGCTTGACTGTTGAAGCGCGTAATACATGGTTCGATGAGCACGCGCTGGCCGACTCGTGATGGGCAGATATTCTCACCAACAGCGACGATGGTACCGCATACATCGGCACCTTGGATTCGAGGGAGAGATAGCGCGTCTCCTGACCAACTTGCATCCATGCTATTGGCGTCGTTTTTAGAATACCATGCTGTTCGGGTATTGATGTCGGTGTTATTGACTCCGGCGGCGGCTACTTGGATCAATACATCATCAGGCGAGGGGACTGGCACAGGTATATCATCGCGGTAACGAAGCATATCTGGCCCACCATGACCGATAAGTTGGACGCCTTTCATTACTTTCGGGATTGTGGTCATTGATTGTTCTCCTTCATTAGTTCTAGCAGAGTGTGTTCAGCGGATGCAAAGGCAGCGTGACCGAGAACCGGCCATGCGTTGGATAGACCTTCATGTAACAAGAAGAGTGTGGTTGCGAGGTCTTCTCGCTGACTTAGTTGGACCATAAGCTGACGAACCGCCAATTTGTGTTGTTTTACTGCTTGATTAATAGATAGATTTTCTGGATAGGCTGCTAATGCATTGATGGACATGCAGCCATTCGGTGCAAACTCCTTCATCCAATCCTCGAGGCGAGTGAATAGGTGTAATACAGCCGGTGTTCCATTGGCAGGGGCGTCTTCGAGCAAAAAACTCAAATACCTTTGATGGCGATGCTCGAGAGCTGCAACAATCATCGCTTCCTTGGAGGGGTAGTATTTGTACAGGGTTCTCAGGCTGACTTCGCAGGCGTTTTTGAGTTGGGGTACGCTAGGCTCGGCGAAGCCATACTGACTGAATGCTTTTTCTAGGCTTGCTGCGATTTTTTCTTTCACTATTTGATACACCAGGTAGAACGTTTGTTTTACCTAAGGGTAGAATAAACTTTCTACCTCAGTCAATGGTGTATTTAAACTCTGTATTGAAAGCCCGACGTAATGCCGGGCTAATTTAAGTGATTTTTATAGATTCGGAACGTGAATCAGTGTGCCGTTGCGTGCTGCTCTCCACGCTTGTCTAGCATTCCGCTGAAACGGGTTAGTAGTAGAGCACCTAATACTACGATCGCGCCAATCCAAGGTGTGTGCATCAGCCCAGCATTGGCCACGATAAGGCCACCGCCCCAAGAACCCAGTGCAATACCTACGTTAAATGCAGCAATGTTGAGACCAGAAGCGACGTCGACTGCATCAGGTGAATATTTCTCTGCTAGTTTGACAACATAAACTTGAAGTCCTGGAACGTTACCAAAGGCAAAGGCACCCCAGACAAGAATGGTCACTACTGCAGAAATTGGATTAAATGCTGTGACACTAAACACGAGCAATACCACAATTAGGCCCGAGAAAATCGCTGTCAGAGCTTTGATTGGCCCCATAGAGTCGGCCATCTTTCCGCCCCAGATGTTGCCGAATGCGACTGATACACCATAAACCAACATAATTAGGCTGATAGCGCTAGAGCCAAACCCCGAAACTTCTTCCAAAATAGGAGCCAAGTAAGTGAAGGCTGTGAACGTACCACCGTAACCGAGCGCGGTGATTGCGTACACCAAAAGTAGACGAGGCTGAGTCAAGACTTTTACTTGCGATGACAGCTTGGTTGCTGGTGGTTGTTTCAGATTACTCGGCACTAGCAGAGCGCTTCCTATCAGTGCGATGATTCCAAGGATCGCGACGATTAGGAAGGTTGCCTGCCAACCAAATGTCTGGCCAATCCAGGTGCCAAGTGGCACGCCCGTCACTAGAGCTACGGTGAGACCGGTAAACATAATAGCAATTGCGCTAGCGGCTTTTTCTTTTGACACTAGGCCAGTGGCGATAGTCGAGCCGATCGAAAAGAACACACCGTGTGCAAGCCCGGTCAGTATCCTTGCTGTAACTAGTGTGTTGTATCCAGGTGCTTGCCAGGCTAACAGATTGCCAAGAACAAACAGTGCCATAACAGAAAGCAGAACGTACTTTCTTTTCCAGTTACCAGTCAGCGCTGTTAAAACGGGAGCACCAACCGCGACACCAAGTGCGTACAGGCTAACTAAAAGACCCGCTGAAGGTAATGATACGTTGAGGTCGGAGGCCATAGTCGGTATCAGACCGACAATTACAAACTCCGTGGTTCCAATAGCAAAGGCGCTCAGCGTCAATGCAAGTAAAGCTAAAGGCATAACAACTCTCTCTTATAATCATTGAATATGAATGGATAAACGAATAGCCCGTCTCCATGTCGTGTATTATTAAAGAGTTATTCGTTGCGAAAAATGGTGTTTATTACAAAATACTTTTGTTATAAGTGAAGGAAATGCGCAGTTAGGAAAGGGGATGAAATGTTAACCCGATCAGATGAATTAGAGATTCTTATGGCAGTTGTGGATAGTGGTGGATTTTCTTCCGCTGCTGATGCACTAGGTATTCAAGTCGCTAGGGTATCTCGTGCGGTTAGTAAAGTTGAATCACAGTTGGGGGTAACCTTGCTGAATCGCACGACACGCAGAGTGGAAGTTACTGAGGAAGGGCATCAGTTTGTTGAAGCGGTTCGCTTAGGTTTACTACAAATACAGCAAGCTGAAGAAGAGATCATCACACGAGGTGAATTACCCAAGGGGCGCTTAAGAGTTGATGCCGCTAGCCCATTTGTTTTACATCAACTCGTGCCTTTAATTCAGCCATTTAAAGAGGCTTATCCTGATATTCAACTCGATCTTACCTCTAATGAGGGTTTTGTGGATCTATTGGAAAAAAGAACCGATGTGGCGATACGTATTGGACGATTATCGGATTCAACACTGCATGCTAAACCTTTAGGAACAAGCCCACTATTTATCGTTGCCACGCCTGGTTATTTATCTAAACGAGGTTTCCCTGAAGCGGTGAGCGATTTGCGCAGTCATAACTTGATCGGTTTTTCTGGCGCTAAAGTGTTAAATCAGTGGCCATTACGAGGGTTTGAGATGATAGAGCCTGATATCCTATCCAGCAGTGGTGAAACGGTTAGACAGTTAGTGCTGGCAGGGAACGGCATTGCATGTTTATCTGGCTTTATGGTGAAAGATGATCTTGATTCTGGACGGTTAGTGGCATTGTTTGAATCGGAAAAAATCACAAATACTGGACGAGAACAGGTCAATGCTGTCTTCTACAAATCTTCTTCAGTCTCTAAACGTATTTCCGCGTTCATCGACTTTATTCAACCAAGACTTACTTTAAAATAACTCTATTATTGTTGTTTTAACAAAAGAGTTTTGTCGTTATTGCAGCTTTTGTTTTTCCAAGTGCCAAGCCTAGCGTGCCACCCCTTAGTAAGGTGGCACATATTTTTATTTGATCTTAGTTAAAGCGTGGCAACACGTACTGAGCGATCTGTTCCATTGATTTCTCAATTGGTTGGCTATTACGACGGAAATGCAACCCGATGTGATTGACTCCTGCTTCTTGCATTTTTTCTAGCTCATCGCTCAAGCCATTGACTCCGGCCCGGATACCAAAATGATGCCGAACGACTGGTGCATTTGGGTTATCGACTAAATCAAGATGAATAAAGCTGGCGTAGGGTTTGTTTCCCGCTACGGAGCGCCAAAGTGCAACGCGGTGTTCATGATCATCAGGTGTGCCTGGGTAGGCGAGCCAGCCGTCTAGGTTTTCTCCTATCCATTGTGGACTTTGCTGCGCTAACCCTGCGACATAGATAGGAATATCAGCAAACTCGGGTAATAACTGTAGATCGTTACCCAGCTTATCATTTTGCGTATCTTTCAAAATCTCTACACTTTCTCGAAAAGCTGAGCCACGGCTGTCAAAGTTGGCATTAAAAACGGAATATTCACTAGGGCGGTCTCCACTAGCCACACCGAGTATCAGGCGGTCACCACTTAACTCGTTGATGGTCGCAGCGGCTTTTTTCACTAGCCAAGGTTGTCTTAACGGTAATACTATCGCTGCTGTCCCTAGTAGAATGTTGTCGGTGGACGCAGAGAGATAGCCAAGATAACTGAACGGTTCATAAATTTGTGCCGCGTCTCCAAAGTTAGGGTCGTACAACGGGACATCTCTCACCCACGCTACGTTAAAGCCTAACTTATCGGCTAACATAATACGCTGTTTATGTGCACTCATGTCTGGTACGCCGAACGGTTTTCGTTGGAGCAGGCGTTTTTTCTGGCCTTCTTGGGTCCAGTCATTATCTAGGGGGAGCTCAACCCCGATGGTGAATCTGTTACTTAAATCTTTATGCATTATGAAGCCTGACTATTACTGTGAGTACTAGGAGGCAAGGTGCCTCCCTGATATTCAGGACACTATGAGATTTTTGTTGTGAGAAAAAGCGGCAAAAAGACAAAAGTGTTTTGCCACAAACAGCGGTGGTCTTTAAAGGAACTGGTGGTTCTCTACCTTGATTTCTTGCTTGATGAAGTCAATAAAAGAGCTGATCCGGCGTGAGGTACTGGCATTTTTGTAATACACCGCATGAACGGGCTGTTCGACATTATGCGTGTGTTCACTAAGCACGCCCACTAAGCGACCAGCTTGTCGGTCAGAGTAGGTCATAAAGTCAGACAGGCAAGCTATCCCCGCACCATGTAAGGCTAAACATCTTAGCGTCTCGCCATTATCAGATCTTAGGCTACTCATAATACGCAGAAGTTTGTTCTTATCATCCATGATCGGCCATTCCTTAAGATACTCCGGCTTGTTGAATCCAAGTAGCTTGTGATTGAGTAACTGATCTATTGAGGTTGGAGTACCATGTTGTCTTAAATACTCTGGACTTGCGACGATTCGAATCCGACTTTTACCAAGAAATATCGCGCGCATGGTTGAGTTTTGTAGCTCACCGATACGAAAAGCAATATCGGTTTTTGTTCCCAAAAGGCTAATATTTTCCTCATTGGAATTGAGATCGATTTCGACTTCTGGATACAAGCTCTGATATTTAGCAATGTGCGGCGTTAGTACGTGCAGTAAGAAGGGGGTAGCTGCGTTTATTCGTAGGAGGCCAGAAGGCTTATATTTCTGGCTTTTCAGTTGTGCTTCGGCATTCTCTACTGCTTCTACAATATGTCTGACTTTATCGAGGTATATCGTTCCTTCATTAGTAACATCTAACTTACGGGTTGTGCGATTTAACAAGGTCGTTTCGAGTTTGGCTTCTAGCCGAGATACCGATCGACTCACCGCCGAGACGGTCATCGATAACAGTTCAGCCGCAGAGCTGATTGAACCCGTATCGACCACGGCCATAAAGGTGCGCATTTCATCTAGAGTAGCTTTCATTGTTGAATATATTTCAAATTAGATTTGAGTATTGTTAACTTTACGGAAAGTTTCTTGCGGCGTAAAGTTTTGCTTCGAATCAACTATAAAATCGATAATTCAGGAGATTTAGATGAAAGTACCATCATTTGGCGTCGGCACGTTTCGTTTAGAGGGTGAAGTAGTTAAGGATTCAGTCCGTAATGCGTTAGAAGTGGGTTACCGCGTAATTGATACTGCACAGATTTACGGTAATGAGGCAGAAATCGGTGAAGTATTGACACAGTCCGGTATTGCACGTGATGAGCTATTCATTACGACGAAGATCTGGGTTGATAACATGAACACGGAACAACTCATTCCAAGTCTAAAAGAGAGCTTAGAAAAGCTAAATACAGATTATGTGGATTTGACCTTGATCCACTGGCCTGGCAATAACAATAACTTGAACGAATACATGGCTTCATTACTTGAAGCTAAATCGCAAGGGTTAACCCGTAATATTGGCGTATCCAACTTTAATATTGACTTGTTGCAACAAGCGATAGAAGTGGTCGGTAAAGAGAATATTGTTACTAACCAAATCGAGCTTAGCCCTTATTTGCAAAATCGTAAGTTGGTCAGCTTCATGCAGGAAAACGATATTCAGGTAACGTCTTACATGACCTTGGCATATGGGAAAGTACTTGGGGACCCAACTATTGCAGGTATTGCTGAGGACTATCAGGCCACGCCCGCTCAAGTCGCGCTTGCTTGGGCTTTGTCAAAAGGTTACGCGGTGATCCCGTCTTCAACTAAACGAGAGAATTTGGCAAGTAACCTGAAAGCACTTGAACTTAATCTGAGTGAAGAGACGATTGCAAAGATAGATGCGTTGGAAAGAAATGGCCGCGAAGTAAACCCTGAAGGGCTAGCGCCTGAGTGGGATGATTGAGTGAGTTTCACGGGAAATCATTGTCTAAATGACACCTCTGCAATCGCTGACTTCCTCAGCGTTTGACGGTAGTACAACACCATAGACGATAACGGCTCGCTTGTCTGACGATAGTGCGAGCTTTTATCTTTTTGGCCTATTAGTTTACTGTATTCTCCCGGCCTTCAATTTGGCCGGGAGACGTCATTTAGAGAACAGTTACCATTCGATTGTAGAGCCATCAAATACGCGGAAGCTTCCGGATTGCTCAAGTGTTAGCTGTTCTGCGACCGAAACAATACCAGCAACACTTTCCTCGGCAGAAAAGGTTGCGTCCTCACCGCCCATATCGGTTTTTACCCAGCCGGGATGAACTGCGACAGTTTTTACTCCTCGCGATTCGAGATTGCGTGCTGCTGATACTAGAACCTGATTAAGCGCTGCTTTAGATGCTCGATAACTGTACATGTTACCTGAACTGTTATCGCTTAAACTCGCAACTCGGGTTGAGATTCCCACGATGGTTTTGTGCTGACTTTTCGCAACGTTGTCTTGTAGTGCTTGAATTAGCAGGGCAGGTGCGACGGTATTTATGTTTAGTACTTCTAGCCATTTTTTCTGGGTCATTTCGCCAAGCGTTGCACACTCTTCGCCTAATACACCTGCATTCAGAATTAAATGATCGAGCGGACGATCCGCTAATCGAGTGGCTAACTGATCGATATCTTGTTGGTTAGCGACGTCTAGAGCCATCAGTTGAAGTTGATTAGATTGGGTTACTAGTTCATTGAGCTGCTTAGCATTTTCTGGTGAACGACAAGTTGCGATAACTTGCCAACCTTTTCCAAGGTAGTGGCGGACAAATTGCAAGCCTAAGCCACGGTTAGCGCCAGTGATTAATACAGTAGACATCGCTTCTCCTACGTTGTTGAGTTGAACAACGACCATATTAGAGGCGACGTATAAGCATGTAATCAAAACAGTATAAAAATGGCCTAGAATTCGACATTGTCAAATCTTAAAGTTTGAGAAAGATGCTGGCAAAGTGTTTTAGCCTAGTGACCGTCAGTTCGGAGGCAGCACCGCTGACACCTGCAACAGCAACGACCTTACCATCCAAGTAAAGGGGGAGCGCTAAGCAATTGAGGTTTGGCTCTGCCTCTTCTAAATCGAGTGCGTAACCTGATAATACAACCTGATTAAGTTCAGTTTCTAACGTGGGGGATATTTGGCTTTCAAGGCGCAATGTTCGGCGAAGCTCATCATCAAAACTAAGAAAAACCTTGCCGATCGCAGATGTTGTGAGTCCTTCTCGTTTCCCTCTCGGGCTACGGATAGTAAGAGGGTTATCCTGCTCTATAGCATCGATATACAAGTACTCTTTAGCGCCACTTTGTACAGCGAGGTAAGCAGTGTTGTTAGTCATTTGGGCCATTTTTTTCAGCAATGGAACAAAATGTTGTCGGATAGCTTCGTTTTTTTGTTCAATCGGCTTAGACAGTTCATAGCATCTAAACCCTAGGCTGTAGCTATGGTTGTGTTTGGATACATATCCAAGAGAGTGTAGAGTCGCAAGTAACCCGTGAACAGTCGTCTTATTTAACTGGATCGCATTACTGATCGTCTGTAATGATAGGGGAGACTCACTCATCGAGAGCAACTCGAGGATTAGAAAACCTCGCTCTAGAGACTGAATGTTTTTTCTTGCCTTGGGCACAAAGACTCCTTGATGATGGTGTTGCATCTGAATGGCTTACTGATGCTTCCACCTATAACAAACCACTACGCTGGTGGTTTGGTTTTATTAGAGAATATACTCAGCACTTAAACTGATCGGCTCGTTGTATGCGTCCACAAGGGAGTTTTTTCCTTGCTTCTTAGCATTGTATAACGCTTGGTCTAATATCGAATAGAGCTCATCAAAGTTGGTGAGTGGCATTGAGGTTGATAGATAGGCCAGACTCGCAGATATATTCAATTGATGGTCATTAAGCGAATGTACACTCTTTTCTGAAATTGTTTTATGCAGACTTTGTATTCTAAAGGGAACGTCAATCTCATCGACGTTTTTCAATAGCAAGATAAACTCTTCTCCACCTAAACGACCCAAGTAATCTCCCTTATTAAGTTTAGCTTTAAGCGCTTTGCATACCTGTTGTAGTACTAAGTCGCCAGTCGGATGACCGTACTGATCATTAATCGCCTTAAAGTCATCTAGATCGATTAATGCTAGAACGTAGCGGAAGTCTCCTTCCGCTTTGGAGGTTTGGCTTTTAATCGTCTCTATAATTGCCGCTCTGTTTAATGCACACGTTAAGCTGTCTATTTTGGCTTTTAAGCGTGTTTGTCGCTGAACCATCAATGCCAGAGCGAGGAGAATCAATAAACAGAAAACAACAAAATTATAAGTGCGTTGTTGGTCTGTGAGTTTTTCAAACTGGTACTGACTTAGAAGAGTTTCGTTGTTCAACTGCGCGACTTGTAGATCATATTCATACTCTTTTTTAGAGAGATCTAGTGCCTCTAACGCCTTGATATTACTCGCGTCTCGGTTCGTTAGTTCAATCGTCGAGTAGGCCTTGTGATGCTCCAGTGCCTTTTTGTAATCATTTTGAGCTTGGTATGCTTTTGAGAGGAGTAATTGGGCTTGCGCTTGCAATAAGGGCCTAGCGTTTTTTACCGCTAATCTTAACGCAATTGTACCGTGTTCAATCGATTTTTCGGGTGTATGGTTCTTTAAATATGCCAATCCAGCAGCCAAATGACCCTCTGTTTCAAGGTGCGTATTCTCATAAGTTTGGGCAATGTTTAATGCTCTTCCAATGTAATCTACCGCGGTATCCAATTGCCCAGAATCGGCCAAAGCAGCAGATAACCCTAAATAGGTCAACCCTTGCCCGTATGGGTAATGAAGTTGTTCGAGAATCGTTAATGCATTTTTGTAGTGGCTGATGGACTTATCGAGTTCTTTGGATTTTCTGTACATCGCTCCTAGACTATGTTCGACTTGCGCAACTTCAAGAGGTGTCCCTTCATCTTGGCGAACCAGTAAGGCTTGAATGAGATATTGCTCTGATTGTTCAAATTGCCCCAGCTCTGCAAGTAAATTGCCGACGTCATTGTAAATCCCTGAAGGATCGCTTTGCGTCGACATGTTGGCCATCAACTGTCGATACAAACTTAAGGCTTTTTCATAGTCACCGCGGTAATTGTAGTTATTTGCTACCACGCGCAAAGCAAGATCAACAGGGAAGTTTTCTTGATGCTTATGATTTAAGTGGCTCTCTAAGGATGAGCAATAAAAGTTTGCTTTGTGATAACGACCTTGTTGATTCAGCGTGTAACAAAGTTGATAGTTCATCAGAGCCTTGCCTTCGGAATCGGATATTTTCTTCATTGTCTGTCGCAAAGAAGAAAAGCTATCTACTGAGGCCTCGTAACTACCATGCTTACGTTCATTTAAGGCAAGAATATATTCTGATTCTAATTGAGAAAAATGGTTGTCTAAGACTTGACTGCTGCCGTAGTAAGGCTGATTTATGTTTGACATATATTCATAAATCAATCCACTTACGTAGAGCTTTTCGCTGTCCGATTTCGCTGTATGGTAGCGATCTTGAAGCATGCTCAATGCCGACTCAGGGTTGCTTCGTAGTGTGGTTTGGTAGACAGAGTGCCACTGTGTGATATTTTGGTTTGGTTCAATATCTTGAGTGTCGCTTGCATATACTGGAGTGAGCAAAAGTGACGCAAGCAAGGGATAGAGCACGCGCATGTTTAAACGAGCCTTTAATTTAAGGTGCCTTTAAAGTTGAGTTATCATAGCGCTTTTAACGCATCAGCGTTGTGATTAAGTTGGGTGTACTAAGAAAAAGAGTAGTAAAACTATGCACTTGGTCGAGATATTGAAAGAAGAGGCATAAAAAGAAAGACCTCAACATAAAGTTGAGGTCAGAAATCTTTAATCAATGTAAAGCTTTGCTAGATCTTGAGGCTCCATTTCTTTGCCTTCTAACTGATCGTTCCAGTTAGTTCCAACAAGAACACCATCTTCTGCAAGAGTCAAAAGCCAATCTTCAACAAAGATATCTAATGGGATTTCTAGTACAGTAAAATCTGCCCATTCTTCAACATTATGTGCTTCTGCATCTTCTTTAGAAGACCAGAAAGGCATGACTTCGCTGTTTTCGAATTCAGTTGAATCGCAAGATAGCCAACCTTCTTCATTGCGTAAACCCCAAACCAATTGGTTTTCTTTCGTTTCTGCAACAAAAAGGTCAAGGTTCGCTTGGATATCTGATGTAAGTTTGCTCATTTCAAAACTCTCGTTGTTATGACGTGGCTAGAGTAACACTAAAGTGCCGATTCCTAAAGCATAATACGGTTGTCGAAATGAGTAAAAATAAAGGAGCCGAAGCTCCTTTTCTGAGGTTAAGTATTCACTCGTTTTTGTTTGCTTTATGCTTGCAGAGCAAACAAAAACAGGTACTTTACCTTTCTGGAAGAGTTGTGAATATTGTCCACTCTCTTTTTATCTCGCCTTTGTAACCAACGACTGATGCGGTTACTCGACGATTTAAAGCATGGCTGACTTCATCGGTCCCTTGTTGTGCTAAGTGAGTGTCACCAAAACCAACAATGCGGACTCTACTCGGTTCGATGTCGTAGCTTAGTAGGGCTTCACGGACATTGCGTGCTCGTCTTTCAGAAAGATCTTGGTTATGCTTTGAACCACCAACTTTACTAGCATAGCCGTGCAGCTCTATCGAAGTAGTAGGGTACTCTTTTAAAAAGTCGGAAAGCTCTCGGACTTGTCTTCTGAAGACTGGATTGATCTCATCAGAGTCGTTAGCAAAAAGTATCCGCACTTGCATGTTATCTGATGCTTTAATGTATTCTCCACAACCGTCGTTGTCGACCTCTGAGCCTTCAGGTGTACCTGGGCACATATCTCGAGCATTGATGACACCATCGTTATCGTCATCTTGCAAATCTGCTATTTGTTCTGCATTTGGTACAGGACGATACTCATATTCGTCTTCAGCAACAACGTGTTGAGTGATGGCGAGCATACCCAATGCAAATAGAATCTTCACTGGTTTCATGATCAGTACTCCACCTTTTCATTCCATTCTGTAGGTACATCGACACGCAAGGCATTTAACAATTGGCCAGTCGCGTTCATAACGCGGTACTTGGCGTACTGCTCTGAGTATCGAGCATCCAAGTAGTTCTTTCTCGCTTCGAAAAGTTCGTTTTCAGTATTTAACAAGTCCAGCAGAGTGCGTTTTCCAATGCGATACTGCTTTTCGTAGGCGATGACAGTTTCAGAGGCCGAATCTACGTGATCCGCTAGGAACTCTTTTTGTTGAAGTGTTAAATCTAACGCACTCCAAGATAGACGAAGGCCTTCTTCTACTTGGCGGTATGCACGTTCTCTTAGGTCTTTTGCTTTGTTTAGTTGGTAGGCAAAACTTTCGGCGTTGGCTACGTCACTACCACCGTTAAAGAGGTTGTAACGCATGCGCAACATCGCTGTTGTCTCTTCGCTGCTTCCTTCAATACCGCTTGCATCATCACGCCATGTTTGAGCCGCTTCTACCGATATCGTTGGGTAGTAAGCTCCCTTAGATTGCTTGTATTGGAACTTTGCAGAGTCCACATCAGCTACCGAGATTTTGATTACTGGGTGTGACTCGAATGCCAAGTCAATCGCTTCATCGATGGTGTAGGGAATAAAGTTTTGGTCCGCTCTTGGGAAAATCAATCCTTGTGGTGACTGTCCGACAAGGCGTGTAAAGGTGGTGTGGCTGTCATATAAGTTGTTCTGGGCTGCCACCAAGTTACCGTGAGCCTTTGCTAAACGAGCCTCTACCTGGGTTAGGTCTGCTGTAGAACCGATACCTGAGTTAACTCGCTTTTTAATGTCTTCATAGATCTTCTTATGCACTTTCAAGTTATTCTCGGAAAGTGTAAGAATTTCATAAGCTTTTACTGAGTCTAAATAAACTTTCGCGACCTCTAGAGCGGTGTCTTGGGCATCAGCTAGAAGTTGATAACGGACCGATTCAGCATCAGCTGCTGTTCGATCCATATCATTAAGTGTCGCTGAACCATCCCATATTAGCTGGGTTAGTGTCACGGTGGCTTCTTTTCTTGTCAGATCGGTTGAATCTCGCCCTGACTCTGCAGGTTTGATTCCTTCGTAACCGATACCGGCATCTAAGTCTACGGATGGGAGGTAAGCACCACCAGATGCTTCATTCACATACTGCTTGCTAACGAATTCATTGAACGCACTTTTGATGTCAGGATTGGTTTTTAATGTGTTTTCAACCGCTTGCTCTAGCGTTTGCCCAAAAGCATGACTAGCGGTGAACATACCAATACAAAAGGCGTTGGCACGAGTCCACTTCACTGTGATTCTCCTAGATAATGGTAAAAATTCTCGAGGTGATAGGGCTTATAAGTGGAATACTTATAAGAGCGTCAATAATTTAGCGCACAATAACATTAATATGCGATGAAGTAACCTGTTGATTCGCTGTTCATTTGTTTCAATTTTGATAAATCAACCTACTAAATCTGCCTAAAACTTGAATTAAGATCTCAAATTAAAGATGGAGGTAATGGCTAGAAACGAGTGTCCAGATTTTAATAAAATAAAACACTTATGCATCTGGATTCTTATTGATGTATGACACATAATTACTTTATTGAGCATCAAATTGCTGTTATTGCACTATATATTCGGGCAATATATAGCAAATTAGTATTGTTAGTCAAAAACTTGACAGTTATTTAGGGTTAAGGTTTATATGGATCGTACAGCATTAGTGCCACTCGGTAATCAAGTCGTCGTAATAGGTTTGGATGGGCAGCTGAGAGTCCTTGCAGAAGGACAGCAGCCTCTACCAGGTGAAGTGATAGTGGCAATGACAGATGCTGCGCCTCAAGACCTGAAAATTCAGCTTGCTCAAGAGCAAGGTTTAAAAGATATTTCAGACGATGTAGCACAGATTATTAGTGCTATTGAGCAAGGTCAAGACCCTTCTGCTATTGATGAAGAACTCGCACCTGCAGCGGGTGAAAATAGTGGCTCCAGTTTGCAAAATAGTGCCACGATTGTACGAGATGGTACTGAAGTGCTAGCCTCAACAAACTTTGAAACTATTGGCCTAGAATCCCTCGGCTTATCTGAAACACAAGCGTTGACCTTAAATGACTTCTTCACAACAGGTATCGAGACAAGTGGGGATGGCTCAAGTAAGCCACTTACTAATTCTCCAGTGACATTAAGCGCTGTTGAGGAAGATAGCGATCCAATCACGATAACTACTGAAGAATTACTATCTAATGTCAATATTGATGATGCCGATACTCTTGTCATTACAAACGTCACTATTGAGAGTGGGAATGGCACCTTAATTGATAACAGCGATGGCTCTTGGACTTACATCCCAGAAGCTGATGATGACACTGAAGTGTCATTCTCCTATGACATCATTGATGATGATGGTGGTGTTATTAATGGCACTGCTAACTTAGATATTACGCCTGTTAATGACGCGCCAATAGCAACTAATGATGCGATTCAAACTGACGAAGATTCCCTGGTTGTAATTGATGTGCTCGCTAACGACAGTGATATTGAAGGTGATGATTTAATCATTACCTCTGCTTCTGTACCAGAAGAGCAAGGTATCGTTGAGATTATCGATGGTAAGCTTGTTTTCACTCCGGCTGAAAATTTCAACGGTAATGCAACGATTAGCTACACCATCTCAGATGGTGAGTTAGAGGATGAAGCTCAAGTTTCGGTAACAGTAAACTCAGTTAACGATGCGCCTATTGCCTCTAATGATACAACAATTACAGAGGAAGATAGCTCAGTAACGATTGATGTCCTGCCAAACGACACCGATATTGATGGTGATAAGCTGTCGATTGAATCAGCGTCTGTACCTGAAGCACAAGGTACAGTTGAGATTGTTGATGGCAAACTGGTCTTCACACCGGCTGAGAACTTCCATGGTGACGCCGAAATCACTTACACCGTGACCGATGGTGCACTGACTGACCAAGCGACGGTTAACGTCACTGTGAATGCGGTAAACGACGCGCCTGTGGTTGAAAG
>NZ_JAWOUN010000007.1:198926-284635 GCF_033339395.1 Vibrio sp. 397 | reverse complement strand
GGCGCTGGACTAAACAAAGGCCCCCTTTTAGGGGGCTCACACAAAGCCACCTTCTTTAGAAGGTGGTAATTTACTTTCGCTATCTAATTAGTGAATGTTATAAGCGATCACAAAGTCAATAAAGAGGCGAACTTTCTCTGGCAGGTGATCTTTGTGGTTGTAAAGCATATAAATGTCGCGCGGGTTTGCACTCCAATCTGGCAGTACGCGTACCAAATCGCCGCTCTCGATGTACTCTTTGATCATGACATCTGGCATTAGGGTGATGCCTAAACCTTCGGAACAAGCGCTGCGCACCACATTGAGCGCGTTTGCTTGAAAACGACCACGATCAACATTCACCACAGACTCGCCTTTGCTATTAATCAAGGTCCACTTAATAAGCGGGTACCCTTTTAGCAATGAATGGTTAGAGAGCTCTTCTGCATGATGTGGCGCAGGATTCGAGGTTAGATAATCAGGGCTTGCAACGAGAATATCCTTCACTTCGCCAATCTTACGCGCGATGAGGCTAGAGTCGCGTTGAGGTCCCACTCGAAAAATTACATCCCATTCAGTAGGGTCAAGCTTGTCCGCATTATTCTCTGTCGTTAGCTCAATGTTGATGTCCGGGTACTGCTTCATAAAGCTGTTGAACATCGGCATCATCATTCGTTTAGTTAAGTTGTAAGGCGCGGATATCTTAATCTTGCCGGATGCTCCTCGGCAGTCGTCAGTGATTTCCTCTGCTGCGGTTGTTAGCCTTTGTAGTAAAGGAGAGCACTCATGGTAAAAACGTTCCCCTGCTTCAGTGAGCGAAAGTTTGCGAGCATGACGGTTCAATAGTCGAAGATTGACAGAGTCTTCTAGCGCTTGAATGCGTCGGGTGATGGTCGCAACCGGGATCATGGTTTTTCGCGAAGTTGCGGTGTAGCTCCCATTTTCGACAACCAGTCGAAACAGGTTTAAGTCATCTAATTTCATATTTCCAGACACATTAAATTACCGATTACGGTTAATTTATAATTAACTTTGTGATCAAAGCTTGCTTTAAGTCAACATGTTGCATCATTTGAACACAGCAACCCTGTTTGAGTAAATACTGTTATACGCCGTAATATTTGTATTAATGCAGTTTCCGAGCTAAGTTTTATAACAAGGCGAAGCGGCCTCAGGTCTTGCTGTGACACGTTTTGCTGGAAGTAAACACAACAAAAATAATGACTTAATAATAAATCTGTTTTTTTGACTGAGCTTTGTGAGGGATAAAGGTATGTTTAAGACTCACAGTCAAACGGCAATGGTCTCGGCACAGGAAGTGATTAATCAAAAACTAATAATGTTGGTGGACGATGATCCAATATTTCGCAAAGTAACCAATGCCTATTTAGAAAGTCAGGGTTTTAAAGTAGTAGAAGCAGAAAACGGCCTAGAAGCGCTTCAACAACTCAGGGAATGCCAACCCGATCTTATCTTGTGTGATTTATCGATGCCGGTCTTAGATGGTATCGAGTTCGTCGAAGAAGTTAGTCTCGAATACCCATATATGCCGCTTATCGTGGTATCAGGCACGGATGAAATGTCCGATGTCGCGAAAGCGTTGCGGTTTGGTATTAAAGATTTTCTTCCTAAACCGATAGGTAATTATGAGCACCTATCTCAGGCGATAGAGAATACGCTAGAAGATACCGATAGCCACTTCTCAGAACAACGTGACTTTTCAAGTCAGTGGTTCAGGGTTGATGATGGTGGTGAAATCCCAGATGAACAAGAGCTGTATTGGCATCTGGAATATTTACAACAGAATCCGAGCGCGGCAAGAGATTTACTGCAAGCTCTATTGCCAGAGAAGGATGCTGCTCAGGGATATTGGCGCTGCTCGTACCGTTTATTGCAATCGACGGATGTGATGCCCTTGGTTTTCGATTATCGTTGGTTAATGAATGGTCAATTTGCGTTTTATCTCGTTGATTCTGCTTCCCAAGCTAATGATGGAGTTGCGACGACATTGCTCGTTAGGGCATTGTTTGACGATTATCTCCGTAACTTGAAAAGTTTCAGTGCTGATCTCAAGGACATGGTAGGGATCATTGAAAAAGGAATTGAGTGTTCGGAGTGTGCGGGTGCAGTCAATGCTGTGTTTGGTGTCGCCGACCTCGCTTCATCCTCGGTCTCTATATTGCCTGCGGGTTTAGATAGCCATTGGTCTGACGGAAATACGAATCAACACATCGCAGCAGGTAACCGTTTAGGGGGAGGAAGTATGAAAAACTTCATCACCCGCGATTTACCGCTAAGTGTTGCAGGACAGTTGTCTATCGGGTGTTTAGGTTCTTCAAGTTTTAGTTTAAGTATTACCCGGAAATCCCGACTAGTATAATTATGACTTGCAAACCAATAAGCAGCGTCCTTACGCTGCTTATTATCTTTTTAGAACCACCAAAACAACATACGTTTAGTTCAATAACCTTACTTTTTACTGGTGTTTAGATTTGGCTGTTTAATGTATAGTCAGCTCTTAAAACAATAATGACCCATTTGTGCAACGATAATTTAACGCTGTGCCTTGGGAGAAGCAAAGTCAACTAGTGAGAAGACACATCATGGCAGACAAAGATTTTAAAGAGCCTTATAATATTTTTTACTTTTTAGGTTTTATTGCAGTTCTTTTGATCCCAACACTTCCTGCAACGCTAACCTGGCTTCGTGTAATGAATGGTTACGCAGGCTTTTAATCTAGCTATTTTGTACCGGAGTTCACCATTCGTATTAAGCGTTACTTTTTCAATACTGTTGGTGGACTCTGTATTGTGCTCGGCATAGCCGGCATAGCCCTTCCACTTTTACCCACCACACCTTTTATTTTGCTTGCTAGCGCATGTTTTATGCGTGGTAGCCCCGCATTTCATCAATGGTTACATAACCACAA
Source organism: Vibrio sp. 397 (assembly GCF_033339395.1). Lineage (NCBI taxonomy): Bacteria > Pseudomonadati > Pseudomonadota > Gammaproteobacteria > Vibrionales > Vibrionaceae > Vibrio > Vibrio sp. 397. Next base: position 281,727 of record NZ_JAWOUN010000007.1, on the reverse strand, counting down.
AACGTTTGGACCCATTCTCGACAATTGGCATAAGCATCGGGCTGTTACTTCAAAAGTAAAAAAGCGTGGTGCGATTTTTATTGCGCTTAGTTTCATGGTTTCAATCGTTGTTGTCCCCCTCGTTTGGGTAAAAATTGGTCTTTTAGTGATGCTAATCGTTTTACTCAGCTGGTTTATGCGTCTGCCTGTGATTGAGTTGGTTGCTGACCGAGAAGAAAATCACTAAGATTGTAGAGAATAGTGTGCCCGCTCTTCGAGTGGGCGTTTGTATTTTCAGCGCCTGTGACTTTTACGAAAATAAGCACATAGTGGTGAAAACCTATTGTTCGTTGCCCTCGTGATACTGCGATTAGAGAGGGCGATGAGCCAATCTAAGTAAATCGGTATTATGACTACAGAAACAATTTCACTGATCAAATCTAGCATCAAAAGCATCCAAGACTACCCAAAGCCAGGCATTCTATTTCGTGATGTGACGAGCCTTCTTGAAGACGCGAAAGCATACCAAGCAACGATCAACTTACTTGTTGAACGTTACAAAGATATGGGCTTTACCAAGGTTGTGGGTACGGAAGCTCGTGGCTTTCTATTTGGCGCGCCTTTAGCGCTTGAGCTAGGTGTTGGTTTTGTACCAGTGCGTAAACCAGGCAAGCTACCACGCCCTACTGTTGCTCAATCTTATGAGCTTGAATACGGCGTTGATACACTAGAAATCCATACAGATGCCATCGTTGAAGGCGACAAAGTACTGGTTGTCGACGATTTATTGGCAACGGGCGGTACTATTGAAGCGACGACTAAGCTGATTCGCCAACTGGGTGGTGAAGTTGAGCACGCTGCGTTCGTTATCAACCTACCAGAAATCGGTGGCGATAAACGTTTAGAAGCACTAGGTCTAAACGTGTACAGCATCTGCGATTTTGAAGGACATTAATACATTCAATGAGTTATTTAGCTTTAGCGCGAAAATGGCGTCCTAATCAGTTTGACCAAGTTGTCGGACAAAAACATGTCCTGACGGCGTTGGAAAACGCACTGGCGCAAAACCGTTTACACCATGCTTATCTGTTCAGCGGGACTCGTGGTGTGGGTAAAACGAGTATCGGTAGGCTGTTTGCCAAAGGCTTGAACTGCGAAACCGGCATTACCGCGACACCTTGTGGTAAGTGTGATACTTGTCGTGAAATTGATGAAGGTCGCTTTGTCGATCTTCTTGAAATCGACGCAGCATCACGTACTAAAGTTGAAGACACTCGTGAACTGTTAGACAACGTTCAATACAAACCTGCTCGTGGACGTTTTAAAGTGTACCTCATCGATGAGGTGCACATGCTATCGCGTCACTCTTTCAATGCGTTGTTGAAAACCCTGGAAGAGCCGCCAGAGTATGTGAAGTTCTTACTCGCGACAACCGATCCACAAAAGCTGCCTGTTACTATATTGTCGCGTTGTCTACAGTTCCATCTCAAACCGATCAGCGTTGATGATATTCATCAGCAACTTGACTACATTTTGGGTCAAGAGCAAGTATCGGCAGAACCAAAAGCACTGGGTATGATTTCACATGCTGCAGATGGCAGTATGCGTGATGCTCTTAGCTTGACCGATCAAGCAATTGCTTTAGGTAACGGTGCGGTGCAAACCGATATTGTCAGCCACATGTTGGGGACGATTGATACCGACCAAGCGATTCACTTACTAGAGTCAATCAGTAGCAAGCAACCTCAACAAGCCATGGATAAAATCCAGCAATTAGCAGCAAATGGTGTTGAGTGGGATGGTTTGTTGCAGCAAGTCGCAACACAGCTTCATCGAATTGCGATGTATCAAGCGCTGCCAGCGTCGCTAGACCGAGCGCAGCCAGATGCAGAAAAAATCGAGTTGTTGAGTAAAGCACTAAGTCCGCAAGACGTTCAGCTTTACTACCAAATTGCATTGAAAGGTCGTGAAGATTTGACTCTCTCGCCAAATGGGCGAGTCGGTCTGGAAATGATTGTGCTGCGTATGATGGCGTTCCGCCCATCAAATAACAGTGGGGCAAATGTTGTTTCTAGTAACTGCGAGCCAGCGTCATCTCCGGCTCAAAGTACCAGTCAACCAAAGGCTGCGCCAGCTCAGACAGCCGCGGCTCCTCGAGATCAGCAGCCGAGTCCAGCACAAAGCACACCACAAGTGGCGCCTCAACCTTCATCCAGTTCGCAACCTGAGTATCAAGCGAGTGGATATGAGACGGTTCCACCACAGTATGATATGGCGCCGCCGATGAGCGAAAACCCAGCGCCGCAACATGAAACGCCACCTCAACAAGTGCAAGAGAGCGTTTCAACACCAGCGCGCGGCGGTCTAAGCGGTTTGCGTCACCAATTACGTTCTCAGCGTCAAGGCCTACAACAGAACACTCCTCAAAATGGTGGCTCAAAAAAGCCTAAAGCGGCATCTGCACAACCAGAATCGGTTATCGACCGAGTAGCGCAATTGCATGGCAATTCCGCGCAGGTGTCGCCAAACTCAGCTCCGAAGTCGACGGAGCCACAAGTTGAGGAAGCGTATCGCTGGCGTCCAAGCAAGCCTGTTGAGACAAAAGTAAATACAAAACTGACACCTACGCAGCTCAAGCAGGCACTTGAGCATGAGAAAACGCCTGAAATGGCACAAAAGCTCATCGATGAGTCATTAGAACATAATGAATGGGCGAAGCTAATCAGCTTAATGGAGATCCCTAAGCTGGTAGAGCAACTTGCGCTAAACTCTCATTATAGTAAGGAAGGAACAACCGTTTCGTTACTATTGAGAAGCAGCCAAGCTCATTTGAATACTGATAGAGCTCAAGCCGAATTGCTTAAAGCACTTAATACCGTGTTGGGTGAAGAGTGCCACATGAGCATCGAAATAGGGGAGAGTGGAGAAACACCACTTGAACTGAGAGATAGGCTCTACCAAGAGAAATTACAGCAAGCGCTGAACAGTTTAGAAAACGATCCAAATGTTCAATTTATTGAACGTCGTTTTGCTGCAGAGCTTGATAAAGATAGTGTGCGCCCTATCTAATAATCGAATGGAATGGGGTTGAAAACCCAAAGGTATAACCCCATTAATTGATGCAACACCTCATTAAACCAGAGAGATAAACATGTTTGGTAAAGGCGGTATGGGCAACCTAATGAAGCAAGCCCAGCAAATGCAAGATCGCATGCAAAAGCTTCAAGAAGAAATCGCGAATATGGAAGTAACTGGCGAGTCTGGTGCTGGCCTAGTTAAGGTTACTATCACTGGTAGTCACAGCGTACGTCGTGTTGACATCGATGAAAGTTTGATGGAAGACGACAAAGAAATGCTTGAAGATCTGATCGCTGCGGCGTTCAACGATGCAGCCCGTCGTGTTGAAGAAACTCAAAAAGAGAAAATGGCTTCTGTAACTGGCGGTATGCAACTACCACCAGGTATGAAAATGCCATTCTAATCTGCTGATATTTAATTAAGCGGACTTTTAATGCGTACCAGTCATATGCTGGAGCAATTGATGGAGGCCTTACGTTGTCTACCTGGGGTTGGCCCCAAGTCAGCGCAGCGTATGGCCTTTCATTTGTTACAGCGCGATAGAAAAGGCGGTTTGCAGCTTGCAGATGCGCTTAGTCAGGCAATGACAGAAATAGGTCATTGTACTGAGTGTCGAACCTTCACCGAAGAAGAAGTCTGTCACATTTGTACCAACCCAAAACGCCAAGAAAATGGTCAAATTTGTGTGGTAGAAAGCCCGGCAGACATCGCAGCCGTTGAAGCAACAGGCCAATATTCTGGTCGGTATTTTGTTCTTATGGGGCATTTGTCGCCATTAGATGGTATTGGTCCAAGTGATATTGGATTGGATGTCCTTGATTACCGCTTACGTCGCGGTGATATTACCGAAGTGATTTTGGCGACAAACCCAACAGTTGAAGGTGAAGCCACTGCCCATTACATCGCAGAGCTATGTAAAGAGCACCAAGTTGATGCCAGCCGCATCGCGCATGGTGTGCCTGTCGGTGGGGAGCTAGAGCTTGTTGATGGCACGACGTTGTCACATTCGCTATTAGGTCGACACAGAATTTAATAAAAAGCCGCTGAACTCAGCGGCTTTTTTGATCTTGGGAGTTGGGAACGATTAATCGTTCGATTCTTCACTAAGAAGGTTTTTGTAGATAACCGCACCAAGCACGCCACCCACAATAGGCGCAACCCAGAACAGCCATAGCTGAGAAACCGCCCAGTCACCCACATATACTGCGACTGCCGTGCTACGAGCAGGGTTTACTGACGTATTGGTGACAGGAATGCTGATCAGGTGAATGAGAGTCAAACACAGGCCAATTGCGATAGGTGCAAAGCCTTGTGGCGCACGTTTGTCTGTTGCACCCATAATGACAATCAGGAACATCATCGTCATGACAACTTCAGTCACAAGTGCAGCGATCATCGAGTATTGGCCTGGAGAGTGTTCACCATAACCATTGGCGGCAAAGCCAGAACCCACAACATCGAATCCTGCTTGTCCAGATGCAATAACGTAAAGCACGCCACCTGCGATAAGCCCGCCGATCACCTGTGAGATGATGTAGGGAGCAACGTCTTTTGTCTCAAAACGACCGCCAGCCCAAAGGCCAACTGTCACTGCAGGGTTCAAGTGACAACCTGAAATATGACCGATAGCAAATGCCATCGTCAGAACGGTTAAACCGAATGCCAAAGAAACGCCCAACAGACCAATACCCACTTCAGGGAAACCCGCAGCCAACACCGCGCTACCACAGCCGCCTAACACTAGCCAGAACGTGCCAAAAGCCTCAGCCAAATACTTATTCATGTTCTTTCCTGATCTTTAATTAAATGACCCGCTGAACATAGTCGAGAATTGTCAATAAATTGTGAGGGAGATCGCGCAAAAACCGCAAATGGAACGCTATGTGGCAAGAGTTCTCAAGGGTGAGATAAAAGGCTGAGGGGGGGAGTGCTAAATCTTGAGTTTGCTTTGATTACTGCCTCGGAGAGAAACAACCGAGGTACTAACTTTAAACGTGTGGTCTAGAGTCGCATTACGTCAATTGTTCTAATTCAGAGATGTTGTCGAGTGCTTCTTGATTGGTGTTGCCGCATACAATCGGACACGGTTTAAAATCGTGACAGACTTTTGGGCGTTCAGGCTTACCAAATAGCTTGCACAAATTGTCGTCGTTGAGTTGTACACAACGAACACCTGCAGGTTTGCCCTTGGGCATTCCAGGTATTGGTGAAGAGATACTTGGCGCAATACAGCACGCTCCACATCCTAATCGACAATCCATAATGTAAACCTCTTAAAAATTAAGGGGGCAATTATGGTCATTTTGACGTGGATTGGAAGAGTGAAGAAAGAAAAAAATAAAAGGGCGCGCTTAACATTACGCTCCCTTTTTGGTTTTTTGCTTTTAAATCATCGTGATTATTTTAAGAAACGGTTATAAACAAACAACAGAATAAATGCGCCTAGTGTTGCGGTAATGATACTACCAATGTTGACGCCAGTTGCTCCGCCGAAACCGAGAATGCCGCCAAGGAAGCCACCTACAAATGCCCCTGCAATACCAAGTAACATTGTTGCAATCCAACCGCCCCCATCTTTTCCTGGCATGAGCCATTTAGCAAGTGCGCCGGCGATTAAGCCCAAAATAATCCAAGAAATAATACCCATGAAAACTCCTTAATGCCTTCTTGATCAATTGAGTAATGGAAACTTGTTTAAGGATAGAACAGTAAAACGAAAGTAGTTGAATATCTCCACCGTTATGTGGGAAGGATGCAAGATCTTCTCAAAACTTGAACTTTTGCGTTGAGAAGAGTATAAATCGCCCCCTAAATTCCCTTGGTGAGACCTGAAGTATGAGCACTCCATTTTGGCAAAGTAAATCGTTAGAGCAGATGACAGAAGAGGAATGGGAATCTCTCTGTGATGGTTGTGGCAAATGTTGTTTGCATAAGCTGATGGATGAAGATACCGATGAAATCTACTATACCAATGTGGCTTGTAGCTGGCTGAACAGTAAAACGTGTTCATGTAAGGATTACCCAAACCGTTTCACTTCGGGTGAAGAGTGCACCAAGCTGACCCGAGAAGACATCGACGATTTTACTTGGCTGCCACACACGTGCGCTTACCGTCTGTTGGCTGAAAAGCAGCCTTTACCAGAATGGCATCCGTTGATTACAGGCTCTAAGTCCGCAATGCATGCGGCAGGGGAAAGTGTCCGTAACAAAGTTGTTTACGAGATTGATGTGGTGGATTGGGAAGACCATATTCAAAACTTACCTGATAGACTAAAACCTCATAATTAACTTTCAAAGTTGAGAATGCTGTATATGCTGATTGTATGTACAGTATGAGGTTTAGTATGTCAGATAACGATACAAATCAGAAAAAGGTCATACGAAAAGAGATAGAAATTTCGACTATCCTTAACTTCGTTTACAAGAAACCATTGGTGTCCATTGATGAGAATGGTGAACCTCAGGTTATATACTGTGCCAATGGCAATAAGATCCCCATCAAGAAACTCCCCTTACTCCATATTGTTGGATATGACGACAAAAACAACCTAGTCAGCTACCAACCATTAGATATGGTGAATGAGTTCTTATTGTCGAAAGCAATCGATGATGGTGTGCTTGAGCTTGGCACCGATGCGCAGGGGCTTGCTCATTACTTCTGTTTTGTATTGGACAAGCAGGCAGAGTGGGATGCTGAATACGATAAAGAGGACTTTGACCCTCTCTATGATGACCCTCGTCCAGAATGGAGTAGCTTTCCTCGCAACAAGCAAGAACGGTTAACCTACCAGTATCGGGATGGCATAAAGCAGCTCGCTATTGATGGTGTATTGGCTAAAACTACAGCTAGGCAATACATGAGCAGTATTGTTGGTTTCTATAAACACTGTCTTCGCCAAGGCATCCGCTTTAATAACCCTCCCTTCCAGTTTGAGACAGTTAATATACATTTCGAGGCGTCTGCATCTAGTATGAAAGCTTACCTACGTAAGCAGGTGCATACGACGGATATGCGAATTAAATTCTCTAAATCATCTCGCAGTGGTGGCACAAACCTCAGCAACCTACGCCGAGACCTAAAACCGTTTACCAATAATGAATGGAAAATTCTGCAAAACATATTAGTGAAGTCCCGCAGAGTGGTTCGTCATGGTGATAACAGTAAATTGCACTCACTTCCGATTGAATTTTGCCTGCACCCAATGATTTGCCGTAATACTGGATTGCGGCGTGAGGAAGCAGCAAGCCTTCATTTGGGACAGATTGTTAACCCCGAAACCATGATTCAGGACGGCAAAGAGGTGTTTAAAAAGCCTGTGCTGGATTTGGGTGTCGGTGATATGTACCAATCACTCACAAAAACCGCAGATGGCTCCGCAGAGAAGAATAAAAGCCGTGAAACCATAATCCCCGCCCCATTGATGAAGATGCTTTACGATTACTCGCAGTCCGACAGGTATCAAAAGCGCCTTGAGAAATTCAAAGCATGGTGCAAGGAGCAGTCTGAGGCAGGTAACACGCACCTTTTTGAGGGTGACGATGCGATTAACCCTGAACTTGAGTACCTATTTATTACCCAGTCTGGGAAACCCATGTTTACGCGGCTACAAGACTTCACTGGCCGCTGGGTGGAAATACGTAATACTGCGAATCTAACCCAAGGTCTTGACCACCCTATTGTCGGCTCCATACATAATTTACGCTCAACGTTTGCCGTGAATATCTTCCGCCACCTTTTAAATAAAAAGGATGAGTATGGTAACCCGTCAATCACACCCGATGAGGCATTGGATAGGGTGTCAGCGTTGCTAGGACATGAAGATAGGGCGACGACGATAGAGTACCTGGAAATAGCACAAGATATACCCTCTGCCGATGAAATTTACGAGGACGTACTGGACTATATTGGCGCTTTTGATGACTTGGAGACGACAGTATGATCCAAGGACGTAAGCGTACCAAAATTACAACAAAGAAGACCAGCGCACCTATCATCCTACTTCGTTTTGAAGATATGGTTTTAGATTCTGGTAATGGATATAAAGCCTACACTCACCGCCTGCGTTATCTGAATGTCCCAACAGTAAATCAAATAAAATCAGGGAATGAGGTATTGGCGAATCGGGATGATATCGTCAGGGAGATTCACCAAAAGCTAAATCCTTTACCAAAAAACCGGTCAAAGCAGACTCACTTTTCTGGTCTTGTTAGCTACTTCCAATTTCTTGACGGTATTGGTTATCAAGGTGACCTTTTCAGTAACGCTGCTATGATTGATTGCATTAAGCACTTCAATAAATTACGCGAAAGAGGTGAGCTGGTATCGTTAGCGGGGAATATTAAAAACAGCTTATCTTTCCTATTAAGGCTGTGGAATCGAGAATCTGACCTGAAGATGCTGCCAGAAGTTGCAGCAAACCTTTTGGCTGCAAATAAGGCGTTTCATGTGGAAACAGAGCTGAAACCATTATCCAAGATATTGATTAAAGGCGCACTGGCCTTTCAGGAAGCGATTGAGAAAAATGAGTTGCTAGAGATTCATCCGTTCTTTGATGAACAGCTGTTTGATGAGCAAGCAAGGCGCAATGACTGGACACCACGTCAAATTAGTATTAAGAAAAGCGGTTTTAAGAAGTGCATGAAACCTCAACCAGGAACAATAGAGAATAGCCCGCTTCCACTTGAGCAACTTAATCGGCAAGTATTTTATAATCAGGCATCACGCAATTGCTTTTTCGTGTTTTCAATGCTGACAGGAATGAATACATCGGTGCTTGCTAATGTGCGCTACAAGGACGTTTCATTTAAAAGTATTGGCAGTGGGCGGTTTGTTTTTGACGGTGAAAAGTTTAGGGCAGGCTATAAAAGTTTGGATAATAGCGCTGGCTTTAGCCAGCGAACTAAAGGGTTGATTAACCGATGGCTAAAAACCTCTAAAGTGATGTACCAATCACTGGGTATTCCGTTGTCAAATGAGCTACCGCTTTGTCCTTATTTTAGTTCCAGAGGTGAGGTCTGCACATTCAATACCAACGGTTCAAATATTGGCTACATTAATACACATCTTGAGAAGGTAACTGGGTTAAGGGTTAATGCGAGCCGATTCCGAGCAACAAAATCTAATGTTCTGATGCGAGTGACTGAAGATATCTTCCTTGTGTCACAGGGTCTGAATAATACAGTGAATGTTGTCGCCCAACGCTACTCTAGTGGTGTTCAGGCAGACCATGATAACAACCTTAATGCCACGATGGGTGCACAATACGCTATTGCCAAGGGAGAGGAAGTTGGTAAAGCCATCGAGGGTGCAAAGGCGATGCACAGCGATATTTTGTCAGATTATGATTATAAGACATTGCGCAACCGTGAAAGCAAAGAGCAGCCATTAATGACAACGCCTACTGGCATCAAGTGCGCTGGAGCAACACCAGAGAAGCTCGTTGCTGAGGCGCGGCGAATGAAGCAGTTAGGCATTGACTTTTCGAAAGACACGGGGCGGTGCACAGATTTTCTTGGTTGCTTTGATTGTGACAGCCATAAATTGGTTGCGTCAGAAAATGATATCTGGTTGATGCTGTCATTTTTAGAACAAATCGAAGACCTCAAAGAGATGGTGGCAAGTAATTCCGCACCTAAGGATGAGTATTTTGTTGTGGAGAGGATGTTGAAAAAAGTCCTTCTCAGGCTGAAACAAAAAGCACCAAAAAATTACGCTCAAGCAAAACAAAAAGTGGAAGATGGTGATTACCACCTGCTTTACCAAGACCGAGCCAGCGCCAGCCAATTTTTTAAGGGGTAATTTATGTCTAAACAGCTTATACAACCTCGCCAAGAGCTCGCTGAAAACCCGTATGTGACGTTTGACTCTGACAATAACGGTGTGTCACGTGTCTTTGATCTCGAGTGGGATTTCCACGCTCTTAACCAGAACAAAAAAATCATTTCTTTTGGATGGATTAATGAAAAGTACCGCCACGATATTCAGTCTTACCTTTATGCACTGATCCAGTACCAAAAGGAAACCTCAAGCTCTGATTCGCATGCAGCGGTTAGCTCGTTGATAACCATTAGAAGTAAGTTAAACGCCCTCGCCACACGTTGGGGTAAAAGTGACTTCAGCTTACTTACGAGCGAGCGAGAGTGGAAAAAGTGCACTAAAGCATTATATGGGGGGGGGGGGCGGTCAAGGCCCGTGCCGACGCATTGCGTCTACGATTAATTCATTGAATAAAGCGGGCCTTGTAAAGCGTTATGTTCATAAGCGAGAGTATGTACGGTGGATTCAACCTGATTCAGGTGAAGGTCAGGCAATTGCGTTTCCTGAAGCGATTCATGTCAGTATATTAAAAACAGTTGTTGAGTTTGTTGAAACCTATCACCCCTATCGTCACCAAATTTCAACGGCAATGGAAAAACTTTACATCTATCAGGATGAAATGTTCAACACTAAGCTTAAAGCGTTAGGCGTGAGTGCCCTAAGCGATGGGCAAATGAAGACACTCCATACAAGGATGTCTCTCATAACAAGCAAGTGGCCTGAACGAAAAGCTATTCCTAATTTCTCATTTGACAGGAAAGGAGGTTGGTTGGGTAAATTACTCAGGATGTGCTTTATCTGTGTGGGTTTATTCTCTGCCGCCCGCAAGGAAGAGCTGCTTTCCATGAACAAAGAGAGCTATGACGATTCACTGATTGCTGTACCCAAGGTTTCAGGATTTTCTACAAAAGGAAACAAGGGCGAAAAGATTTATACAACGTGGAATACTGCCCCTATCGCAAAACTGGCACTGGAGCTAGCTTTTGATGCCACGCAAGCCGCAAGGAAATATTCGTTAGAGCGACTGGATGACGGCTATCAAAAAGCTCAGTTAACCCAAGACCAATATAGTGCAAGGAAACAAGACCTTGAGAGTGCTTTCATTTCTTCTTGTATCCCTTACGACAGTGAAGCACTCATAAATAAAACGTCGCTAAAATACACGATTGAAGGGGCTGGTGATGCATTGAACATGAATGAGTTCAACATTACTGCGACCGCTGAAGACGTTGACGAATTCGACCTGTTAAATCCAGACCGTGCGGGAAGCTTAAAGGTCGGAGGTGCCTTACCAAGGCTTAGCCCTCATGATTTACGACGGAGTTTTGTGGTCTTTATGGTGAAAAACCGATTGGGCAATGCACTCACAGTAAAATACCAGCTAAAGCACCGCAATATTAATATGTCCAACTGGTATGCAAATTATTCCGAACTCGCGCGCACCAACCAATTGCTGATGGATACAAAGTTAATTAGTGAGTTTGATAAAGCAATTGAAGCATCTGCTGTGGACGCATGGGATGAGATTTACAATGTATCCGAAACCTTGAGTGGTGCTGAGGGCGAGCGTATAGCTCAGGATAAAGCAGAGCGGCTAGCACAGGGTGAAGAAATCGTGATGTCTCGGAGTGAACTGGAGGCATTGGTAAGGTCTGGTGACAAATCTATTGTATTACTTCCTACAGGTGGCTACTGCACCAACCGTAATTGTGAACGACTTTGCTCCCTGATGGATATTGTTGAAGCATCCTGTAAGCATAAGGTAATCACTGATAAAGCGGCGAAAAGGCTATCGAGGGAGCGGGATAACCTCATTGCTTCATTCAGGTCAATAAATGAAATGGGTGACTATGTCAATGAATTAATTCTCGATGCTAGAAAAAAGAAGATTCAGTCTATTGAACCAACTCTAGTCAAACACAGCATTCCTTTTGATAACTTCAATGATGATATTAAGGCGGTATGGTCATGAAAGTAGAATATAAGGCAACCTGCAAGACCGAGGGGTTACTGGTAAATGCATTTCAACGTTTATTAGATGGTAAGCCGCTTCACGTTAAGGCGACGGGCAAACTGACGTTGAACCGAATCAATAATGAAGCTCGGCTTGGCAATAGCTATGTCCATAAGTTCAAAGAGTTCGTTGCCTACGCCAAACCTGTTATCGATGAATACAACCTCAACCGCGATAAAGCGATGACAACAGGTTTAGATATTGAGTTAGATGTCCCTTTGTCTGAGCTTGATAGGCTAAAACACGAATTAAAAAAAGCCAATGAGCTTAAAGATAAATACAGGGTGCAACGAAACAATGCAGTCGAAGCCCGAAAGCAGTTAGAAGCTGAAAATGCGAGGCTCCGCTTTAGGGTGTTTGACTTGCAGCAAGAATTATTAGATGAAAATTGTGTTGTGACCTCTATCAAGTAGCGTGCTCTTACGCTCAAAGTGTAAAGGGGCTGAGGATCGTAACGCGTTTTGTCGAGTAGACGACACCTGTTACCAAGTGGCGTCCGGAGCGACTAAGAAGCTTCTGCCCAGCAATGATTTAACGTAATTGCTCTAAGCAGTTTATGCCCCATTATCATTTACGGCTAAAATATTCGCGGCCACGAACTACTGAAATTTGCCCAAATACAGCTCATGTAACGATAATAATATTTATGCAAAAATAGTGAGTTTCTATGTTTGCAAAGTCGCTTCGGGACAAAACCGCCTCCACTCTTTCTCACCAATTTAATCAACCGGTGGGGTTAGAACCTGCAGTCGTGCTTCATTACAAGCCGCTTCGAGCTTATGAGGTAAGGCATCATCAGAGATCAAATAGTGGAAATTTAGCAAGTTACCGATTTTGTATGTGGCGGTTTGATTGATAGTTTTCTTTTCTACTATCAGATACTTTTTCATGCTCCTTTCCATAACCAGATTCGCAATGTTTGCTACCAACATATCCGAAGCTGTCACGCCAAACCTATCGTGAACACCTGCGGACGAAATAAACACTTTCTGAAATATCATAGGTGTTAGCACATCATTAGAGGTGGAGACGAAGATATCATGTACAGCGTTATAATCGCCGCCTTGCAAGATAGACTTACAGTTAGGTTTATTCTTTAATGCCAAAAAGACATTCATAGAAGCAGTAACACCTGTAAATTTCACATGATCGGGTATTGAACCAATAATGTCAGCGTTAAGTACTCCGTTGTCGAAATACACTACATCATTCATCTCTATAAAGTCAGAAACGATAGCCGAGATATAGTTGTTCACTTTGACTGGAGGGAAAACTGTTGTATTGCGCGCTTTCTGAAGTGGAATCGCCTGAGAAGATACTTTCGAAGACATCTGTTCAAGATCTTCCGTAACTTCATCATGAACGATTGGATCACCACGACGGATATATCCGCCGTAGTATTCAAGAGGAAAAGAATGAGCAGCATTGGAGCTTAAATCACGACGAACTGTCATTTCTGACACTTCTAAAAGGCGGGCGATTTCTTTCAAATGAATTTTGTCGCTGTGTTTTAGGCATGCTTCAATTCGTCGAAGTCTTTCTAACTGCTTTGTAACCATGTTTCTCCATTTTCGGCCTTTTACAGCCGAAGGCTTCTTACTCTTAGTAACCATTCGTCGTTGGAGCTTCACCCGTGACAATGCTCACACTCGCACTAGCGCCAACTCGAGACGCCCCAGCGTCAATCATTGCTTGTGCTGTTTCTTTGGTGCGAACGCCGCCAGATGCCTTTACTCCCATTTGTTTGCCAACAGTATCACGCATTAACTTAATATGCTCAACAGTTGCACCACCTGTTGAGAAACCTGTTGATGTTTTCACAAAATCAGCACCAGCACGCTTGCTAATGTTACACAGTTCAACAATTTGTTTGTTGGTGAGTAGGCAGGTTTCGAAGATGACTTTGAGCAATTTCGGCCCACATGCCTCTTTTATAGCGGCAATCTCTCTTTCAATAGCATCCCACTCACCGTCTAAGACATCGCTGATGTTCACTACCATGTCAATTTCATCAGCGCCTAACGAGATTGCATTTTGAGTTTCAAACACTTTAACAGCAGTGGTGTTTGCCCCTAAAGGAAAACCGATAACTGTGCAGATCTTAACATTTGATGTCTTTAGGCGTTCGGCGCAATGCTCAACAAAATCAGGATTGATACAAACAGAGAAGAACTGGTGTTCGTGGGCTTCATCACAGAGTGTGTTGATTTGGTTAGTTGTGGCGTTAGCCAATAATAGTGTGTGGTCAATATAGTGATTCATGTTGTTACCCTATGCGTTAATCTTGGATTAGAGTGTATGTTACTTTAATAACATTTCAAAGTTTTAATGTTATCATATTAACCTATAAGTGTGATTTAGTGCTGGTTTTTTCATTGCTTAATAGGCGTTAACATCATTTAAGTGATCCTAATCTCAGTAAATACTCATAAAGATCGATTAATGTTAGTTTTATAACATTAGTAAGGGAAGTTAAACATGAAAACAATTGCAGTTATCGGCTCAAATATGGTCGATCTCATTTCATACACAGACCGTATGCCAAAAGAAGGTGAAACATTAGAAGCTCCATTATTCAAAATGGGATGTGGTGGTAAAGGTGCTAACCAAGCCGTAGCCGCCGCGAAAATGGGAGCGGATGTTGTAATGGTAAGTAAAGTGGGTGACGACATGTTTGCCGACAATACAATTCGAAACTTTCAATCTTACGGCATCAATACTCAATATGTGAGCAAAGTACCTCAGACTTCAAGCGGTGTGGCGCCAATATTTGTTAGTTCCACATCTCAGAACTCTATTTTGATCATTAAAGGAGCGAATGAGTTTTTAAAACCAGCTGACATTGATAAAGCGGAAAGTACCTTGGTGGAGTGCAGTTTGATTGTACTTCAGCTAGAAGTACCACTAGAAACTGTCTATGCTGCCATCGAATTTGGTAATAAGCATAGTATTCCAGTATTGCTAAATCCTGCGCCTGCAGTACCTGAGCTTGATATTGAATATGCTTGTCGTTGTGACTTCTTTGTGCCTAACGAAACTGAACTAGAAATTCTAGTGAACAAGCCTGTTGAAACGGTTGAACAGATTAAAGAAGCCGCCACCATTCTTCTAAATAAAGGTTTGAACAACATCATCGTTACCATGGGTTCGAAAGGTGCACTTTGGTTAAGCAAAGATGGTAAAGACGTATTCATTGAGCCAACCAAAGTAAACGCAGTGGATACCAGTGGTGCGGGTGATGCATTCATTGGCTGCTTCTCTCACTACTTCATGCAAACTGGTGATGTACAGACGTCCTTAGAAAAAGCTTCACTGTTTGCTGCATTCAGTGTGACGGAAAAAGGAACACAGTTCTCTTATCCGAGCATTGAACAATTCGAAGAGTTTGAAACAAAGCACTCTAAATAATACTAACGGTCTGAACTAACAATTAAAACTGGCTCATTATTTCTAATGAGCTACAGATAACCTGTTCTTTAAGGAACCCTACAATGATAAAAAATAATACCATCCAAGGCTCTGATGGCTATTTGGATAGAACACCAGTATTTCAATTTATACTATTATCTTGCCTTTTTCCTTTATGGGGGTGTGCGGCTGCATTAAACGATATTCTAATTACTCAATTTAAATCTGTTTTTGAATTATCTAACTTTGCAAGCGCCTTAGTACAAAGTGCTTTTTATGGCGGTTATTTTTTAATTGCGATCCCTGCTTCTTTAGTCATTAAAAAGTCGTCGTATAAAGTGGCTATTATGATTGGTTTGTCGCTTTATATCTTTGGCTGCGCTGCATTTTTCCCTGCTTCTCATATGGCAACTTATACTATGTTCCTAGCAGCGATTTTCTCTATTGCAGTGGGTTTGTCTTTTCTGGAGACAGCGGCGAACACATATTCTTCAATGTTGGGGCCAAAATCGCATGCAACACTGCGCTTGAACATCAGCCAAACTTTCTATCCAATAGGCGCTATTGCGGGTATCTTGCTTGGTAAGTACCTTATTTTCCAAGACGGTGCGAGCTTAGAATCACAAATGGCGGCGATGTCTCCAGATCAGATTCATGCGTTCCGTCTAGAGATGCTAGAACATACGCTGAAGCCTTATAAGTACATCATTTTCATTCTTATCGGTGTGTTAGCGTTGTTTATGTTCACTCAATACCCGAAATGTAAAGTGGCTCAACAAAGTGGTAAAAAAGCCCCTTCTATTGGTAAAACGCTTAAGTATTTATCGACTAATAATCGCTTCAAAAAAGGCATCATTGCACAGTTCTTATATGTAGGTATGCAGGTCGCGGTGTGGTCGTTCACGATACGTTTAGCACTAGAAATGGCTGATATCAACGAACGCGCAGCATCAAACTATATGGTGTACTCATTCGTGTGTTTCTTTATAGGTAAATTTATTGCCAACATCCTGATGACAAAATTCTCTGCTGAGAAAGTACTCATTGCTTATTCTGTGATTGGTATGGCGTTTCTTGCTTATGTATCTCTAGTTCACGATTTTAGCGCGGTATACGTAGCTGTTGGTGTGAGTGTTTTGTTCGGTCCTTGTTGGGCAACTATCTACGCTGGTACATTAGATACGGTAGATAACGAATACACGGAAACAGCGGGAGCTGTCATTGTTATGGCGATCGTAGGCGCAGCAGTGGTACCTGCTATTCAAGGTTTGGTGGCTGACGCTATTGGCATGCAGCTTTCGTTTTTGGTCAACTTTATTTGCTTTGGATACGTTGGTTATTATTTCTTAGGTGAAATGAAAAATAAGAACCAAAGCGAAAAACAGACTCAATTAGCAGAACAAACAAATTAATGTAGCAAAAAGCCACTTTATAAGTGGCTTTTCTGTTCCGGAGAAGATTTATGTATATCATTCCACTAAACAAAGCACAGTTTAATCAGCAAGAAACAATTTTAATTCAATCTGAGGATTTTAAAGTATCAGCGTTCCAATATAACTCTGGGGTCGAAGGGTTAAAAATCGAAAATGCGAAAGGTTATTTAACAATTCTGCCTTACATGGGGCAAATGATTTGGGATGCGAAATTTCTAGGTGAAGACATTTGTATGGAGAACATGTTTTCGGAGCCGAAACCAAACAATGAGATTGTAGCCACATACGGATGTTTCGCTTTCCATTCTGGCATGATTAGAAATGGCTGTCCAAGTCCTGAAGATGATCACCCGCTGCACGGTGAAATGCCGTGTGCTAATATGGATAAAGCATGGTTAGAAGTCGATGAATATCAAATTACTCTAAAGGGTGAATATGAGTATGTAATGGGTTTTGGAGACCACTACTTAGCGACTCCGTCAGTTTCTATTGAGAAGGGGGCGTCTATGTTTGAGATTAAAATGAAAGTGCAAAACTTAGCTTCGGTCCCAATGCCACTACAGTATATGTGTCACATGAATACGGCATACTTCCCAGAGGCGAAGATGACGCAAAACATTCCGGATAGTGCGGTTAAGTTGCGTAAATCGATTCCCGGCCATGTTAAGCCAACACAACAATGGCTCGATTTTAACGACACACTCAAAGCGCAATCAGCACCCATTCAACAGCTTTCTTCACCAGACATGTATGATCCTGAAATCGTCTATTTTATGGATGACTTGTCCCAGCATACTGACAATGCTGAGTTTGAAATGACAATACCGAATGGCAAGACGTTAATTACTCGATTTGATACGACAGAATTCAACTATGCGACGCGTTGGATCTTGTACAACGGAGACCAAAAAGTCGGAGCCTATGTCCTGCCTGCAACTTGTCGACCAGAAGGTTACTTAGCCGCTGAGAAAAACGGTACGTTGATTCAATTGCAACCAAAGGAAGTGAGAGAGTTTACAGTGAAAACAGGCATTGTTGAAAAATAAAACTTTGCGGTGTGATGTAAAAAAACAGCCATTTGTTTGGCTGTTTTTTTAGTTTGAAAGCCATTTTGTAGACAAAAAAGTAAGAATCTATGAATCTACTTATTTGCATATAAACGATGTAGTTCACTTAGACCGCATTCTGACAACGCTGAACAAATGCCACAACCTCAGCATCGAAACCGCTCTGGTCATCGAAGAACTGATTCCAGTGGACAAAAGAGATGCATGAAGATAAAGAGCTACTTGATAAGCTAAATCTTTCAGTGTATGAGATGGTGTTCTACCGGGCCTTGGTTGAAAACGAGGCCTCAGTACATGAACTTGGCGATCATGCTTTGCGAAACCTCGCTATAGAGTTAACAGTTCAGCTTCGTAATTCAGCAACGCTTGACTGGCAGAAGCGTGAAAGTGTCCGTGCTCGTATGCGTAACTTAGTTTGTCGACTGTTACGCGGCTGGACGTATCCGCCAGATGCCGCAGAGGAGACTATCAAACTTGTACTTGAGCAAGCAGAGGTTCTCGCTGACGCGTGTTACAAATAATGACAAAAGTAAGCTATCAACCTTGCCTTTTGAATATCTATGCATAACTTGTTTGATAGCCGTCCAGATGATTACATCTTTTGGTCAAAAAAAAGTAATCTAATCAGAACGAATTAGAGTTTTATAACCAAGCAATAAATGTCCAAAAGCTTCTCGGATTGAATTTTTACCTGTGGCACTTTCTAACTTGAAAGTGCCCCATTCCTGCTTAGTGCGATTGCTCAGCAGCGGATTACTCTTCTGAGTTTGCCATACGTGAGGTTATCGCAGATACCAGAATGGCGCTGAACGGAATCTCCCAATTTCTGTCAAAACGGTGTGTCCAGCCAGAAATCATCACCTGCATTATTATGCACTTAAGTTGAAAGGTGTAACTTGGAGGTGGGCATGAAATGAGCTAGGCTCTTCATACTATTTAGACCTTGGGATTACACAAGATATAGGGTCAGCACTCCATGCACGATATAGTTCAGGACCGAGTTAACAACGTCAGCTAGTTTTGTTAGCTTTCCTAGTCCCCTGTTTATCAATTTAGACAGGTTACCTCGTCAGGCAATGGACCAGGTGCTGAAGACTTGAGCCACTGATAGAGTAAATCGATGTATTGTCTTTTAACTGAACCTTTAGGCCAGACAAGATAATAGCTATCACCAGTCACCACCGCTTGCTTAAATGGCAACGCAAGTAACTCGGTGTCAATCGCTTTCAGACTAAGTAACAAATCTCCAACAGAGATACCATGGCGGCTGATGGCCGCTTGGTTGCCTTGCTCAAGAGTATCGAACACCTTGCCCTTATTAATGTTCAAAGACTTATAATAACCAGTGCGGTCTATCCAACGCCGCCAGTCACGGCGGTCCGAAGTTGGGTGAATTAGCTCACAAGCGCTTAAATCATATTGAGCCTCACTCAGTAACGCTGGTGAACAGACGGGAATCAGCAGCTCTTCAAACAGCGGAAGGCATTCGGTATCTGTACCAAAATTACCCTGTCCCAGCAAGATGGCGCAATCGTAGGGTTCTCGGACAAAATCCACGCTGTCAATATCCATCCATACACTTACAATTTCAATAATTGGTACGGTGTGCTCATCTCGAAAACTCCTCAATGCGTCCAGTAACCAGCTCATGGTCAGTGTGGATGGCGCTTTTAAGCGCAGTTGCCGATTGTTGCGACCAAAGTAGTAACAGGCATTTTCCAGGCTCTGGAAACTTTCCGTCAGTTGACTGGCCAGAGAGTTACCAGCGGGAGTAATTAATACTTTCGGGCCATGTCGTTCAAACAGCTTGCATTCAAACCATTCTTCCAGCGTTCGCACATGGCGACTTACCGCACCAGGTGTAACGTTAAGTATTTCAGCAGCTTTAGAAAAAGATCCTAAGCGGGCAGCTGCTTCAAATGCCCGTAACGCATACAGTGGAGGCAATGTCATGTCTGTATTCCATTGTGAGTATTACTCATAATAATATACAGTTTTTTCCGTTTTTCAGCATTGATTAAGCCTTACATAATAGGATTATTTCGTTAAGTTAAATCGAACTAATGAAATTCGAAAGAATGAGTTTCACTCATCTATAGGCAATCAAGTATCTCCACAGGAAGAAACACACCATGAATCTATCATTACTCGCCACCTACAGCCTCGCTGTTCTACTGCTAATTATCACTCCCGGTCCAGTCGTTGCTCTGCTTATTTCTACAGCAACCCGCGAAGGACAGCGCAAAGCATTTATGACTTTGCTAGGCACCAATGGAGCGTCCTTGCTGTTAATGACGATTGCAGTATTGACTTTAGCTGGTGTAGTACACTTGTCTCCCGTTTATCTATATTTATTGGGCATTGCTGGTTCTTTCTATATTGGCTTCGGCGCGATATCGGAACTACTCACAATAAGGAAGTTACCAAATGTCAATATAGATAATGAATCAACATCAACTCTCAACGAAACCACCAAAAATAGTGGGTTAGTCAGAGGTTTTATTATTGGGGTAGTCAACCCGAAAGATATCTTATTCTTTGTCGCTTTTTTTCCGCAGTTTATTGCAGTGACACACAATTTTTCTACCAGCGTAATAACATTGTCATCTATCTGGGTGCTATTTGATGCAAGCATTCTCTCTCTTTACATTTTGTGCGCTAAATGGTGGTCAAAAGCATTTAACTCGCGCTGGATTGAAGGATTATGTGAGGGGTTCTTATTGGCTGTAGCTGTGGGTGGAGTGTTTTATAATTCTCAACAATTGCTTCTGTTATCGGTACCTAGCTAGCTCAAGTTTGGAAAAAGTTAGTTGTACATGATCGAGTTAATGCATGTTTTTTTTGTGAATTCTGCATTAAATTAACCTAGAACCTCAGTTCGAGGATGCACGATTCTGTCCATTTTCTTCCATCTCAGGCACTGCGTTCAGTGGTGCCTGATTGCGTTTTGGGATATCTAAAGTTATTCGATGATAGCTAAATCAGAAGAACCACTGACACGCCTTTGTCCAAAAGTGAGTTAGCCACGCCCGAAGGCAACGGATTTTGAATCCGAAAGTGACCAATAAGATTGCTTTAGCATTATGGTGCATTCATGGTCTTGTATCCCTTGCTCTGATTCTGTCGAGGAGGCTGATGAAGTCAGCCTAATCCGCGCAACAACCTAAAGCGCAAGAGTCTACGTATTGTGCAGTGAAATGGGCCGTCAAAGGATTAATTGAGTCGGTTCGTTTGGAGCTAAAAGGAAAACCTAGGCTTTGTTGCGTAATTCGATGGAACTAAATCAAGAAACTACGATCTGAGCGGCTACGCCCATCAATCGTCGTAGCCTCATGCCTAAACCTCGTTACAAAACAACTAACTGGAAGCAGTACAATAAATCCTTAATCAACCGTGGTTCTCTGACCTTTTGGATTGATGAGGAAGCGATAGCTGAGTGGAAGCAAAACAAACAAGGCAAGCGTGGTAGACCTCGCCGATTCAGCGACTTAGCCATTACTACCGCACTGATGGTTAAGCGCGTCTTCTCCATGCCATTGAGAGCGCTGCAAGGCTTTCTAGACTCAGTATTTAAGCTGGCTAACATCCCGCTTGTTTGCCCACACTACACCTGTATAAGCCGCCGAGCTAAGGAAGTTGAGGTTTCATTTAAAACCAAAACCAGAGGAGCAATACAACATCTGGCCATTGATGCCACTGGCCTCAAGGTTTATGGCGAAGGTGAATGGAAGGTCAAGAAGCATGGAACTGATGGGAAGCGAAGAGTCTGGCGTAAGCTGCATATCGCGGTAGATACAAGCACCCACGAAATAGTCGCAGCAGAGCTGAGCTTATCTAACGTAACTGATGCCGAAGTGCTCCCCAACTTACTCAAGCAAACACGTCGTAAAATCATTGAGATATCAGGCGATGGCGCTTATGACACAAGGAATTGCCATGATGCCATATGGATCAAGCGAGCTGTTCCGCTCATCCCGCCAAGAGAAGGAGCAGCCTTCTGGGAGCAAGGACATCCTCGTAACTTAGCGGTAGGTTGCCAGAAGCTCTGCGGCTCCAACAAGAAGTGGAAAAAGCGGTATGGCTATCATAAGCGCTCTCTGTCAGAGACCGCAATGTACCGAGTAAAACAGTTGCTAGGTGGGAAATTAAGTCTAAGAAATTACAACGCTCAGGTTGGCGAGACTTACGCCATGATCAAAGCACTGAACAAACTTACAGGGCTTGGTATGCCTGAAACTCAGTATATTGTATAAAAGTCGCTCAACTTTAGGAGGTTTGGTTTCTCGTCTGAATTACGCAACAAAGCCTCTCATCACTTATATATTTATACATAAGACGGTGTTGGGTTTCATTGATGTAAGCATGTTGGTAACAACTCTCAGTAAAAGCAATCCTACTAGAAATATTATCGTAGCCCTTCTCGCTCATGATATATCCTCCAAACATCATTGCTCTGTCTACTGATGAACAGGCAGATACCATACCTAGACTAAGAGCAGCAATCGTAAATTTCTTATGCAATGACATCTTAACTTCTTCGTAGTTGATTGAAAGTTATAAAAATAATTGAACTAATTTTACCGTATCCGCCCCGTTGGTTGTAGTAGAAAAGTAAACTTGACTACTGAGTGGGTTGGAAGTTTTACGATACCTAAGATAATCCGTAAAGTGCTAATTTAGCAAAGCCAATAACAAACTTCTGTCCAACGGCTTGCTGACGGGGTAGATCATCGTAACGCAGAACTGCCCCTTTCCTTGTTTCAGAGCTAATTTCTAGCTGCTCACTATGCTATAAATTATCTAATGTCATTTTTGAATCGAGAAGTAAGTTATGAGTAAAAAACTGCTGTCAGAAAAAGACCTTTTAGAAGGTTTAACAAGTCATACTGCGCACACCGATGAATTCGTGACTACAAGTGAAAAAGATTGGGGGGCTTATTCGGAAGGTGCGGATAAGGCGGATATTGACTTTCTAGTTGAACGACGTGATGTTTTTGACTCTTCACGAATTGAATTTGAGGAAGATGAACAAGACCGAGAACTAGTTAAGCAAAGAGAAAACTCCCCAGAAATTGACGTTGATATTGATGAGTTGTGAACCAGTATGTTTGTGTTTCGGAGTTAATCACCAGAATCAAAAATGCCCCAAGTGTATCAACTTCTCATTTGTTTGAATTGCCACCCGACCGAAAAATAACAAAAGTTAGATTTAGCGATGATATGAGCGTAAAAGCTACGCTTTAGTCACTTAAATTGGATCATTTAGGGCTGGGTCTATACGAACTAGCTAAAGCGCAGAGTAAATATTTAATAGTAACTAAGAATAAGCCTAACTGTTCTTTGAGAGATCCAGAGCTATGGTAGATTGATAAAACGGAGCTGAGTAATCCTGAAAGATATGGTTGAATTGCTCACGGCTATCAAGCACAAAAGCAACTCGAACGTGGTCTAGGTTGTATGTCGTCAAAACAGAGCGTAACCAACCCGCCAACGAACTCTCCAAAAGCGCTCTACAGCCTACGAACCACACCCATGTTTGCTGATCACTTCGAATGACATCTAAGATTTCTGACTTGTATCGATAACCATCTCCCATTGAAGTTAGGTCGATGTACACAACACTAGCTCCCAGTCCATGGTTAATGCGATTGTACGTATCTTGAAGTTCTTTACCGCATTCACTATCAAATGTGTGAAGCCTCATTACGCCCAACTCCCAATAGCCGTGTATTAAGCGTTCTGGTGTACCTACAGGCCAGCTATCAAAGGTGTATAAGTTATCTTTACGCATCTACGAAACTTATTTTTATGAACGGATTAGAGAAGTGAAGCCCAATGGCTGGACACATAAGCCAATATCTTAAGTGATTGAACCAGCTCATGCAGCGTAGCTCTGTCTGTCAAAGTAGACTTAATCAGGGTGAGGTCATTGAGTACCTGGTGTTTACGCTCCTCATTATAAAACACCATGTAGTGCCCGATTTCAAGCTCTGCTTCACGGGGTGTGCTGTAATCTTTTAAGCAAATCTCCTCGTATTACAGACTTCTCAATAGTCGCTCAATAAAAAGATTGTCAATCCAGCGACCTTTTCCGTCCATGTTGATCCATATCCCCCTGATTGAGCAACCTCTGTGTGAACTCAGTGCTAGTAAACTCGCAGCCCTGATCGGATAAAGATATCGGGTGGTCCGTAGTATTGGAGCACCTCTTCGAGAGCCACGATACATAAAACTTGTACCCATGGTGTTCGATAACCGCGAGGACAACACCTTACAGTTATACCAGTCGATAATGACAACCAAGAACAGGAACCCTTTTGTTGATAGTTCGTTCATTTACAAGAAAGTTTGTCACTTTTTTCTCTGTCGGTTTAAGTTGACAGAGGTGATATGAACTGCCTATAGCAAACACGCCTTTGCCCCAAATAAGATACGAACGCTAGATTATCAGCTCCCCAAAGCACAATTTGAGTTACTTTTAGTTATTCTAAAAATGTGGAAATAGAGTCAGACAATACCGCTACCAAAACGGCCTACACTTTGTAATTGTTTGAATTGAAGAGATTTATTCATCTTTCTGCAAATAATGTTAACTTTGTCTTGTTTTTTCAATGCATTAGCATGTAATAGTTTCTGTACGTTAAATTTTGGATAGTAGCTAATTTAGCAGATGTCCAAAAATTGTTTGCGGAACAGAACCAATGACTTTTCCGTCTATTCCAGAAATCAACGATAATTTGGATAAAGCCATCAATCGTTCTAAAGCAGATTTGAATTAAGTCAACGACGCATGGAGTAGCAACACACTCTGCTCTCCGCAGGGGTCGCGCTAAGCATCCTTGTGAACAATGAGAAGCACAAAGGAATACCAACTCACATGAATCCTCCAATCAAAAGCACTCAGTTAACCCGTCTTGGGTATGAATATCAGGACCTAGTATGTATAAGGATATTGGTTAACTGGTATCACGATAGGGATATATATCAGTGGGTAAAAGTAGAAAGTACCTCATTACCTGACGCAAAGGTATCCAGCTTAGATGATGTTATTGCCCTTCGAGCAGACGGAAAATACGAGCTAACCCAGGTTAAGTTCACAATTGATGCGAACAGAGAAGATCTTACACTTAGTTTTGATTGGCTAACGTATCGTACAGGGAATGGCACTTCTCTAATTCAAAAGTGGTTCAAAGACTTAACTGAAGCGGTTAAGAATAGTCAACTGGGAAAAGCCGAGCTAATAACAAATAGAAGGCCGGACACTGAAGTTTCTGCATGCTTGAAAAATGGAATGATCGACCTTTGCAGTATTCCAAATGAGCACCTGAAGATTATTGAATCCCAGTTAGGTGGAAAGGCCGAGGCTGAGGAGTTCTTCAACAATTTCAACTTTATACATAGCCAACCAACGATTGATAATCTAGAGAATCAGCTTCATGACTCTTTAGTTCCAGACCACACTAACGAAGAGGGCTGGCACAGATTTTTATCCAAAGTAAAGAGATGGGCTACTAGAAAAGGAGAGCCTTCGGCTGATGGATGCATAAGGTTTGAGGACCTACACAGCTTATTGAGTCTAGGAGTCAGCCGGGATCTCTCTCAGTATTTTGATATACCTGAAAAATACCTCCCCCCAACAATGAATTTTCATCAAGATGTTACTAATAAGCTAGAGACGGGGGGAGCTTGGGTTGTGTCGGGCGCTCCTGGTATGGGAAAAAGCACCTACCTCTCCTATTTGTATGAAAATCTACAGGCTAAGAATGTTGCTGCAGTGCGACATCATTATTCACTGGGCCTTCAAAGTCTGGACGATAGGATTTCTTTCTTTAACGCCGCATCATCAATTATTAAGCAAATCAAAAACTCCCCAATGATTTCGTGGGTTGGGCTAGATGAATCACCAGAGAATATAGATAAGTGGCTAGTTCGTGTAGGAGAGGAGGCAAGCAAAAAAGGGAAAAAATTTATACTAATTGTGGATGGATTGGACCATGTATGGAGAGAGAGGTCTGATATATCTCAATTAGAACATTTAATAAATAGAATTCTACCAGTTCCAGAAGGCGTAACAATTGTCTTTGGAACTCAGCCGGTCAGTAGCTCTAAGTTGCCTAACAGGTTGCTAAGCAATTGCCCTGTCGAAGGTGATCGGTGGGTGGATATCCCTTATATGGATTTGTCTGCAATTGGATCATGGCTTTAAGGCTTACGTGATTCCGGTGTCGCCAATATTGGAGGAAGCACATCTGTAAGCTCTATTCCTGAAATAGCTCTAGCATTACAACAGATTTCAAGCGGATATCCTTTGCATGTAATTTATTCGTTGCGTACATTGTTAGCTAAAGAAAAGAATGTGTCCGTTTATGATATCGAGAAGCTGGATAAGTGTCCGGATGGTGATATTAACACTTACTACTGGAATATTTGGGCAAACCTCTCGGAACTAGCTAAGGAAATTCTATACTTAATGGCTGTGACAGAATTTCCATGGCCAGGTAAAAATAGCTTTGCAAAATGTTTTGAAGGGACACAAACATTTTTAGAGGCGTATAAAGAAATTGAGCATTTGGTGGAACACCGCCGGAGCGGTGTGTTTCCGTTTCACGGAAGCCTATTAGTAAATATCCAGAAGCGGAAAGAATTTGAAGGCGCTAAAAGAAGGCTATATCCGGTTGTAAGTAATTGGCTTAGCAACGACGCTCCATCATTTTGGAGGTGGGCCTGGGATTGGATTGTACAATCGGAAATGAAAAACATTGATCCGCTGCTTAAAGGTGTTACTAAAGAGTGGGTTATAAATTCGTTATGCGATGGGTATCCGTTGGGGCATATCGAACATATTATCTCTAGTGCTGAAAAAGTAGCTTTTTCTAATAAAAATTATACTCGCCTAGTTGATTTGCGTCTGATGAAAACTAGGTTTATCAATGGTCCTGAATATCAGGTTCAGGATTTTTCAGAATTTTCTCGCTCGGCTATGAAGCATTCTGATGATGAATATGGATTGCTTTGGAAATCGGACAATATAAGAACATTAGATATCGAGGATATCGTCGCTGTTGCATCACTATGTAGGGAAAAGTATCCAGAAGTTGCAGAGAACTGCTATCAAGAACTATACAAAAGGGCAGTATTTTACGCGAATATATATGAAGGAACTGAAAATAAATTTAGCTTAATAGTTGATTCGTTAATTCAAGTTTTGTGTGATTGTGATGACCCAGATGTGGGCAGAGTTATTGATTTAATTGACCGGATTACCCCTAAAGATGGTTTGTATGAAAAGCTATTTTCATCCTTGTTAAGAAGCGATAATTCAGAATATATTTTTGATATTGACTACTTTAATCTCCCTGAAGAAAGTAAACCGAAGTTTTTAGAATACTCTATAACTGCCGCTTGTATTTCAGGTATTGATCTATCTAGCAGAGATTATCGAGGTGAGGTATTATCTTCTTCGTTTGGTGTGTCGTATTATTTATTAAAAGATCAGATACTAGTACATAAGAATTTTATTGGTCCGGTATATTTTAGGCATAAAGATGTGTCAGAAAGTGAGTTGCTTGATTTCTTCTTTCATACATTGAATGATCATTTGGCTTTTGATGTATTAACTTTAGATAAAGAAATTTTAAAACTCCAAATTGATGATAATTATGACTTTTTGATTTGGTTTGGCTTTTATATTGCAGCTGTGAATACAGCGAAGTTAATCCGTAACGGCGAAAAGTTAAACCCTTTAGATATCTACAAGTATATAGAAAGTTCGGGTTGCAAAAAGCATATTGGGTACGATTATGAACTTCATTCTAAAACATTATCTGTAATACATGCCATTCCTAATGCATGCATCAAAATTGCTTTATTGCTGAAAGAAAAAAATCTTTTTGAAAATATTGATAAGAAATATCTTGATGAGGTTCAAGACTATTCGTGGTGGAGTCCAGTCGTTTTCTTTCAAAAGTCAGTAAAACAGTCTTTCGTTCCTGTCGACCATGATAGTGCTAATAATTACTGGTGTGATTCTTTAAATGACCTTAACAATAGGGAAGGTAATACAGCTGAACTAGGTGATGAGTGTATTGATATTGTATCAATTTCATCTTCACTCGGTTTAAAGGATGCCGTGAAAACTGGTTTAGAGCAGGCTTGTAAGTACATGCTTGGCTACGGGTATAGAAAAGATATTACATTTCATGAGGTGTTTGAATCAATTCAGGCATGTTCTGATGCTGATATTGGGGATGTTGCTGATTATTTGAAGAGGGTTTCATGTTTTACAGTAGACATGTTCTCATTCACGGAGAGGGAAATAAGGCATATACCATTCTGGTATATGCAACTGTTGAGCAAGCATTTGCCTAGCAGAATATACGATGAGTTTTCCTTTCACCTTGAAGAGCAGAATTGGTATGTACTTGAAGATATTTTAATTGCTTATATAAAGAACGGTGACATCAGTTTGCCTGGTGTACTAGATTTGATTGGCTGCTTTTATTCTTATGGTTTGGTTGAGGCTATTAAAGAACGATCAAATGAAGATTCTTCTCTTGACCCAGTACTCCAAGAAATTGTTGAATATTATGGTAAAGAGCCACCTAAGCCAAGAGATAGAGATTCTAGTAGCAATATAGATAAAGAAGAAATAAAAATTCCTTTTGGTTCTTATGTGCCAGAGTATTTAGGTGATTTAATAGAGAGAATAAGAAAAGAGTATAGATACTCAGATTCTAGTTATCTTTCACAATGGATAGAACATTGGGTTGATCTTGGAGAAGGTCTGCGAGTCATAGCTGAATATGAAAACTTCTTCAAGGACGATGAAGACCTCCCTTATTTATCTGGGCTTAAGGAAAGTATCGATGCTATTTATCAAGCGAGCAAGAAGCTTCAAGGTAAAAGGAGGGCGTATGTTTGGGCACTTAGAAGTATTAGAGCTAATAGTTATTGGAGTAGATATTCTGGCTCAAAATCTGAAGAAATGATTTGCTATTATGCCCGAGAGTATAGAGACCGATGGGAGGAACTGTTCGCTGATTCAACTCATGGTGAGCACCTTCAATTGCGTGGCGATGAGTGGTCAATTGTACCAACCAGTAAGCTAGTAATGTTTTTAATAGCTGTTGGTCAGAATGATTTAGCGACGGATGTCACTGACGTAATCGTCCGTGGTTTGGAAAGGGATATAGAGCACTTGCCAATTCGAGAGTCCTATTGGTTGCACGATACAAAATCTAAAGAGGTATGGGCCTTTAGTTTTCTCTTAAAATTTTATCAATGGCCAGATAAAGCTGTAAAGAAAAAAACAGCTATGAAGATAGCCCATATTATTGATAATGACGATAGTGGCTTGTGCAGAAAAGAGTTTATAGAATGTATTAAATCACTCCCTAATGAAATGTCTGTCGTTGAATATTTATCAATACTTCAGCTTGTTGAAAAAAAACATTTTGATGCAGACGAACTTATAGAGGCGGTCCCATTTCACTCCTTGTCTTTGAAATATCTATTTGAAGATTTGGGGTTTTACTACGACGAGAAAAATCTAGCTAATTCATATTTGGATAAATCTATATATATTGGAATTAGTGAAAGGTTGAAAAAATCTTTAAACGGAGTGCCTGGCTATATCTCAACATCTATAAGTACTTTGGGCAACAATGTTGGTGCTGACCTTCTTGGCCATATGTCCTCAGAGCTGGAATACATTAATAGTAGGGAGAATTATTCTTACTTTGATCCATACAGCTTCACCGGCGGCATGTTTTGGTTGCGGGATCATCTGATGTGTAGTTTATCTTCAGCTACAGAGTCGGCGGTGATGTCGGCTTATGTACGAACTATTTTATATGCGGCTAATAATTACTCTATTGATCAATCTGAAGTATTTCACTTGGTGCAACAGGCCAATCCTTTCTCTGAGTTGCTTCATTCTGTTGGTCCAATATCTAGACCTGCTTTTTGGCCAGATACGTCAGAAATCATACAGAATGAACAGTTACCCGCTGAGAGGAAACTGAAAAGGATTTTGGACAAGCTTGCATGTAATGATGATGTGGTGCTGGGTGGTTCGGGGCCTGTTGTGCATCAAGTTAATGGTATCAATGTTGATCTAGAGGTATTCGCCGTGAGCATTGCTGAAGGCTGCGAACTAAATGCTTCAGAAAAATTTAGCGCAATTGAAAATAATCAAAACCCAATTTTTACAGGTGTTTACCCTTTATCAATATGTTTGCATGAAAAAATCGCTAGTAGATTTGAAGTTGATAAAGCTGTAAGAGGATTATATGCGCCGCATTTATCTCTGGGAACGGGTACTCCATATATTGAAAGCAATACTGATGGAATCAGTTTTAAGGAAGGTGATATAAATATAGCTAAGTGGGAATTCTGGTATCAAGACTGGTACCCGGCTCGTTATTATGGCTTAGGTCCTTCTTTGGGGGTAGCGACTATAGCAAGTCCTAATCTAAGGTTTATTCTTAAGTCTTCGGATGAGCAATTCTATTTAATTGGGCGATTTAGTGTGGTTAATAAAAGTGGATTTTCTACGGATAATGCGAATACAGAGCATTTCTACTTTGAGTCTAAGCTGAAACCTGGTCAATTAGAAGCATTGGATACCAGTTATGTTTCACCAGTAGTATCTGAGTATATGAAAACTTACATTGCAGGCAATCGGCTACCCAGAGGGAAAATGTTTCGAAATATTCACATTAAGTAGTAGGTAGTTGATATGGGTTTATTAGGTGGTTGAATTTGCTCTCTGAGTTAGATGTTTTGCAATATCCTATTTAATCCGTTAAATGCTAATTTAGTAAACTCACTGACTCATTTTGTCCAAAAGTTTCTTACGCGGAGTTGTGGTTGTATGTGGTTGTATGATGCAAAGGAGGATTGCTTGTATCGCAGAGCGCTGGTTAGCAACGAAATGTCGAGAATTGCTTTGATCGACTTGATGGGATAGTTGAGAATTTTAGGGTGATTTTCTCAGGTTTTGGTTAGAGAAAGTGCTTTTTGTTGAGAAAGTTGTGATTCCATTGGTACTACTGGCTTCTCTCATGATTCATAAAAACAAAAAATAATTCTTGCATAACTTAAATCATCCCAACCGTCCTTAGTCGAATACAAACAAGCCTTTCATTGATTAAATGAAAGGCTTGTTTGCTATTGGGGCTCCCAACTTTGACGTCTCGCTAACGAAATGCTGCTCAGTTTATTATTTAGTGTTGTAAACTTAGGAGTATGATTTCAACGCTTTACACTTCTATTCCTGATTGTTTTGATCAGGATTGTTCCCTATGAGGTAAACATGACGTTTCATTTCCCCCAGAAACTGCGCCTGACATCTTGGGTGACATTATTCGCACTTGCCGTCATTATGTTCTCCCCAATGGCTGTTCATGCGACTGCTACTGACGATATCCAAGAGCCTTCTGCTGCCGAAATCTCGATTGACAACTTGAACCGAGAGATTGTGGATTTATCCCAAAGCCTCTCGCAAGCGAGTGGCGACGAGCGTGATGCCCTTCAACTGCAACTATTCCAAAAGAATGAAGAATTAAGAAGCCAGTTAGCGTCAGCGATTGAACGTGAAACTATCTCTCGCGACAAGCTGATCTTGCTAGTTAAAAAACAAGAACAATACTCTGAGGATGCGACGAACTATCTATCGGAAAAAATAAAGAAAGTCGTCGAGGATTTAAATAAGGCTAAGGATGAAGAGAAGCTTGCTCTTGTTAATGATTATCGAGAGCTACAGCGTTATCTTGATGTTAGCTTCGATTCGAGCTGGCAAAATCTCGCTTGGTTGAAGGAGCTAGGGGCCCAAAACGAGCGCGCAGAAGCGGAACTAAAAGATAAAATTGATAAACGTATGCGCTTACTGTCTGCTTCAATTGAGTACTTGAGTCAGCAAAGTGAGATCATTGGCTCCCAACTTTCGTCTAGCCCAGAGTCGGAAAAAGCGTCGTTGCAACTTAGTCAGCTCATTACTAAACAAAGGCTAAATATTGCGACAGAAAGCTTACGCAACCTGATTTCAATTGGTGATAAAGTCGGTTTAGAAACGTCTGAATACAAACGCCAAATTTTTGAAGTGACGGGTAATATCACCCATGATTTACTGAATACCAAAGTTGTGTGGTCAATACTGAGTCACTGGTCCAACTCTGCACTGGATTGGTTTGCCGAGAATGCACCGCAGCATATCTTCCAGTTGTTTGTTTTTGCGCTGATTTTATTGATCGCTCGTGGACTGGCTAAGTTAACGCGCAAAGTGGTCCGTAAGGCAGTTGCATCGAAAAACTTAAAACTTTCCCACTTGATGCAGGACTTCTTTATCTCGATGTCCGGCAAATTCGTGTGGGTGATCGGTATCATGGTAGGCTTATCTCAGCTTGGCTTGAACCTAGCGCCAATCCTAACCGGTTTCGGTATTGCTGGTGTGATTATTGGTTTCGCGTTGCAAGACACGTTATCCAACTTCGCGGCGGGTATGATGCTGCTTATTTATCGCCCATTTGATGTTGGTGATTTTGTGTATGCTGGCGGTGTAGATGGCAAGGTAAGCCATATGAGTTTGGTGAACACCACAATCCGTACGTTTGATAACCAAATTATTATTGTGCCTAACAGCAAAATCTGGGGAGATGTTATTAAGAACGTCACGCATGAACGCATTCGCCGCGTGGATATGGTGTTTGGCATTGGCTATGCGGATGACCTCTTAAAAGCGGAGTCAGTATTGTCTGATATCATTACCTCTCACCCTTCGGTACTTCGCACTCCAGAGCCAATGATCAAAGTTCATACATTAAATACGTCTTCTGTAGATTTTATTGTGCGTCCTTGGGTAAAAACGGATGATTACTGGGATGTATACTGGGATGTGACAAAAGAGGTGAAACTACGCTTCGACCGAGAAGGTATTTCGATTCCTTTCCCACAACAAGATGTGCATTTGCATATGGTGGAGAAGCAAGACGCTTAATTACAGGTCCCAACTAGTGAAAGGCACTCTAGATAGAGTGCCTTTTTTGATCTTCGGTTAGCGCTATAGTTACAGTTCGTTAAAGAACACCAGTTTAGGCTCGCATTCTAACAAGTTGTCGATCTGGCTAATCAAAAGAGCAAAGTGTTCTGTTTTACCATGAAGCTCAAATGCTTGTTGGTTTTTAAATTGCTCCTGAAAAACGAAGTGGCATGCATTGTCTTTATCTTGGAACAATTGATAACGAACGCAACCTTCTTCATTGCGAGTAGGTTCAAGCGCTCGGGTAAGTACCTCTTTCAACTCTTGTTCTTTTCCCGGTTGTGCATGAAAGGTAGCCGTCAAGTGAATCATAATGTTTACTCTTTTTGTTATAGGTAACGCCCTTGGCGTTGCAGGAACTCAATTTTGTAACCATCAGGGTCGGTTACAAAAAAGAACGTTGCTAAATGCTTTTGTTGATGGTCAAAGGCTTTGATGTCACCAGTTTCAATGCCGAGAGATTTAATGCGTTTGTGGGCTTGTTCAATGTCCTCCACGCTGACGGCAAGGTGGCCGTAACCTGAGCCGTGAGTGTAGGGCTCACTTTGGTCGTGATTGTGCGTCAGTTCCAATTCAAAGCCAGTTTCTTGGTTGGCTAGATAGGTTAGAGAAAAGCCATCAAAGATGTATTGATCAGCGACTTCTAGTTCAAGTACGTCACAGTAAAATTGTAGAGAGCGGTCCAGATCACTTACTCGGATCATGGTGTGAATCATTTTTGTCATAGGTACTCCTTGATAGTCCGCACAGGTTAGCGATTTCAAAAGGAGTCTGGGTAGTACTCTAGTACGACAAATTAGAAGATGCTCAAGGGTTTATAATACGGATGCATAGCCTAGGATGGTTATTGCTCGGTTGGTTGCTATTAACTGTTAAGTTGCGCAAGTGCTTGACGAGTGGTCTCTTGAGGTTGGCGGGCGTAAGTGAGGCAAGCGCATCGAAGTAAGGAGGCAAAGTTGTTCACTTCACCATTGTATTCGAGTGCTTCTTGATAAACAGTGCTTATGAATTTAGGAACCGTCATGTTTTGAGCACTAGCGATTTCCTCAAGAATTGTCCAAAAGCTCGCTTCAAGTTTTACACTGGTCGCGTGACCATCAATACGGATAGAGCGGGTGATGAACTGATAGTTGTCTTGGGGTTGCTTAGCAAAGATTTCGCACATTTTCTTTATTCATATAATTAAAGACCCATAATTATTGTGGTGTACGATTTAAAACGTCAACTGTTTTCATGCATAAAAAAACGCTCCCTTGCGAGAGCGTTGAAACATCACGAGTTGTGAAGTAAGTGCAAGTTGATTATTTAATTTGTTGCTTCAAGTACTCGCCTAGTTGCGAGTGGTGCATGATTTTTGATACCGGAAGGATAGTTTCTGCAGGTCCCCAAGCAAATACGTTGACAGGAGTATGCGTATGAGTACCCGTCCCCCATACTGTGTTTTGCTTTGTTGCATGCTCACGCGCTAGCAAGTTGCCACGGTCGTTGTAAGGAAAGAAAGCATCAAAGTCATTGATTGTCGGTACGTTCTCTTCGCTTAAGTATTTGTGTCCAGCGAGTCGGTATGGATTTGGTTTACTTGCTAATACGCGTTCTGCTTGCTCAGGCGTAATCGAAAAATCGCTATTTGTGTTCACGACTTCCGCAAACTTCTCTGGAGTTTGCTCTTTCTTATCAAGCGCTTGGAATTCACTGATCATGCCGTAGTAACTTTTCTTTTGGTTGTATAAACCATCGAGGATCTCGAACTGACCAAAGTTGAAGTTTGGCGCGTAATCCTGATTTTTGAATGCTTCGCCGTCGCGTTTTTGTGGTTTAGGCAAGTTTGCTGATGAGTAGCTAAAGCCAAAAGAGCCGGTTTCGTGGTCAGCAGTAACAATGATCAGGGTGTCATCACGGCCTTTTGCCCACTCATAAACTGAGTTTACCGCTTCATCGAATTTAAGCATTTCATGCAGCATCGTACCTGCATCGTTACTGTGGCCAGCCCAGTCAATTTGGCCGCCTTCAACCATCAAGAAAAAACCGTCTTTGTCTTTTGAAAGAATGTCGATTGCTTTGGTGGTCATTTCTTTCAGCGATGGCTGCGTGCGTTTTGGATCGTTTTTGCTTTGACTGTAGGCAATACCATCGTTCATGCCCGAGTAAGCAAAAAGTCCAAGTAATTTGTCACCTTTAGCTTGTGTGAGCATATCGCGGCTGAAAGCTAAGCTATAGCCTTGGTCTTGCGCTTCGGCAAGCAAGTTGCGTTCGTCTTTGCGTTTCGATTTTAGGTAGACATTACCTTGAGTGAGCTTTTCAAGTTGCTCGTATGTCTCTCCCTTGTCGTTTGTCGACTTTGGAATCCAATGACGAAGTCCACCAGACATCATCACGTCTACGCCTGTTTCGAGCATATCCGCCGCAATATTGTTTTCTAGGGAGCGATGTGGTTGATGAGCGGCAAATGCTGCTGGCGTTGCGTGGGTCATACGCGTATCAGAGACGAGCCCTGTCGCTTTACCTTTACTTTTGGCTTTTTCCAAAATAGTTTCGACATGGTTGCCTTGGCTATCAATGCCAATGACTTCAGAAGCGGTAGGGATTCCTGTCGCTAGCATCGTAGCTGAGCACGCAGAGTCGACGACAATTGCGTCTTCTGGATTGGTTAGTGATGATCCAATCACACCTTCTTGAGCGAGTTTGTATAACGCTGTGCTTTCGCCTTTGTAAACCGAGTTAGGTGCGTGTTTTGCGTAGGTCTCGAGTAAACCAACTTGTTGAGGACCCATGCCGTCGCCGATCATCAAAATGACGTTTTTGATTTCAGCTGAGAGTGCGTTGAAAGAGAGGGTAGATGCAGCCACTGCCGTAACGATTGGAGATACTAAGCGCTTCATTATATTTTCCTTGTTTATTGAAAGCGCAGGCATTAAAGCAATGATTTATGAAAGTTTTGTGTCGGTAATAAAAGTTTAACCAAATTGTCGTTTTTGTTTGGTTTTGCAGAAAAAATGAGTCGCTCTCTAACGTTCGTTAGTTTGGAAAGAAGAAAGCCCACAAACGTGGGCTTGGATTACGCTTAGGAGTTGAAAGCATGGACTAAAGTTATCCATTCAGTGCCTTCACAAGAAACCTAGTTTAGGGAGCAATAAACGAGCATATATTATCGGGCCACAAGAGCGGTCGAATTCACTTACGTTTGCATCATATCGTTCTTTGGCTTATTAAATTATGGGCTGCAGTAAGTGTTTGGTTCAAATAGGATTTGTTGTCGTGACGATTATCAGACTGGTTATCAGACTAATGCCAGTATGATGCCACCAACGGTAAGTGCCGCAGAAAGGTATTGACCCGCAGAATATGAGCCATCCTCTTCTTTCTCGATTTTATCGGGGTGATCCATGCCAAGCGCACCATGTGTGAAAGATTCGACCTTTTCACCAACAGATTTATCTTCTGCTTCTATTTTTTTGCTGTCGTGCTCGATTTGTTGCAGAGCGGCAAGTAGCGCTTTGCCTTCGGTCGAAAGCGTCACCTTATTGTGTTCGACTTTCAGCGGCGAAGCACTAGTTTCTTCTTGTGCAATACTTGCTTGTTTAGAGGCGACAGGTTGTTTGGCATAGCTATTAACAGAAGTGCTTCCTACTGGATTCATCGAATACTCCTTGGAACATCGACACTCGGTCACTGAGTGCGGGTAAAAAGCAGTTATATTTTTATCGGCGGCAAAGTTTATTTCTGAAGCTATTTGGATAAAAACAGGTCTGCTTTTGCCGCTTCTAGTTTCTATTGGTGATCATTAGCAAAAAATAGACCAGCAGGAAGCAGACCCTTGTCACTCTATGAACTCGAAGCGGTGTGATGATGCAACGCAACGGCAAGGTAGTAACTTAAATTGAAGACCAGCTACTTACATTGAAGATCGTTATTGCGTTTAGTTAGATGTTGATATGCCGCCATGCGGTGAGCATCTTGTACATACCGTACTGGTGGTGCGAGAACCTCTAACTGATAGTCTGTATTATCAGAAAGCACGTTATCTGTTGGGCTAATTACAACCACTTTTAAGCTCGGGTTGCGGCTTAAGATTGATGCTGCCGTACCCAACCCTTGCTCGGTGTGAAACTTGCCCGCAACATGGACAATCTGAGCGCCTGGGTTGTCGTCTA
The DNA here is from genome assembly GCF_033339395.1 of Vibrio sp. 397. Classification (NCBI taxonomy): domain Bacteria; kingdom Pseudomonadati; phylum Pseudomonadota; class Gammaproteobacteria; order Vibrionales; family Vibrionaceae; genus Vibrio; species Vibrio sp. 397. The sequence goes on along the minus strand of NZ_JAWOUN010000007.1, from coordinate 244,743 downwards.
GATAGCTAACGATAGATTCCGCCATAGTTTCATCCCAAGTAACTTGAGCTGCAAACTGTTTTTCCGTCTGCTCTGGCTTACCGTGATGCATGGATGCCATGAACTTTTCTTTGTACGGACTACTACCAGTGTTGATGGCTTGTGCAATGAACATCCGCTGATCATCATCGAGCTTGTTAATGTAATCTAGCCCTTGTCGACCAATGCATCGGACAATGCTCTTTGGTGCATTTGCTGCAATGACCGGGAGATTTTTCTGCTTAGCAAACTCCACGAGAGGGCGATAGTCGCTTTCATAATTGGGCCAAGCGTTGGCTTGTTTCATTAAGTACTGTTCGCCGATCTCCCCACGTAGGTAAGCGTCAACAACAGGTTGTTTGTCGCGGGTAAATTGTTCCATAGATAACGCGAGTGAGCGGTCGTAGGACGTAAGTTGTTTGAGCATATCGGTTTGAAAGCGATGAATGCCGGCGTGTGTGTGCCATTCACCAATAAGAATGACATCTGCTTGTTGCAGCTCAATTGGCAGTTTGCTTAGAGCGATGTGCTCGCCAGAAGGGGTGTATAGTTGGTAGTCGTAAAAACTAGTGACTTCCGCTGAGGTTGCGTGAGAGTTGGTGTGCGTATATGAAGAGCAACCAGTAAGTAAGCCTGCAAAGAGCAAGCTCAAAGTAGAAAAGCGCATTGAAAAGCCTCCAAAAATGTCCGGATGATATTAATGGAGGCTGAGCAATGAATCAATATAAATGATAACTATTTGCGTTTGTTGTTTTTTTGACGTATTAATTGAGTGTTTTTTTGCGATATACACGCAACATAAAATCAGCCTCACATTGGAAAAGTGTAGCGGATTTCAACTCTTCACGAAGAGCATCGGTTGCTTTCCATGCGAATGGCGTCATTTGCAATAAATCGACTGCGGCTCCGTTTTTCAAGTCCATAACATAGTTAAGATGCTGCTGGTGCTCTAATTCAAACCCTTCAATATGTTCTGGTTCTTCATTGTGAAGACGAACTTCTTGATAAATCCGCTCACGCAGTTGGTATAAGTGGCGACTAGCAGGAGTAACCGTGACAACAACGCCGTCGTTTTTTACAACGCGCTGCAGCTCCTCAGCTTTACACGGGGCATAAATGCGCAAAATGGCATCTAAGGATTCATTTGCGAAGGGAAGTCGGTGACTAGAAGCCACACTAAAGTTGCAGTGCGTGTAACGCTTCGCCGCGTAACGAATGGCAACTTTGGAAATGTCTAAGCCATAAATCGTGGCATGGTTCGCTTGTGTTTCTATCGTCTTTTGTACTTGATCTGTGTAGTAACCTTCACCACAACCAATATCTAATAATTGATGGGTGCTCCCCTCAGTGTATGTTGCACACAGCTGCGCCACTTCTTGGCGCATTGGGTTGTAGTAATCTCCTTCGAGGAATCGACGACGAGCTTGCATCATCTCTTTGTTGTCACCAGGATCTTTAGAACGTTTGTGGTGCGCTGGCATCAAGTTAACGTAGCCTTCTTTTGCTAAGTCAAACTGATGATTGTTTTCGCACTTAAACGTTTTTTCATTTAACGCTAGAGCTTGGTGGCATAGAGGGCATTGATAGTTCATGACGATCTCGAACAGAAAGTAGGGCGGCAAATTCTATCAAAAAGCGTGGTATCAAGTGAAACAAAAAGAGCCGACTGGGTCGGCTCTTATTAAGTATTAGTGGAAGAAGTCGACTTGCTCTTTCAAGTTTCGTGCTTGTTGTTGAAGTTCAATGGCACTTTGCGAGGTTTTTGCGCTCGTGTTGCGGCTTTCTCGGTTAAGTTCACTGATAGAATGGGCATTTGCTGCAATTTCTTGTGAAACTTGAGCTTGTTCTTCTGAAGTCGCTGCAATGGCGTCGGCTTGAGAGGCTATCGACTGCACTTGTACTGCGATGGCTTCTAATGCTGTGCCCGCGTCTTGTGCTTTGTCCAAGACCTGGTTTGCACTGCGTTGGCTGTCTGTCATCATATTAACTGCATTATGAGTCGACCCTTTTAGTTTCTCGATAATTTCCACGACATCCTGAACTGAGCTTTGGGTTCGGTGCGCAAGTGTGCGCACTTCATCTGCTACAACTGCGAAGCCACGACCTTGTTCACCTGCTCGTGCTGCTTCAATGGCGGCATTCAAGGCAAGTAAATTGGTTTGCTCAGCAATTTCATCAATCATTTTAGTGACGGTTTGAATACTCTCGCTATCGCGATTTACTTGCTCGATAGCCGTTGCTGATTGATCCAATTGATCGTTAAGTTGAGCAACGTCGATACATACGCCTTCAACAATCGCGAGACCAGACTGGCTATCGGTATTTGCTGAGCGTACGTTTTCCGCAATGCTTTCGACTTGTTGTGCGACAGATTGAGCGGAAGAGGCCATTTCTTCAATCGCTGTCACAACTTGCTCGACTTCTTGTTGTTGTCGGTCGGCTTGGGTCAAATTGCTATGTGCATCGTTGGCAACGCTGGTGGAGTTGCTCTCCACTAAGTCGCTTGTTGAACGGATCTTACCGACAAGTTCATTGAGCTGACTTGCCATACTGGCGACACCCGAGCTCAGGTTCGTAATTTCATTCTTTGATGCTTTACGAGACGCTGGGATGCTCAAGCTGACTTCGCCGCCGGCTAAGCGAGTCATGTATGAGTTTAGAGTCGTGAGAGGTTGTAAGCTGTGATTCAAGAAAAGTGTCAGTACAACAAAAGTAATGATTGCCGCTACCGAAGAAATGATGGCAATGAGTGTGAGAAGCGTGTCGCTACCTTTTGTAACTTCTTTGATAAACGTACCGCCTAGCAGTTTCCAGTTCCAACCTGGAACCTCTGTGTAGACAAGATACTTTTCGCCTACGTTACCTTGGTACTCGAAAGGGTAGCGAATTAATCCACTAGATTGTTCGAAAATCTGGCCAAAAGGCTTGTGACCATTGTAGTCGGCGACTTCTAGTATTGACGAATCTGAGCCGCTTTTTGCTGGATGAAGTAGGTATTTACCAAGATTGTTGTCGTCGTTATCAACGATAATGGTGTAACCAGTGTCGCCCCATTTTATCTCTTCGAGTGCATCGAATAAGGTTTGTGTCGCTTGGTCTACTGGTAAGCCAATAAACGATAGGCCTGCTACCTTTCCTGTCGCATCTTTGATTGGGGCATAGTAGGTAATGTAGCGCTCGCCATACAATTTAATTTGAGCGTAATACGGTTGTCCTGCTTTAAGTTGCTGATAACCAGGATGGTTGATGCCTAGCGTGGTTCCGACCGCTCGCTGACCTTGTGGATCTTTTAGGGAGGTGGACACCCGAATAAAGTCGTCACCCAATGGTGCGAATAGCGTTGCTATAGCGCCGGTATCACGTGTGAAACTGTCGACCAACTTGGTGTCATTAATTAAGCTTTCACTGTATTGAGTGATGTTTGGTACTTCATGTCCCATGAAGTCAACCGTGTAATTTTCGACATAGACACCGGCAAGGTAGCCATTGCGAAAAGTAGATTCGAGGACTTTAGCGGTGTGCAGGTAAGCATCGAATTGGCCAGCAATGGTTTTTGCCATTGATTCTACTTTAGATTGGTGTTCTTTCAGTGTGCTTTCCAATAGAACATCGGAAGCGTTGCGGTAAACAAGCGCTGCAATACTGCTGAAAGCAATGAATAGACACAAAGTGATCACCAGTTTCAACTGGAATCCGACACTTTGATTTCGGTATCTCTCTAACATAGACTAATTCCTGATATTTTTATTATTTATGAGTTTTGTATCGGTATGCTATCGGTTTATATGATCAATTTTTTTGATATTTATTAATGAAACCGTCAAAAGTGACCAGTAACCAATAAGTTAGTAAAGATAGGACCATCTAAGCAGAGCTTTTATTACAAAAAAAGCCGGGTATCCCGGCCTTTATATGGTGATTCTTACTGCGCTGAAATGACAGTGACAAGTTCATGTGTCTCACCTGGTTGGAGGGTTTGACCTTGCTCAATACTTGGTGCATGAACAGCAGACTCCACACACAACATGGTTTGATAACCATCGTCAGCCATGTCACCCATGCTTTGCGCACCTTCTGCCCAAGGGTTCCATAATACTGCTGAGTTGTGGCCTTGGTTGTGTACGCTTAGCGTATGATCCAATACCGGGTCTTTTACCAAAATTTTCGCTTCTGGTTGCGTGTAAACGCGATCAATGGTGTCAGTTAGTTGTAGAACATTACCACCTTGGCATACCGCATCAGCTTTCAAGCTATCAATGTACTCGGCACCCATGCCTGTCGTTTGTGCTTGCTTAATGTCTCCAACGTTTAGGTAAGTATGTAATGCGCCAGAGAAGGTCCAAGCCTCGTCATCAATATTCATGACTTTGAGCGTCACTTTTAGCTCATCGCCCACTTCAATAACCAAACGAGCGTCAAACATATGGGGCCAAATATCGTGGATTTCTTCTGTCGGGAACAGAGCAAGTTCAACAATCACACCGTTATGGTTCTCACGATGTTCAACCAACTCCCATTCTGCGGTGCGGGCAAAGCCGTGAGCTGGAGCAGCAATACGCCCAAACCAAGGCCAACAAACCGGAATACCACCGCGAAGAGCAGCCTTACCATCGAAGACAGCTTTTTCGCTCATCCAGATCAGATCTTCTTGACCTTCAGGCGTGAACGACACGACATGACCACCGTGTAGCGAGATGCCTGCCGTTGCTTTGTCATGAATCACGCGGACGATTTTTATCTGATCAACTTCAACGATAGTGACGTTATCAGATAGCACCGTTAGGGCTGGGAGAGTTTTTAAATCCATGTGTAGTTTCCTATCGCTGGGGGAGAGCTTTTAGACGCGCTTCGCACATTAAATGCAACATCGAGCCTGCATTCTCTCAAATTCCAGATACAAAAAAGGCGACTCTAGAGCCGCCTTTTCTTTAACGAAGTTATTCGCTAATTGCTAACTTTCTAATTACTTAGAGATGTGAGCGATTAGGTCTAGAACTTTGTTTGAGTAACCGATTTCGTTGTCGTACCAAGATACAACCTTAACGAATTTGTCAGTTAGCGCGATACCAGCTTTAGCATCGAATACTGAAGTGCAAACTTCGCCGATGAAGTCTTGAGATACAACTGCATCTTCAGTGTAGCCTAGAACGCCTTTTAGTTCGCCTTCAGAAGCTTCTTTCATCGCTTTACAGATGTCTTCGTAAGAAGCACCGTTAACTAGGTTAACAGTTAGGTCAACTACAGAAACGTTAGCAGTTGGTACGCGGAAAGCCATACCAGTTAGTTTGCCGTTTACTTCTGGAAGTACAACGCCTACAGCTTTAGCAGCACCAGTTGAAGATGGGATGATGTTTTGAGAAGCACCACGACCACCGCGCCAGTCTTTAGCAGAAGGACCATCTACAGTTTTTTGAGTTGCTGTAGTTGCGTGAACTGTAGTCATAAGACCAGATTCGATACCGAACTTGTCGTTAAGAACTTTAGCGATAGGCGCTAGACAGTTAGTAGTACAAGAAGCGTTAGAAACGATGTCTTGACCAGCGTAAGTGTCGAAGTTTACGCCGTTAACGAACATTGGAGTAGCGTCTTTAGAAGGACCAGTTAGTACAACTTTTTTCGCGCCAGCAGTGATGTGCTTACGTGCAGTCTCGTCAGTTAGGAAAAGACCAGTTGCTTCAGCTACAACGTCAACACCGATTTCGTCCCATTTTAGGTCTTCAGGGTTGCGCTCTGCAGTAACACGTACAGTTTTACCGTTAACGATTAGGTTACCGCCTTCAACTTCAACAGTACCGTTGAAACGGCCGTGAGTTGAGTCATACTTAAGCATGTATGCCATGTAATCTACATCGATAAGGTCGTTAATACCTACTACTTCGATGTCGTTGCGCTCTTGCGCTGCACGGAATACGAAACGACCGATACGGCCAAAACCGTTAATACCTACTTTGATAGTCATTATAGTTGCTCCACAACTTAATTTCTGATTAAAGATAACTGGTAGTAAAATTACAGAATCCAGTAAACATCTGCAAGTGATAATCGGACTTAACTTGTTTAAAGTCAAAAAAAAGCGACGCTTTTTTTAACAATTCTTTGCAAATGTACGTTTTTTAAACTTTTAACTGATTCTTCTGTAGCCCAGTTGGCGTAATATAACTGGTGAGATAAGTGCTCTTATCAAATTAATTACGCATGGTGTCCTGGTGAGAAAGTATGTGCTACAACTGTTAAGAGAAGCAAGTTTTTTGCTAAAAAAGTCAATACCAAGAACAGTAAATAAGGAGCCGAAAGTCGTGGAACAAAGCGGGAAAAAAGTGACGAAGTCAGATGAACAGTGGCGTGAGCAACTGTCTGATGAAGAGTTCCGTGTTTGCCGAGAGCAAGGTACAGAGCCTCCTTTCAGCGGTAAGCTACTGCATAATAAGGAAACTGGTGTTTATGCTTGTACTTGTTGTAATGCCCCTCTCTTTGTCTCTGATAACAAGTATGACTCTGGCTGCGGATGGCCAAGTTTTGATGCGCCTATCAACGATCAAGCGGTGCGTTATTTAGAAGATCTAAGTCACGGAATGGTACGTACAGAGATTCGTTGTGCAACGTGTGATAGCCATCTAGGGCACGTTTTTGAAGATGGCCCACAGACCACAGGAGAGCGTTTTTGTGTTAATTCTGTGTCGTTAATTTTCAACAAATCAGAATAATAACGACAAAATTGTGCTCGAGATTGTTTTATCCTTTCAGGATGATTCATGCTCAACAGTGATCTGAGTGTCGCTCGACTTAAATAAAAACTCCCGCTCATTGCGGGAGTTTTTCGTTTATATCTCACTGGGTATCATTGCTGGGGAATAGATACCTTTCTCTATGGCTTTCGCCACCGATTCGGCTAATTCATCCAACTGCTTATATCGCTCTGGATGACTGAAATTGAACATACGTTGGAGCTGCTTTTCATCAGCAAGCGGTACGTCGAATCTCTTCGCGACCATTGCCCATAGATACGCTTGCTCTTTGTCTCCAAGCCCCTGATGAATACTTGCCATTGACTTGAGAATGACCGGATTGATGTTGTCTTCATCAGATAAAGACAACGCGTTATTAAGAAGCTCCAGGGTTTTCTTGGTATCTCGGTTGGTATAAAAAGTGGCTAATGCATATTGCATCTCAGCATTATTTAATTGGGGAGACCCTTCCATTTGTAAAAATGCGCGCCGAGCTTGAGTATCTCCCGTTTGAGACCATAAGAAATACAAAGTAGCCGGGTCTTCTGAGCCTTTTAACTCGTTTACGATGCGCTCTAGCTCATCAATACTGTGTACCAATGCATTAAAGCGTTGTCTTTTGAGAGCACTTTGATCAATAGGGGTGATCTGGGAGGCGAGTTCTAAGCATTTCCTATATTCAGCGACCAGACCGTATTCGATGATTTGGTTTGCTTCCGATGGGTTTTTCAATTGCTCAAACCGATGCCAAACCAAATTTGTTCTTGGAATTCGACATTGGCCGTCATCCATATTGAGCTGCTCGCAACGCAGTTCTGGTGTTTTTTGGCACAACTCTTCGGTTGTCACGTTACCTTCAAAACAGCCCGATAGCACAAAACATGCGAGGCTGAGAAGTAACCAGTTTGTTCTTTTCATGGCTTTGCTTGTGATCCGTTACACCAATTCATTTTCGTATTCTTGACTCAGTTTCTTAACCCGTTATGTTCTGTAAATAGAATGTAATAAGAAGGTACACTATGGACGCAGAACAACTATTACAAGCGATGACTCCAGAAGTTTATGATCGCTTAGTCTATGCAGTAGAAACGGGAAGATGGCCTGAGGGTACAACACTTTCTAAAGAGCAGCGAGATTCGTGTATGCAAGCTGTGATGTTGTATCAATCAAAACATAATACTGATGCGCAGCATATGACGGTTGCAGCCGGTGGTGAAATCAGTTTTAAATCAAAACAAGAGCTTAAAAAACAATTCAGCGGAGAAGAGAGCGATATTGTTCGTGTCAATCCGAACATTGATTAATCCTTACGCCTTATTTCTCAAAATTTTATTATATTGATTTTGAAAGAAAAAAGCCCAAATTGTATTGGGCTTTTTAGATCGCAGAAAGCTTGAACTTACAGGCTCATTTCACCACGCAGTACTTGTTGCATTCTCTCTTTTACTTCTTCGTAAGAAAGGTTTTGGCTTAGAAGGTAGTGTAGTTTTGCCAGCGCCGCTTCGGGCGTCATGTCAAAGCCACTGATAACACCAGAGTCTGCGAGCGCACAACCTGTGGCATATCCGCCCATATTCACTTTACCTGCCAAACACTGAGTTAGGTTTACGACAATAACGCCGCGCTCAGAGGCTTCTTTCAGGTGACCAAGCAGCTCAGGGTTTTGAGGAGCATTGCCGACACCAAAAGTCAGAAGAATCATCGCATTCACGGGCTGACGAAGCGTGTTGCGGATAACTTCGTGTGAAATACCAGGGTACATGGTGATCACACCGATTGGTTGTGGCGTGATGTTGTGAACCTTAAACTCACCTTCTGGTTGTGCACCAACGGTTACGCTGTTGCTAACTTGAATATTGATCCCAGCTTCCAATAGTGGAGGAAGGTTTGGTGAAGTAAAGGCATTAAAACCGTCTGCATGAGATTTTGTGCTGCGGTTACCACGCATCAATTGATTATTGAAGAACAAAGTTACTTCGTTGATCGGGTAGTTTGCCGCAATATGTAGCGCGTTTAACAGGTTTGCTTGGCCGTCAGAACGCAGCTCTGCGAGAGGGATTTGTGAACCCGTTACAATCACTGGCTTACCAAGGTTTTCAAGCATGAAAGACAATGCGGACGCTGTGTACGCCATGGTGTCAGTACCATGTAGGATAACGAAACCATCGTATTTGTCATAGTTGTCACGAATATCATTCGCAATCTGCTGCCAGTCAGCAGGTGTCATATCTGATGAGTCAATCAGAGGGTCGTATTCGTGGATGGTGTAATCCGGCATTTCAGGACGATGGAATTCGGGCATGCTTGCTAATTGCTTTTCCATAAAGCCAGCAACAGGCACATAGCCGTGGTCGGATTTTTGCATTCCGATGGTACCACCGGTGTAAGCGATGTAGATGTGTTTTCTAGTCATCGTTTTTTCTTTCGTGTAGGGGAACAGAGGCGGGGATTATATACCTAAATAACCTTGAGATGCGAGGCTATACGCACAGCATCAGAAAGTCATCTGAGGAGATGCAAAGCCTAATAAAAAGGGCACTTCAAGTAGAAGTGCCCTTTGTAATATTGATGGAAAAACTACTGCACTTGGCAGTTCAAACAAAATGCGTATTGACCTTTAGGATCGTTGAAGCTTTGGAGCAAGCTTGCGTCTTGTTCGAATTGTTGAGCTACGGGTTGAAGACTTTTTGGTAGCAAGCTTGTTGCATCAATACCTAGAGAGACTTTCACCTGTTTCATAAACTCTTGTAGAAATAGTTCAGTAGGTGAAAGAGGCTCTTCTACCCAGTAAATGCCGTAATCGGTTACGTTCGCTAGTTTCGCCGCTAGCTCTACAGCATCATCAAAGTCACCCATTTGATCGACAAGACCAAAGGATAGTGCATCTTGGCCAGTCCAAACTCGACCTTGAGCAACTTTGTCAACTTCCTCTAGAGACATATCGCGATTCTCGCCAACTAGAGAAATAAAGCGCTTGTAACCGTGTTCGATACCTAATTGGAACACTTGAGACGCGCCCTCAGAAAGGCCAGTGGTAATACCGTCACCTGAGAACGGCGATGTGCCAACGCCATCAGTATTAATACCTAACTTGCTAAAGCCTTTTTCAAACGTGGTGATGACACTAAATATACCAATGGAGCCCGTCAGGGTTGTTGGCTGAGCAACGATTTTGTCTGCGCTCATTGAAATCCAATAACCACCAGAAGCGGCCAAACTCGACATGGATACAACAACCGGCTTACCTGCTTGCTTCAGAGCTTCTACTTCGTTACGAATCACTTCAGAAGCAAAGGCACTGCCTCCTGGACTATCTACTCGTAACACGACCGCTTTCACTTTTTCATCATTGCGTGCTTGACGCAGCAAGCTTGCGACCGTGTCACCACCAACAGTTCCGCGAGGTTGTTGACCGTCCATAATCGCGCCACTGGCTAGAACAACGGCGATGTCGTGCTGAGGTAGTGTGTAATCGGGACGAATCGTTGCAAGGTAGTCGTAGTAACCAATCGCGTTGTAGCTGTCTTTGCCGTCGCTACCAAACTGTTTTGCAAATAGAGTGCGAATGTCTTGGCGTGTCGCAAGTTCATCCACTAGCCCCAGTTTGACTGCGAGCTGAGCAATATCGCCATTTACAGACTTCATTTCGTTAATCAGCTCATCCATGGTTGGATTAAGCACTTTCGCATCAATGTTTCGGTTTGTTGTTACGTCATCAACAAAAGCACTCCACAATTGAGTAACCCAACGTGTTGCTGACTCTTTCGCCGCATCGGACATGCCATCACGAATAAAAGGTTCGATAGCGGATTTATAAGTACCTACGCGAAAAACATGAGTAGAAACGTCAAGCTTTTCAAGTAACGTTTTGTAGTACATTGAGTAAGCGCTGTAACCTTTAATCAATACACCACCATCAGGTGCCAGATAAACTTTGTCAGCGTAACTTGCCAAGTAATATTGGCTTTGGTTGTAGAAATCACCTACGGCGTAAACGGGTTTGCCTGACGCTTTAAATTCGTTCAACGCTTTCGCGATGTAACGTAGTTTCGTGAGATTTGTTTCTGGCATGTCTCGCAGTGCTAGCACTAATCCAGACACTTTAGGATCGTCTTTCGCGTAGCGAATAGTATCAACGATATCGAAAAGGACGTTTTCTTTCGGTAGCTCATTACCCAAAAGGGAACCAGCAAAAGAGTCCATTGGGTTTACATAACGTCTTTGTTCGACAATTGGGCCTGAAAGGTTCATCACCAATGCCGATTCTTTTTCGACGACAGGTTGACCGTCTCCGGTATAAGTAAAGGCAAAGTAGAAAACGGCAATCATCAGCAAGAAAATTAGGTTTGCCAGTGCGAGTCTGATGAAAGTGATACTTTTCCATATCCCTTTAAATATCAAACCAATAAATTTGAAGAGTTTTTTCATCTTGTCTCCATAACGAGATAGTTACGCCGAGTCTAACAAAGTATGGGTTCTTATCTCTAAGATCTCAAAAGATAACATTTTTTTAGCTTATCACGACCACTCAACAATTGGCATATTTTCACACGAGATTGATCGGTGTTACAAAAATGTAAACGCTTGTTTGATTTTTTGGTTGAGCAGGCTTAATCTGGTCAGACCATGATAATAACAATGGATGTTAAGTGATGTCTGCCATGTACCCAAACCTATTAAAGCCACTGGATCTCGGTTTCACACAATTACGAAACCGAGTTCTGATGGGATCAATGCACACGGGCTTAGAAGAGCACAAAGAAGGATTACAGAAGCTCGCTGCTTTTTATGAAGAACGCGCGAAAGGCGGTGTCGGACTGATTGTAACCGGAGGTTTTTCTCCTAACTTACGCGGTCGTTTACACCCGTTGAGTGCTGAATTCAGCAAGCCAAAACATGCTAAAGCCCATAAAGTTGTGACAGAAGCGGTGCACAAGCACGGTGGTAAAATTGCGTTGCAAATTCTCCATGCTGGGCGTTATGCAATGCATCCATTCTCGCAAAGTGCATCTGGCATTAAAGCGCCGATTGCAAAGTTTGCTCCGAGTGAAATGAGCGACCGCCAGATAAAGAAAACCATCGACGCGTTTGCTAATAGTGCGGAGTTAGCACAGCTTGCTGGTTATGATGGCGTCGAGTTAATGGGCTCGGAAGGTTACTTGATAAACCAATTCTTATGTAAACGTACTAATATGCGTTACGACGAATGGGGTGGCAGCTATAAAAAACGTATGCGTTTTCCGCTAGAAATTGTTAAAGCGGTACGCAAGGCGGTGGGTGACAAGTTCATCATCATCTTCCGTCTTTCTATGCTGGATCTTGTCGAGCAGGGCAGCACTTTTGAAGACGTTATCGAATTGGCGAAAGCACTTGAAGAGGCTGGCGTCACGATTATTAATACGGGTATCGGTTGGCATGAGGCTCGAATTCCGACCATTGCGACTCAAGTACCACGCGGTGCGTTTACATGGGTTACGGAAAAAGTTAAACCTCACGTTTCGGTTCCTATTATCACTTGCAACCGTATAAATACGCCAGATGAAGCAGAACGCATTTTATCTTCCGGTCATGCCGACATGGTTTCGATGGCGCGCCCATTCTTGGCCGATCCTTACTTTGTTGCTAAAGCCGAACAGGAAAAAGCGCAGCTTATTAATACGTGTATTGGTTGTAATCAGGCGTGTCTAGATAACGTGTTTAAAGGTAAACGCGCCAGTTGCTTAGTGAACCCTCTAGCGTGCTATGAAACCGAAATTGTTGTTGAACCAGCTTTTAAAAAGAAAAACATTGCAGTTGTTGGTGCTGGACCTGCGGGCTTGGCTTGTGCGACCACACTGGCTGAACGTGGCCATAAGGTTGATTTGTTCGAAAAGAACGACCGCATCGGTGGTCAGTTCCGTCTTGCGATGCAGATCCCTGGTAAGGAAGAGTTTCGAGAGACGATACGATATTTCGCTAACCGTATTGATGAAACAGGCGTGAATCTGCACTTATCGACGGAAGCGAACTATGACTTACTCACAGAATACGATGAGATAGTGATGGCATCGGGTGTTGAGCCACGTAAAGTCAATATTGATGGAATTGATAACCCAGAGAAAGTCGTCGACTATCAAACTCTCATTCGAGACAAAACGCCAGTCGGTGAGAAAGTGGCTATCGTTGGTGCTGGTGGCATTGGCGTAGATGTCGCGACCATGCTCACAGAGCCAGTTGGACAAACGTTGGATGACTGGTTGCATGAATGGGGAATCGACAAGGAGATGTCTCAGCCGGGTGGTTTATACCCTTACCCTGATGCGGTTAGCGATAAAGAAGTCTGGGTACTTCAGCGTCGTAAAGGTCGTGTAGGTAAAGGTCCGGGTAAAACGACAGGTTGGATCCATAAACGTACCCTTGAAAAACGGGGCGTACATTTAGTCGGTGGTGTGTCTTACGATAAAATTGATGATCAAGGTTTGCACATTCATGTAGACGGAAGCGCGCAGGTACTTAATGCAGACAAAGTTATCATTTGTGCTGGGCAAGAGTCTGTATGTCCGTTTGAAGATAAATGGTCTGAACTTGGAGATAAGATTCATATCATTGGCGGAGCTGACCATGCGGGTGAACTTGATGCTGTGCGTGCGATTCGTCAAGGTGTTAAATTGGCGGTAAAACTCTAGCCTTTTAATGTGTGTTTACCATGAAAGCTGCGCTTTGAGCGCAGCTTTTTTTGTATAGAACTAGTCACTGATATCTGGCAGTTGTTTGGCCATTACTACGCCAGCAAGAGTAATAAAAGAGAACACTAACACCACTGCTGAAAGGCTCAAAAAGTTCGACATAACACCAAGAGAACTCATTAGAAGCAGCATTATTCCAACCACCGTGTTACTCACGGCTACATAGCTTGTCCGCTTGTCACCTTCTGCGATATCAACTAAGTAGGTTTTTCGTCCGACTCGTATTCCGTCGTGGGCAATACACACACAAAAGTAGAGCAGAGGAATCACGAATAGGAAGCTTTGGCTAGCGGTGACCCACGTATCGTAAACAAATAAAACAACGCCAAGTAGCGCGCTCATCATTGCGCCGATGACCATCACACTGCGGCTAGAGCGATCGGACATTCTTCCCCAGAAAGGACCTGACACAAAGGAGGCTAAGCCACTCGCAAACATAAAGAGAGCTAGCACCCAGAGCTGTCCACCCAGAGATTGCTGTGCCAGCACAACGTAGTACGGTGCACTCAGCGCAGAACATAAAAATAGTGTCCGCGTGATAACGAATCGACGAAAGGTCACGTCTGTCTTAAGTAACGCGAGTTGTTTAAATGCTTCGAGGACGCCATTTCGACCACCGTCTACCTCACCGGCATACTCATTAATTCGCGCATAGACGAATGCCGCGATGAGCCATATGACGCCCGCTAAGCCTAAACTCAGACCGTAAAAGCGCTCTGTCGGCTCTACGTCCCATAACCAGGCTAGTGCCAGAAGGCTCGCGAAAAGCAGCGTAACCAGGCCAGCAGCGCTTGAAGACCAGCCGTTGACTTGACCTCGTTGGTTTTTAGGGATGGTTTTGCCCAATACATCTTTTGATGCGACGGAATTTAAACCGCGTGAGAGGCTGAAGATCACAAGGCATGCAATCACACCATAACCCGCAGCTGCTCCTGTTAGAGTTAATGCGACCAATCCGATTGCAAATATGGAAAGAGCCTGCAAGATACTGCCAATTACCCAGACCCATTTTCTTACTGGAATGCGTCGGATGTAGTGCGCGATGCTAAGTTGTGGGATAAGGGATCCTGACTCACGAATAGGAACCAGCCAACCAATTAAGTAAACCGGAGCCCCGAGACTTTGTAGTATCCACGGCAACGTGACTTTAGGATTGATTAACGCATCGCCGACTTTCGTTAAAAACTGAGCGAGAATGATTTTAAGAAAGTTGCCGGGAACTTGATGACAAGCTGATTCAGGAATCGCCTTACAGGCACGGGCATCTTCGTCATTAACGATCTTTTCGTAAATGCTGTTTTGTTTGTCCTTGTTCATCAACCTGCCTATGTTCAACTTATTCATTTCGCGAATAAATTAACATTAAACCCAGATTGATGTTAAGTGAAGCACGTTATCAAGCCCACAGAAAACCGGTTGTTATTCGCAGGAGCAGATTGTGCTAAAGTGGCGTAAACAAAATAACAACGATATTCAATAAGGATTCTTTCATGGACGCTCTCGATCTTTTGCTCAATCGCCGATCTATCGCGAAGTTATCCGCGCCTGCTCCAGAAGGTAAAGCACTTGAGAACATCATTCGTGCTGGCCTTCGTGCGCCTGACCATGCGGGATTAACCCCTTGGCGTTTCGTTATCGCACAGGGCGATGGTTTGAAAAAACTGTCAGATATATTGGTAAAAGCGGCAGAAGCTGAAAATAGTGATGAAGCGGTGGTCGAAAAGGTAAAGAATGCCCCATTTCGCGCACCAATGGTGATCACTGTTATTGCTAAAGTAACAGAACATGAGAAAGTACCAGCACTAGAGCAACACTTATCTGCGGGATGCGCTGTACAAGCGATGCAAATGGCAGCCGTAGCGCAAGGCTTTCAAGGGTTTTGGCGCTCAGGTAAGTGGATGTTCCATCCAGAAGTTCATCAAGCATTTGGTTTAGAAGGTGACGATGAGATTGTTGGTTTCTTGTACTTAGGCACGCCTGGTTGTACACCGATGAAAGTTCCTGAGCGTGACCTTTCTCAGTTTGTTGAATTTCTATAACTGAAAACTTAAATAAACTGACTGTTTATTTATACAGTTTTTCTTGATTTATTAGGGCTACATTCGATAATGTGGCCCTAATTATATTTATTTCCAAAACGTTATGTCTCGTCTGTTTATTGCTGAAAAACCAAGTTTAGGCCGTGCGATTGCCGCTGCACTGCCAAACCCTCAAAAGAAAGATCAAGGATTCATCCGCTGTGGGAACGGGGATATCGTTACTTGGTGTATCGGCCACTTGCTCGAACAAGTCGAACCCGACGCTTACGATGAGCGTTACAAAAAGTGGAATATGGCAGATTTACCAATTGTTCCGCAGCAATGGCAGCTCAGACCGAGGAAAAGTGCAAGTAAGCAATTAACAGTGATTCGTAAATTGCTCAAAGAAGCTAACGAAGTCATTCATGCAGGAGACCCAGATCGAGAGGGTCAGCTGTTAGTTGATGAAGTTCTGGACTATTGCAAGTTATCTAAAACCAAGAAGGAATCTACACAGCGTTTGTTGATTTCCGACTTGAACTTACCTGCGGTTAAACGTGCTCTCAGTTCTATGCGCAGTAATCGCGAGTTTATCCCACTTTCAGTTTCAGCATTGGCCCGCTCTCGGGCTGATTGGCTGTATGGTATGAACATGTCTCGTGCTTATACCTTGCTTGGTCAAAAAGCAGGGTATCAAGGTGTTCTCTCGGTAGGGCGAGTGCAAACGCCAGTTCTTGGCTTAGTGGTGCGTCGTGATGAAGAAATCGAAAACTTTGTCCCGAAGGACTATTTTACCCTACATGCTCTGATCCCATATCAAGATGCCAATGGTACTTTTGATATTCGTGCTCGTTGGAAGCCAAGTGAGGCATGCAAGCCTTGGCAGGACGAAGAAGGTCGAGTATTAAACCGTAAGTTGGTAGAAAATGTTGCAAACCGTATTGCAAATCAACCCGCAAAAGTGACAGAGTCGGAACAAAAGCAAACCAAGCAATCAGCACCATTACCTTATTCGTTATCTGCTTTACAGATCGATGCCGCGAAGCGCTATGGTATGAGTGCGCAACAAGTACTAGATACTTGTCAGGCATTGTATGAAAAGCACAAGCTGATCACTTACCCGCGTTCAGATTGTCGCTATTTGCCGATGGAACACTACTCACAAGCAGGGACGGTGACAACTGCTATTGCGAATAACGCAAAAGAGTTGCAAGTTGCCGTTCAGGGAGCAGACTTAACATTAAAGTCCAAAGCCTGGAACGATAAAAAAGTGGATGCGCACCATGCGATTATCCCTACACCGAAGCAAGCTAATGTGAATGCGCTTTCCGGCAATGAGATGAAAGTGTATCAATTGATTGCTCGTCAGTACCTCATGCAGTTCTATCCGGCGGCGGTTTACGCAGAAGCGAAATTGGTTTTCGATATCGCTGGTGGTACGTTTGTCGCGAAAGGTCGTCAGTTAGTTTCGCCGGGTTGGAAAGCGCTAATGGGCAAAACTGACAAGGAAGATGAAGGTATTGATGCCGTGCCACCGCTACCCGAAGGCACCGTGTTAACTTGTCGTGAAGGGGAAATAAAAGACCGAAAAACCGAGCCACCAAAGCATTTTACCGAGGCATCGCTGTTGCAAGCGATGACCGGGATCGCCCGTTATGTTGCGGATAAAGAACTGAAAAAAATCCTTCGTGACACTGATGGGCTAGGCACGGAAGCGACTCGCGCTGGTATTTTGGACACGCTGTTCAAACGCCAACTGCTTACGCGTCAAGGTAAGTCAATTCTCAGTTCTCCTGCGGGAAGAGGTCTCATTCATGCCTTGCCAGAAGATTCAACATACCCTGATATGACGGCTCATTGGGAGCACCAGTTACAAGGTATGGCAGAGAGAAATCAAGCATATCAGCCGTTCATGCAAGCACTGGAACAACGCATTGATAGCTTGATGGCACAAGTAAAAGCAGGCCCTATCCCTGATTCATTACGTCATCTACCCAAGGTGGAACGTCCTGCGTTTAAACGTAAAAAGCGCAGTTATTCAAAGAATGGTGGCGCGACTAAATCTCGTGCAACCAAAGGTAAGCAGGCATAGGACAAGCGCGGTGTAATTAAACACCGCGCATGCTTGAAAATAGATTACTCGAACAGGTCACCGTGGTTTTGGATCGCGCCTCTTACTTCACCTTGAGTTAACACGCGTTTGTCCAGTACCTCTTTCACCTGGTTGCCCAAGTCAACTAATGTATCTCGATTCGCTTGAGTTTGGCGTTTACCAGCACTTCTCAAGCAGTAATTTAGTTCGTGCTCTTCGCTAAAATTAACCAAATCCCTATCTGCTGCCATCGTGCTTTCTCCTTATTTGTTCTACTTTTTCCTAAGTCTGGATTGGATGTAGATAAATTCAAGTTAGATTGCGTGAATTATGCTGGTGGATCACTGATGAACATTATGTTTGCCAACCAAGTCACGATTATGAAGCCTGGCTTTGATGGTATTTGGTTTAGTGATGGTTGTGTCTTAATGCTGCTACCAAGGTAACTCAGTACCATCGTAGTTAATAAATCGACCTGAAAGCTGCGGTGTGCTCAGCTCTATCACGTTCGCTAGGCCTTGCGCGGAGGTTGGCGTATCTATCAAAGCATTTGGCCCGCCCATCGCCGTTTTTACCCAACCAGGGTGAAGCGCTAAAACGGTAAATCCTTCAGGTGTTAAATCATTACTTAAGCTTTTCACAACCGAGTTAAGCGCCGCTTTCGATGAGCGATAAATATAACCGCCACCGGACGTATTTTCGGTCATACTGCCGACTTTTGATGAGATACAAGCAATCTTTTTCATCTTGCCTTGTTGTAAGCGAGGGTAACAGTACTCAACCAGTTTTAACGGAGCAATGGTGTTTACTTCGAAGACTTTACGCCATGCTTCTACGTCAGTATTTCCAAAGCCATATCCCTTGGGGCCGTAATATCCTGCATTATTGATGAGTAAGTCGATGGCAGGGAGTTTATCGGCAAGCTTAGCGACTTGTTCGTAGTGCGTGACATCCAGTTCGTGCAAAACTAGATTGCTGAATTGTGAGGCTAGAGTTTGTAGTTCTGAACTGTTCTCTAAGGAGCGGCTAGTAGCATGTACTTGGTGGCCTTGCTTCAGGTACAGCTCAGTTAAGCTAAGGCCAATGCCGCGATTTGCTCCGGTAATAAAGACGGTTTGACTCATACAAACACCTATGTTTTTTTGATTTCAGTTGAAAGTCATTGTGTTAGCTAAGCACAATAAAATCAACCAACCACCACGCACCAACAACGAGAGATGAAAATAGGGACAGAGCACAAAGAGAGCCAAACAGTGCGCCGAGAATAGCAAAGAAAGTAGAATTCATATGTATATTAAATTTAATTGATATTGAAAATCATTATCAATTAAATTGCGTTTTATTCAACCCTTTAAGTTGATACTATTTCGTTACCATTGTTATTAAGAATTTCTCATGCTGCCATTTATCTACCACCCGATTTATTCTCAACTTGAGTTGCCAGAGGGGCATCGTTACCCAATTATGAAATACCAGTACCTCTATGAATCGGTATTGGTGCATATGGAGAAAGATAACTGGAAAGAGCACACGCAGTTTTTCCAGCCCGAAGCATTAACTGTTGGGGAAGTAAAACGTGTTCATGACGAGGAATACGTCGAGTTACTTGTTAGTGGAAACATGCCAGCTGCGAAGATGCGCCGAATAGGTTTTCCTTGGAGTGAGTCTCTCATTACCAGAACGCTAACTTCAGCAGCGGGCACGGCTCTGACCGCAAAAAAGGCACTTGAGTACGGTGTGGCCATTCATTTGAGTGGTGGGTATCACCACGCACACAAAGAGTTTGGCAGTGGTTTTTGTTTATTTAATGACTTAGTGATCGCGGCCAGGCAAGCGCTCGAAGTCGAGCATGTCGATAAAGTATTGATCATTGATAGTGATGTTCACCATGGGGATGGAACAGCAACTTTATGTGACGATGAGCCAGATATCATCACGCTTTCTTTCCACTGTGATAAAAACTTCCCAGCGAGGAAGCCTCAGTCTGACCTCGATGTGCCTATGGCGCGAGGAACAGGTGATGAGGATTTTTTAATGGCGTTTAAAGAAGTGGTCGATATGGCACTTAATCTTCATCGCCCTGATTTGGTTATCTACGATGCTGGTGTCGATATACATCAAGACGATGAGCTTGGATATTTTGATGTGTCGACGCAAGGGATTTTAGAACGTGATAGATTTTTAATGCAAACAGTGAAATCTCGAGGTATCCCTGTCGCAGCTGTCGTTGGAGGTGGATATCGAACGAATCATGCTGACCTCGTCCCAATTCATTTGCAGCTTATCAATGCCGCTAAAGAAGTCTTTATTGATGAGTAGATACAACTAGATGTAAATATCAAATTGACTCAACACTGGAACGAACGAAAAGGGCATTAATTTTTTGTGGGTTCTTTCGGAGGGTGGCGGAGTGCTTAGTTGCGTTCAAGAAGTGATAAGTGATTTGTACAAATCTTTTAAGTCTGGAGATGCAAAAAAGCCCGCTAATTTCTTAGCGGGCTTTTTCTAAAAGTGGCGGAGAGATAGGGATTTGAACCCTAGATACGCTATTAACGTATGCCGGTTTTCAAGACCGGTGCTTTCAACCACTCAGCCATCTCTCCGTTGTTGAGGCGCATAATATAAGGCTTTGAAAATGTTGTAAACCCCTAGTTGAACTGATTGGATGTTTACTGCGCAAATTTGTGGTTTGTGTTGTTTAAATAAACAAAAACTCCCCAAAAAGGGGAGTTTGAATAGTATATGGATTGCTAGGTATTAATCGTTTTTAGAATAAAAACGCTGTAACTCAGTTAAACCTTGCATCAAAACTGGCAACTTCGGTGCATCATCTCTAAGTCGTTTGTAGTTTTTGTCATACAGCTTGTAGTTGCCAAACTTATCGATCACTGTGGTTTGCGAGCTAGTAATTAAGGCAAGCTCGCGAGTATCGCCCGCCAAGATCCAGCGACGACGGCTTTCATCGAATAGGTTGCGACCACTACTGTAATCATATGGGTTGGAAGATACGCCGAGCATATCTTGCAACAGTGTAACCGAGAGGTCCAAGTGGCTTGTGCTGTGATTAAACTCGCCAGCCAGCATTCCAGGCCAATGGATCACCATCGGAACTTGTAATTGATAACGGCTGTAGTTGCTGTTTGCTCCCCAGCTGTTCGTATTGGTTTCGTTAAATTCACTACCGTGATTAGAAGTGATGATTACGATGGTGTTTGTCAGTTGTCCCGTCGTTTCTAGTTCATCAATAATACCGGCGATAGCTCTATCCGCCGACTTCACTGCATATTCATAAGCTTTTTTGAATCGCTCACTTGCGGGCATTTCTTCGTCATTATTTGAAGGAATCGATTCAAAATTATCAACGGTGGTGACTTCGATGTAACTAAACCATGGCTGACTTGCTTTCTCTGCTAACCATGTATTCCAGTTTGCGATAGATTGTTTATCGGTATGAGCTTGCGTGCCATCTAGGTCTTCCGCTAAGTTCAAGTCGCGGAAAATAATTTCTGAGTAGAGATCATCTTCAAACCCACTGCCACTGAATAAACCAAAGTTGTAGCCCTGATCTTTCAGTACATCGAGCAATACTGGGGAAGCACCTTGCGCCTTGATGCTTGATGCATAACTGGTCGGTAAGCCATAGAACAAACCAAAGGCCCCGTATGTATCATTACTTGAGCTGTAATGATTACGGAAGTTCTGATTGTTTTCAGCAAACTCATAGAGGTTAGGCATCTCTTCTTGGTTAAGCGCATCCGCTCGTAAATTGTTTATGCTGATCATCAACACATTGAGCTTATTAACTCGGCGGTTAAACTCAAGCTTTTCAAGAGGGTAGTTGACTAACTCTACGTTGCCTTCGTTTTCTGCTAAACGTTTTAGGTATTCCTCACGGTCAAGTAGACCATGTTTTTCCATAAAACTCTTCGCCGTCATCGGGTAAGACAAAGGGAAGTTTGAACGCTGGCTAGTAATTGGGTTGTAAAAATACGCATCTGCCCAAATGTAAACCAAATGGCTGGTCATAAAGCTGAGGAAAAAGACGGCCGCGAGAGGGCGTCCTACGTGCTTATGAGATAGTTTGCGCTGTTTTCGCCATACCCATTCGGATAGTGCGAGTTGAATAAGGAAGATCAGCGGCATCACAACAAATAAATGTTGTAGGTCAGTGCTGAGCGCACTTTTGTCTTCGCTGAATAGTAACTCCCAGACAACGGGAGTTAAGTGCAAATTGATCGACTGATACGCTTGGGTATCAATTAATAATATGGTTTGCCCAAAGGTTGCGAAAATCACTGCCACCAAACGGAACAACTTCCGCGATGGCAGGATAAACGTCAACGGGAATAGAACAAGCAAGTAAAGTGCGAAAACTAGAAAGCCAAAGTGACCAACCCAAGAAACCGCCAGATAAAACTGACCAAGTAACGTCTCGGGCCAAGGAGACTGAACAATGTAGCGTGTGCCTATCAACATCGACGCAACGATATTGAAGAATGCAAACCAGTGACCCCAACCAACTAGTCGAGATACACGTTCGCCGTATGAGTTTCCGCTGTCTACCATGTATGTGTTCTATTGTCCGTGATTAGTGTGTTTTTGGTGTTTCTAAAGAAGACATCAGCGCCTGAGCAAATTTTTCAGCAATCGCTTTGCGTTGTGAAGCAGCAACACGTTGATTTAAGACATTGGTTGCGATATTTCCGGCAATCATTAGCGTCAACTCAGGAGAAGCAGCATGTTTTTCAAGAACTGTTGCTACTTCAGCAAGAATTTTTTCTACTTGCTCGTCAGTATATTTAGATGTAATCGGCATAAAGACTCTAATAATGATAGTAAAAGCGGCTTATGATAACCTACAATGCCCATCAACTAAAACCTTGTAGCAAGATAAAATCACTATGAGTCTTCATCTTTCAAACGTTATTCTGCATCAACTGTGCAAAAACGATCAGGACGAGCTGGTTGTAAACTTTCGTCCAGCATCATTAGAGAACGATGCATCTACAGAAAACTTAGTCGCTGAGCTTCACCGAGTATTCCATTCTAAAGCTGGTAAAGGTTTTGGCGCTTTCCAGTCAGACAGCGAATTTCAATTTTGGCTTCAAGAAATGCGCAAAGGAGAGCGAGATTTTTACGACTTCTCACAAATTAGTGCAAATCGCTTGAAAGAAGAGTTGATTAAGTACCCATTTGCGGATGAAGGTATCTTGGTTTTCGCAGAGTATCAGAGTTTAGCAACGGACTACTTGTTCATCGGTATCCTACCAATGAATCAAAGTTTAAAAGTGACCGAAGGTTTGGACATCAGTGCGACAGATTACTTAGATATCACCAAAATGGATATTGCCGCACGCATCGACCTGTCGAGCTACGAGACCGACAAGGAATCCAATCGTTATCTGCAATACATTAAAGGACGCGTTGGCCGTAAAGTGGCGGACTTCTTCCTAGATTTTCTGCAAGCGGATATTGGCTTAGATACTAAACAACAAAACTTAGTGTTGATGCAGGCGGTGGATGATTTTTGTGCTGACTCGAAGCTAGAAAAGCAAGAAGTGAACGAGTACAAGAAACAAGTTTACGACTACTGCAATGAGCAAATTAAATCCGGTGATGAAGTTCAAATCTCAGAGCTTTCCGGAGAGCTTCCTCAAAGCCAAGATGGCACGAGCTTTATGGATTTCACCAAAGAGCAAGGGTACGAACTTGAAGAGTCTTTCCCAGGTGATCGTGCGACGGTTCGCAAACTGACTAAATTTGTTGGAGCTGGTGGTGGTTTGAATATTAGCTTCGATAGTCTCTTACTTGGCGAGCGTATTTTTTATGATCCAGAGACGGATACCTTAACGATTAAAGGGACTCCTCCAAATCTAAAAGATCAGTTAAGTCGCAATTAAAATCATATCGTTAAATAAAGAGAGCAAACGGCTCTCTTTTTTTATGTGAATAAGAAACATCCATAGTATATGCTTGTAATTAATGGAGATATGCGAGGGGCAAGTGTTGCTGAAGCTAAAAGAAGGAATACGGCGGTTTGTTTGGTTCTGGTTCGTTTTGTGGTGTGTTTTAGCACTTGGCATTTGGCTGCAAGCCAAACAAACGATTCAAACGATTTCGACTGTAAATGAGTTAGGAAGTAAAGTTGAAGAAGTCAGGCACTTTTTTAACTTCGATCTGCCTTACCGTGTTAAACACGTCGACCAAATTTCACTGAAACTTCAGTTGGCTTATGCAGTTCGCTTACAGCTTGAAAGTGAGTTTTCTGAAGGGAAAATCACACCAGACATCACTCAATTGCTTTATACGACCGACCGATTTTTAGAAAGTGCTCGAGCTTTTGTAAGAAGTGACAGTGAATTGGTTTCGTTAGCAGAACAGTTACGAAGCAGCCGTGCTCGAACAGAAAACTCTGATCAAATTCAGGCAATGTACTATCGCTTAGGTGCGCTTGTTTTTGAGTCTGTCTTTAGTGACTCTGCAACGAATAGCGATACTTACCGTGACTTAGACCGACTTTTTATTGAATCAGAGACGCTCTCTCCCGAAGAGCGAAGTGCTCTTCAGCGCCAGCTTGCTCAAACCTCAAGCGCACTATCTGCTCAGGCACAGGGCAGTTATTTATCCAATCAACTGCTTAATCCAGATTTCCCGAACCAGTTAACTTCGATAAATGATCAGTTGGAACAGAAGCTAATGACTTTTATTGTTTGGTTGTCTGTAATCAGTGGTTTGCTCCTTTTCCTCATTTCATGGGGAGCCTTCTCCCCAAAAACGATTCAACCGATACCACTACCCAGAACCGATGATAAAAAGTCAGAGCAAGTTGGCGATGATGAAAATGGAGCTAACGCTGTTCCCTCAGCTCAGTCAGAAAATTTTCAAAACGTCCAAATGAACGAAGAAAGTTGTAATGAGGTGAATTCATCACAAGTGGAAGTAGTGGAACGTGAGCCGTACATAGATATCAATAAAATGTTAGATTCTCTGTCTGGTGACGAGGGCGCTGTGCGGATGTTACTGGAGGTCTTTATTCAGGATCACTCTGGCGATGGCACTAAAATGTATCAGCTGTTAGAAGAGGATAAAGAGCAAGCGCAAAGAGCCGCACACAGTCTTAAAGGGGTCTCAGGGAGTTTAGGTGCAATGCCATTGCACTGTATTTCGGGTGATATTGAACTGTTGATTAAACAAGGGCAAAAAGTGCCGGAAGAGAAGTTGGCATGTTTAGATGATGTCCTAAAACAAACCATACTTTTTGCTAATAATGTACTCAATAGTGAAAAGATAACAGAAGCGCTAACAGATTGATATTGCTCTGACTTAATGTCATAAGAGTTGAGGTAATAAAGGCTCGAACTATATGACTTAGTTCGCTTTATTCCTGTTCTATACAATTTGTTAAAGGTGTTTTCATGTCCGTTCGCCGAATGTCTTCAATTATGTTGATAGGGCTGGTTATGATGCTTTCAGGGTGCTCCCTGCTCGAAGTCAAGATCGAGAGTCAAACCGTCCCTCTTACCAAACAAGAGCTCAATATGCGTCTTTTGACTCGTGAGTATGCGCAGCAGTTTTTTGCTCAGGTTGAGCAAGCAGCAGATGCACTACACGAACAATATGATCCTCATGATAAAGTTCATCAATCTTATATTTTACTTTGGAAGATAAATGCTGAAGAAGGCATCCAAGCTTCTGCGTATCAAGTGTCCCCAATGGCTGCACTGATTGATACATGGACTTTCACGCTACAAATGGAACAGTTCTTTACTACCGCTTCTGGTAATGAGCTCTTTGCGTCTGATGAGGCCAAGTTAGTTTCCGTTTATTTAGCGAAAGAGGTCGATAAACTGGCTCAATCTTTATTGAAGAAAGAAGCATACATCAAGACACAAACGTTTGTTGCAGAGTTCGCCAAGCAGCATCCATTCGCTGATTTAAGCATGATTAGGACTCCGGCTTACCGTGGGTGGTTAGATGCAAACCAAATTAGCGAAGAGGAAGCCGTTACAACGCTAGGCACGATGCCAGAAGCACTTGGGGATGTCTCTGATCGTCTAAGTCTGGTATCAGAACAGACACCAAAAATTATGACGTGGAAAGCGCAGTTGTTGGCCTTGAATAGCTCTGCCAGTATCGAAAAAGTCAATGCGGCGCTCAATAGTTTGCAAGTTACCGCTGATTCGATGAGGGATTTTATCGATAACAACCCAGAGTACATGCGTTATTTGGCAGAACAAATGGCGCTGGAGTTACAACCTTTGGTTGACGATATCGATCAAAGGACGGAGGCGCGTTTATCTCAGTTGGGTGAAGAACGCCAAGCTATAGAGCTGATGGTTGCCAGAGAACGTCAAGAAATCGCACAGATCATTACCCATGAGCGCGAGAAGTTTGCTCAAGATATGGATCGAGTGTCGCAAGAGGTTGTGAATCTCGCAATGACTAAGCTGATTGAACTTGTCAAAAGTACCATCATCTACTTTATTCTGTTCATTGCCGTTATATTCTTTGCACCGCTTGGCTTGGGCTATTGGTTTGGGAAGCGTGCAGCCGTGAAAACGCCAGTCAAACAAAGCTAACGATTTGTTTTGGAAATAAAAAAAGGGCGCTTTAAAGCGCTCTTTTTTAGTATTGAATTCGAAAGGGAGGTTCTTCCTATCTCTGCGAAGTTAAGCGGTTTGCTGCTTTAATTCGCCTTCAGCTTCTTCAACTGCTTCTGCTGTTGGTTCGCACTTATCAACAAACCAACCCATGTAAGAAGTGAAGATCGTTACGATGATACATACAAAACTCAGCCACATGAACGGGGCATAAGACAGTGTAGCAACACCCAAAATACTGGCCATGTAGATACCGTTGTCACTCCAAGGGACCATACCTGAGGTTAGCGTGCCGCCAAATTCTGCGTTACGAGACAAATTCTTACGTTTGTAGCCTAGACGGTCATAGTTCTTCGCACAGATTTTTGGGGTCAGGATAAGTGAAACGTACATCGCTGAACCAAATACGTTGCCCATAAAGGCCGTACCAATTGTGCTTGTTGCCAATGAACCTGCACTTTGAACGCGTTTTTCAAACAGCTTCGCGATAGTCTCTAGCACGCCTACTTTATCTAGTAGACCACCAAAACCAAGGCCGAATACGATAACCGCTACCGACCCAAGCATTGAAGACATGCCGCCACGGTTAAGGATTGAGTCAATGAAATCTACGCCAGATGAGATTGCAAACGGAGCCCAAGCCGTGTTGAACGCGGTTAGGAAATCGACATCTTGGATCATCACTGCCCAAATAATACCTAACAGAGAACCAAAACTGATCACTGGGAATGAAGGCATACGCATCGCTAGAAGTGACAATACGATGATCACAGGAACAAATGAGTAAGGGGTGATGTAGAACTGCTGTTCCATCGCTTTAATGACAGAGTCTACCTGGCTCATGTCAACTTGACCTGCGTAGTGGAAGCCAAATGCAGTAAACATAATGCCTGTAATAATGTAGCTAATGAGTGCTATCGGCAACATGCCTTTAATATGTTCCATCACTTCAACGTTAGACATAGATGAAGCAAGGATTACTGAATCCGATAGAGGCGACATTTTGTCACCAAAGTAACAGCCTGAAAGTACGGCACCTGCAGTGATTGGCGCAGGAACACCAAGACCTTGACCGATACCCATCATTGCAATACCTGCCGTGCCAGCCGCACCCCAAGATGTGCCAGTCGCTAGCGCAGTCAATGAACAGATGATCATGGTCGCGAGCAAAAAGATGGAAGGGTGGATTGCTTTAAGGCCGTAGTAAATAATGGTTGGAACAATACCACCAGAGATCCAAGTACCTACAAGCGCGCCAACGGCCAAAAGGATTAAAACGGCTCCAAGTCCATTGGAAATGCCATTTAGTGCTGCTTTTTCCAGATCTTTATACTGATGGCCAAGCTTTATGCCCAATATCATGACAATGAACCAACCGATGTATAGCGCTAGCTGAATCGGTAGGTCTAGCTTGGCTGTGAACGAAAATGCCAGCAGGAGAAATAAACCGAGCGAGATAAATACCTGTATCAAGCTTGGTAGGCGTGGTGTAACTTGCTTCATATGTGCCTCTGTCAATCTTGGAGCAATAGAGGAAGGCGCTCCTTGTTGTAATCGCGCATAACATACATTAACAAAAATTATATTTCGAACATTTGGTGTTTTATCTTGATGTTCGTCGGTAAAAACGTTTGCTTGTGAAATTAACTGTTAGTTTGTTTTAACTTTTTTGGTTTTAAATGTTGTGTAATGTGAAATTATTGTGCTTCATGTGTTATTTTCTCATTGAGTGGTAAGACCAATTAGGGGACTAAAGTGCTTTCCCTACTTGAAAAATGGTTAAAACCGCAAACCAAACACTAAAAAATCTCGTGTAACCCGGTTTTTCAGAGGAAAAGGTTAAAAAACGCGCTTATTTACAAAATAGGGGTTGAGATTTTGCTGTGAAAAATTAACTATGGGGTAGGTTTTTTAATACATGGAGAGTTAATACGATGAGAGTTGGTTTAGTTGGTTGGCGCGGTATGGTTGGTTCAGTCCTTATGCAGCGTATGGTTGAAGAGAAAGACTTCGACCTAATCGAACCAGTATTCTACAGTACTTCTCAAGTTGGTATTCCTGCTCCTAACTTAGGAAAAGACGCAGGCTTACTGCAAGACGCGTATGATATTGAAAGCTTAAAACAGCTTGATGCGGTAATCACCTGTCAAGGTGGTAGCTACACAGAAAAAGTTTTCCCTGCACTTCGTCAGGCTGGTTGGAAAGGCTACTGGATTGACGCGGCCTCTACGCTACGTATGGCTGAAGATTCGATCATCACACTTGATCCAGTGAACTTAAAGCAAATCCAACAAGGCATCCACGGTAGCACGAACACATTTGTCGGTGGTAACTGTACGGTTAGTTTAATGCTAATGGGGCTAGGTGGTCTATTTGAGAAAGGCCTTGTTGAGTGGACAAGCGCAATGACTTATCAAGCCGCATCTGGTGCTGGTGCGCAAAATATGCGTGAGTTGATCTCGCAAATGGGCGTTATCAATGACTCTGTGAGCTCTGAACTTGCAAACCCATCAAGCTCTATCCTAGATATTGATAAGAAAGTTGCGGATACAATGCGCAGCGGCTCTTTCCCTACCGATAAATTCGGTGTGCCACTAGCTGGTTCGTTGATCCCATGGATCGATGTGAAGCGCGATAATGGTCAGAGTAAAGAAGAGTGGAAAGCGGGCGCCGAGGCGAATAAAATTTTGGGTTCTCAAAGTTCACCTGTCCCAATTGACGGTACTTGTGTGCGTATTGGCGCGATGCGTTGTCACTCTCAAGCACTTACTATCAAGCTTAAACAAAATGTACCAATGGACGAAATCGAAGAAATCATCGCCACTCATAACGATTGGGTGAAAGTGATTCCTAACGACCGTGACATCACTGCTCAAGAGCTAACGCCGGCAAAAGTTACGGGCACAATGTCTGTACCAGTGGGTCGTCTACGTAAGATGGCAATGGGTGATGATTTCCTAAATGCTTTCACTGTTGGTGACCAACTGCTTTGGGGGGCTGCGGAGCCATTGCGTCGTACTCTGCGAATTATTCTGTCTGAGAAAGCATAATCACATCAATCCTTTATTTGATGACAAAATAAAAGAGCTCCTTAGGGAGCTCTTTTTTCATGCGTCGTCTTCCGTTCGAACGACTCTTTTGTCTGGATCGGCCAGTTCACTACCACAATGTTTACAGTAAATTGCGTCAGAGTCGTGCCCTGCGTGGGAGCAGTTTGGGCATTTCACCAATACTTTGTGCGATTGCATCTCTTGGTGTAATTCGGCAGTGAAAATACCTGTAGGTACCGCCAAAATGGAATAACCCAGTAACATGGTGAGTGATGCAAGCCCTTTACCTAGGTCTGTTTGAGGGACCAAGTCACCATAACCAACCGTTGTGATGGTCACGATCGCCCAATAAATACTTTTAGGAATGCTAGTAAATCCGTTTTCAGGTCCTTCAATGATAAAAATCAATGAGCCGAAAATCGTTACCATAATGGCGACGGAACTAAAGAAGATAAAAATCTTTCTGCGCGCCATAAGCAGTGAACGTAAGAGGATATTGGACTCTTGGAGGTATCGGACTAACTTGAGTATGCGGAATATTCGCATCACTCGCAGCGCCCTGATCACACCCATAAACGAAGCGGATGGGAAGAAGAGTGCTAAATAGGTGGGCAAAATCGCAAGTAAATCGACGACACCATAAAAACTCTTTGCGTAGGCGGCAGGTTTAGGAGAGCAATAAAGCCTTAGAAGGTATTCAATCGTGAATAGGCCAGTAAATGTGTATTCAATAAACTTCAGCTCTTTTTCCCACTCGGCCCGAACGGAGGGTATCGAATCTAACACCAGTACGATTAACGAACTGATGATCGCGATAATGAGAGCAATATCGAACGTTTTACCAGCTTTGGTATGAGTACCAAAAATGGTGACATATAGAGTATGTTTAAGAGAGTCAGTCGTCATGACAAAGCGATCCATTGTTGAATCGCTCTATCATACAATTTTATAGAAACTCAGGCTAATCCTGGAAATAAGTTGCGTAAGCCATTCGCAATGAACTCTATGCCAAGCGCGCCCAATATCAAACCCATGATACGAGTAATGACGTTGATTCCAGTTTGACCTAAAAATCGTACGATCAATGGGGCAGAGCGGAACAATAGCCATGAACAAAGGCAGAACAAACCAATCGTAATACTAATGCCCACGGTATCGAACATGCTTGGGTAGCGTGCACCATAAACAATAGTCGAACTGATTGCACCAGGACCTGCCATTAAAGGCATTGCAAGAGGGACCACACCAATCTGTTCACGACTGACGTATTCCGTTTTCTCTTGTTTGTTCTGCTTATCTTCCCCCAGTTTACCGCTCATCATCGAGAATGCGATGCTAAGTAATAGCAACCCGCCAGCGACACGAAACGAATCCAGAGAAATACTGAACATGTCTAACAGTAACTGACCAGCAAAAAGCGAAATGATCAGGATGATCGCAACAGCCACATTTGCTGTTGTTGCCGTATTGCGCTTTTCGTCTGGAGTCATATGCCCGGTTAGTGACACAAACACAGGCATGATACCAACAGGGTTTACTGCGGCGACCAAACCGAGAAAAAACTGCAAGAAGATAGCAAGTTCAAAAGTTTGCATGTTGCGTACTCATCAAAGTTCACATTAGTGAAAAGGAGAAGGGGTAATTTGGGCGTAATGTAAGGCAAAAGTTAGGTTGTAAGAAATGAAAAAAACTAACGCATTCCCTGCCATTTAAGTGAGAAAAACTAATTCTTTAATAAACTGTATCTAATCTGGAAAGGAAATGTTACGTATAAAGTTGCTGATAAATTGCGCTGTTTTACATAAACGTTAACATTCGCACATTTTTGATAAAAACCAAGGTGGTTTGTAGAGAGATGTATTCGGTTCGATATACTCTCAGTAGCACAAAGAATTGGGCCTACATGTAATTTTGTTGGTCAAAAATGAAACTTTTTTACAGGTTGTTGTAGTTTCTTTTATTTATTTGTCCATTTGCTTCTTTTTTATTCAATAAAAAATGAAAGTTAATTTATTTGTTTATCAGTGATTTATGTCATTTTGGTGTGATGAGGCACCACTTTGGTAGTATTTAGGTGGTGAGAACTGATCCAAGTCAATTTTTTTCACACTCTGAAATATTATACTCAGTCCTGAAAGCAATTTACTAAGACGTTTGTTTTCTAAGTGACTGATAAACAGTAAAAACGATAAGTAATAGCCTTAGTAAAAAGTTTTTAATATTTGTTAATTTTAGGAGATTCCCTATGCCTGTAACTAATATGGCTGAACTAGATGCAATGGTTGCTCGCGTTAAGAAAGCGCAAGAAGAGTTCGCTACTTACTCTCAAGAGCAAGTAGATAAAATCTTTCGTGCAGCATCGCTTGCAGCTAACCAGGCCCGTATCCCGCTAGCTCAACAAGCGGTAGAAGAATCTGGTATGGGTATTGTTGAAGATAAAGTAATCAAGAACCACTTTGCTTCTGAGTTTATCTACAACAAATACAAAGACGAACAAACGTGTGGCATCTTAGAAGAGGATGACAACCTAGGTACTATGACTATCGCTGAGCCTGTAGGCATCATCTGCGGTATCGTACCAACGACTAACCCAACTTCTACAGCGATCTTCAAATCTCTAATCTCTTTGAAGACTCGTAACGGTATCATCTTCTCACCACACCCACGTGCGAAAAACTCAACTAACGATGCAGCTAAACTCGTTCTAGATGCAGCAGTAGCAGCAGGTGCACCAAAAGACATCATCGGTTGGATCGACCAGCCTTCTGTTGAGCTTTCAAACGCTCTAATGAAACACGATGACATCGCTCTTATCCTTGCAACTGGTGGTCCAGGCATGGTTAAAGCCGCTTACTCTTCTGGTAAGCCAGCAATCGGTGTAGGTGCAGGTAACGTTCCTGTTGTTATCGATGAAACAGCAGACATCAAACGTGCTGTTGCTTCTATCCTTATGTCTAAGACTTTCGACAACGGTGTAGTATGTGCTTCTGAGCAGGCTGCAATCGTAGTTGACGAAGTATACGACGAAGTGAAAGAGCGTTTTGCTTCTCACAAAGCGTATGTCCTAAGCAAAGCAGAAGCTGATAAAGTTCGTAAAGTTCTTCTTATCGATGGCGCGCTAAACGCGAAAATCGTAGGTCAGCCAGCAGCAGCAATCGCTGAAATGGCAGGCGTTAAAGTTCCAGCAGACACTAAAGTTCTTGTTGGTGAAGGTCTGGGTAAAGTATCTCACGATGACGCATTCGCTCACGAGAAACTATCTCCAACTCTAGGTCTATTCCGTGCTGACAACTTCGAAGACGCGGTTGCTCAAGCGGTAACTATGGTTGAGATTGGTGGTATCGGCCACACATCTGGTCTTTACACTAACCAAGATACTAACGCTGATCGTATCCGTTACTTCGGTGACAAGATGAAGACAGCTCGTATCCTAATCAACATCCCGACTACTCACGGTGGTATCGGTGACTTGTACAACTTCAACGTTGCGCCATCTCTAACGCTAGGTTGTGGTTCTTGGGGTGGTAACTCTATCTCTGAGAACGTAGGTCCTAAACACCTAATCAACAAGAAAACTGTAGCGAAGCGAGCTGAAAACATGTTGTGGCATAAACTACCTAAGTCAATCTACTTCCGTCGTGGTAGCCTTCCAATCGCGCTTGGCGACCTAGAAGGTAAGAAACGTGCATTCCTAGTAACTGACCGTTTCCTATTCAACAACGGTTATGCAGATGACGTAGTAAGCCTACTGAAAGCTCAAGGCATGGAAGTTCAAACATTCTTCGATGTT
The DNA here is from genome assembly GCF_033339395.1 of Vibrio sp. 397. Taxonomy (NCBI): domain Bacteria; kingdom Pseudomonadati; phylum Pseudomonadota; class Gammaproteobacteria; order Vibrionales; family Vibrionaceae; genus Vibrio; species Vibrio sp. 397. The sequence continues at coordinate 211,725 of NZ_JAWOUN010000007.1, read as the reverse complement.
GAAGCTGACCCAACACTGTCTGTAGTAGAAAAAGGTGCGGCTCAAATGGCTAGCTACCAACCTGACGTTATCCTAGCGCTAGGCGGTGGTTCACCAATGGATGCAGCGAAAATCATGTGGGTAATGTACGAGCACCCAGAAACTCACTTTGAAGAACTAGCAATGCGCTTTATGGACATCCGTAAACGTATCTACAAGTTCCCTAAAATGGGTAAAAAAGCTGAGCTTGTATGTATCACTACAACTTCAGGTACTGGTTCAGAAGTTACTCCATTCGCGGTTGTTACTGACGACAAGACTGGTGCTAAATACCCACTAGCTGACTACGAAATCACGCCAAACATGGCAATCGTTGATGCGAACCTAGTAATGAACATGCCTAAGTCTCTAACAGCATTTGGTGGTTACGATGCAGTAACTCACGCTCTAGAAGCTTACGTTTCTGTTCTTGCTAACGAATACTCAGATGGCCAAGCTCTTCAAGCACTTAAGATGCTAAAAGAGTACCTACCATCAAGCTATGCGAACGGTGCAAATGACCCAATCGCTCGTGAGAAAGTACACAACGCAGCTACTATCGCTGGTGTTGCATTTGCGAACGCATTCCTAGGTGTTTGTCACTCAATGGCTCACAAACTGGGTGCTGAGTTCCACTTGCCACACGGCCTAGCTAACGCACTACTTATCTCTAACGTGGTACGTTACAACGCGAACGACAATCCAACTAAACAAACTGCGTTCTCTCAATACGACCGTCCACAAGCACGTCGTCGTTACGCTGAAGTTGCTGACCACCTAGGCCTAAGCCAAGAAGGTGACCGTACTGCTCAGAAGATTGAACGTCTACTAGCATGGTTGGATGAACTAAAAGTTAACCTAGACATCCCAATGTCTATCCAAGCGGCAGGTGTTGCTGAATCAGATTTCGTAGCGAAACTGGATGAGCTAGCGGTAGAAGCGTTCGATGACCAATGTACTGGTGCGAACCCACGTTACCCTCTAATCAGCGAACTTAAAGATGTGTTGATGGCTTCTTACTACGGTAAAGCATTTGTTGAAGGCGAAACTTTCGAAGGTACAACTGTTATCAAGAAGAAAGCAGACCAAGAAGCAGCAAAAGCAGCACCTAAAGCAAAGAAAGAAAAAGCTGACGCGTAATTAAAAAATCGAGTGAGCAAGGTTTTCGCTAGCACGGAACCTTAATCGGGAAAAGGTTAAAGCCCCAGTCAAATGACTGGGGCTTTTTTTATTTTGGTGCAGGATTTACATCTGGCTTGGGAAAACAGAGTTGCTGTGTATGCTTACACTTCGGTCGCAACTACTCGGCCACTGAAGTATTCATTCGCGACGATGTATGCTGTGTTGCGGACTAGTTCGTCTTGGATCTCAGCCCAGTGCCTCTCGTTGAGCTCTTCTTTTGTATGATTTACCGAGGGAATAACGCCGCCCACTCGAATGTTGAATGGTGTGAGTTCTTTTGCCCAGCTGTGAGTAAAACCTGACACCAACGCCGCCATGCTTTCAACTCCCGTAAAGTCTTCATGGTTGTCATGAGAAATGACGTTAACAATGACGCCTTTCTTGTTTCTGGCTCGAAAGCGCTCTGCTCCTACTTGGCCGTAGGTATAAAGGAAGCGTGCCGCAGACGACAAGTGATCAATGTAAGTACTCATTGGTTCTGGCGCCATTAAGCCAGGCATAGGGGAGCTGGTCCAGCAATTAACAATCACATCTGGTGTCGCACGTAGCTGTGATTCTATCTGGTCAAACAATAAGTTAATGGACGTTGTGTTATCACTACACACATTCATCGCATACACTTTGTCAGTGAAAGCGCTGATTTGCTCATAGCTCGCTCTCAAAGCGCTAGAATTTTGGTCACAAAGAATCAACGTTGCTCCAAGGTGAGCAAAGTGATTTGCACAGGTTCTTCCTATAACCGAACCTGCAGACGTGACGAGAATAATTGATTCTTTGATATCCATAGCACCTTCACTGTATCCATATGTGAAAAACAATACACCAGTGGTTTGTGCTAATAGCATGGTTGAAATTCGTTGGGTTCAGTGTGAAAGGCTTCAAACTAACGCTTTCGAGTGAGGACTATTGTGCGGTAATTTGTAAGATGTCACATTTCTGACGTGTAGGTATTGCAAGCTATTGGATAAAAAGCGGATCTCTATGCTTTAGCTTGAATTTGATGCTGACGTTGAGCCGTCACTAGCTGATTATATAGCCCAGCATCTGGGATCAGTTGTTTGTTGCGTTCGCCCAATCTGCGTCGCTCATGACCAGATAGGTTGTGATAAACCTCCTCTGGTAGGTTGAATGTGTCTTCAGGCAGGTAAGTCAGCGCATCCGGTTTTAGGTAATGGCTCAGCTTTGCGGAAGGCAATCCTGCATCGTGAAACTGTTTCGCTTGTTCAGCTGCGAGTTTATAGCTGCTGCTATCAGAACGAAGAGCTTGAGGTTGCGATAAACCCAATTGTTGGCGAAGAATACTGTCACTGGTGATGACTTCCTGGACCTCTTCAACTGGGACCACATCGCGAACATCATTAGAGAACATAGACAGAATCAGCGAGAAATCCGCACGACGACCTTCGTGTACGGCATGGTTAATACCATTACCGAACTGAAGTTCGTTGATAATTGCAGCTTTGTCTAACGTATGAATTTGCATGATGTTCCTCGCTCGATGCTCTTTTAACGGCGTGGATAAGAAGAACTTTAGTAAAAGAGGGAATTATTTAAAGGTGCTAGGGAAGGCGAAACAAAAAAGCCCGCTAAATAGCGAGCTTTTGAATAAGACTAAATTGAACTTAGGGGGAAGTATATTACTTCGCTAGGTTCTCAGCTACGAAGTCCCAGTTTACTAGAGCCCAGAAGCCGTTCATGTAATCAGGACGTACGTTGCGGTAATCGATGTAGTACGCGTGTTCCCATAGGTCAACAGTTAGAAGTGGTGTTGTACCTTCTTCTGTTAGAGGAGTAGCAGCGTTAGAAGTGTTAACGATCTCTAGAGAGCCGTCAGCTTTCTTAACAAGCCAAGTCCATGAAGAACCGAAGTTGTTGATTGCTGAATCAGTAAACTTCGCTTTGAATTCTTCAAAAGAACCGAATGCTGCGTTGATAGCGTCTGCAACTGCGCCAGTTGGCTCGCCGCCCGCATTTGGAGCAAGACAGTGCCAGTAGAACGTGTGGTTCCAGATTTGCGCTGCGTTGTTGAATACGCCACCAGTAGAAGTCTTGATGATCTCTTCTAGAGTTTTGCCTTCGAACTCAGTACCAGGGATAAGACCGTTAAGCTTAACAACGTAAGTGTTGTGGTGCTTACCGTGGTGGTAGTCAAGAGTCTCTGCTGAGATGTGTGGTTCTAGTGCGTCTTTCGCGTAAGGAAGAGCTGGTAGTTCAAATGCCATTACTCGATTCTCCATTGATTTGAAAGGATGACCTTTCGATTGCTTCCAGTGTTTTTTTATAGCTATGTCGCCTTTAAGGCTGACTTACTAAGTATTTTAGCAAGTTTTTACTTTATTAAAACCCCGATATGAAAATATTTTAAGAGGTTAGCAGTGGTGAAGTGCTGCATTGCTCGCCAATGAGCAACCTAAAATTAAGCCTTATTAATTATATGGTTTTTATTCTGTCGTTATTGAGTAGAATGTGGCAAATAAATAAAGTTCAAACCCATGAATGAGGAAGCGATGGAAACTATCGACAAAATCAAACAGCAGATCTCTGAAAACTCAATCCTGCTGTACATGAAAGGATCACCGAAACTACCTAGCTGTGGTTTCTCTTCTCAAGCGTCACAGGCACTAATGGCATGTGGTGAGAAGTTCGCTTACGTAGACATTCTGCAAAACCCAGATATCCGTGCTGAGTTACCAAAGTACGCGCAATGGCCAACTTTCCCTCAACTATGGGTTGAAGGTGAGCTTATCGGCGGTTGTGACATTATTCTAGAAATGTTCCAAAAAGGTGAACTGCAGCCTCTAATCAAAGAAGCAGCAGCGCGCGCTGAAGATCAAGCTGAGTAATTCGTAAATACTCACATTTAGCGATAGAATACGAAGGAGCCGTACTGGCTCCTTTTTCTTTTTAGGTTAGTGGAATGAACATAAAGCTTTACTACGTGCATGACCCAATGTGCAGTTGGTGTTGGGGTTACAAACCAACGCTGGATAAACTAAAACAGCAACTGCCAGGTGTGATTCAATTTGAGTATGTGGTTGGTGGTCTTGCGCCAGATACTAATTTACCGATGCCGCCCGAGATGCAACAAAAACTCGAAGGTATTTGGAAGCAGATTGAGCGCCAGTTAGGCACTAAGTTTAACTACGATTTCTGGAAGCTTTGTACGCCAGTTAGAAGCACTTACCAATCTTGTCGTGCGGTTATTGCAGCGGGCTTTCAAGACTCTTATGAGCAGATGCTAGAAGCGATTCAGCATGCGTATTACTTACGTGCGATGCCTCCTCATGAAGAAGCTACTCACTTGCAACTAGCGAGAGAAATTGGCTTGAATGTTCAGCAATTCAAGAATGACATGGATGGCTCTTTCTTAGAAGGTGTGTTCGAAGATCAATTGAGCCTTGCAAAGAGCCTAGGTGTGAGCTCTTACCCTAGCTTGGTTCTTAAAATTAACGACGCTTATTTTCCGATTGCCATCGATTACCTGTCGACAGAACCAACCTTGAAGCTGATTCGTGAGCGTATTATTGACAATATGCCAGCGCAATAACCACAGTTATGAATAACAAAAAGCCGCTCATTGAGCGGCTTTTTCGTAACTAAATGTATATCCATCCAAACAATAGTATTAAAGCACCATTGCTGCAATCCAACCAAAGATGATTAGAGGGATATTGTAATGGATAAAGGTTGGAACGACTGTTTCCCAAATGTGCTCATGTTGACCGTCAGCATTTAGACCAGATGTAGGGCCTAATGTAGAGTCAGAAGCTGGAGAGCCTGCATCACCTAACGCCGCCGCAGTACCTACCAGTGCAATCGTTGCCATCGGCGAGAAGCCAAATGCTAGCGCAAGAGGCACATAGATAGTTGCAAGGATTGGAATCGTAGAGAACGATGAACCAATGCCCATTGTTACCAACAGACCAACGATCAGCATCAGTAGTGCAGCTAAAGGCTTATTGTCACCGATGCTGGTTGATAGCGATTGTACTAGTGTTTCAACACCGCCAGTTTGCTTCATTACTGCTGCAAAACCTGCCGCTGCAATCATGATGAAGCCAATCATTGCCATCATGTGTACACCTTTAGTGAACACGTCGTGCGTCTCTTTCCATGCAATAACGCCGCCGAAAGTAAACACCATAAAGCCAGCTAGAGCACCGATAATCATTGAACCCGTGTAAAGCTGAACACCCAAAGCAGCGACAATACCAAGTGCCGCAACCAAGATGTGCTTTTTATTGATGACATGATCGGTTTCGTCAACGACAGTCAACTCAGTTTCTTTGTAGACACGCGGTTTACGATAGCTAACAAAGATAGCCAGTAATAGACCAAACAGCATACCTGCACCAGGCAGTAACATGGCGGTTGGGACTTGGCTTGCAACCACATTCTCCAAACCGTTGTCATGTAGGTTCTTTAACAGAATGTTGTTTAAGAAAATACCGCCGAAACCAACAGGCAAGATCATGTAAGGTGTGATCAAACCGAAGGTAAGAACACACGCGACCAAACGTCGATCGAGCTTAAGTTTCGCAAATACGCCCAAAAGAGGTGGAATCAAAATTGGAATAAAGGCGATATGGACCGGAATTACGTTCTGAGATGACATAGTGACAAGAACGAGCACGACTAACACCGCGTACTTTAACCCGGTAGTTGACGCCGAGTTTTCTTTACCATTTAAGCGCTTGATAACACTTTTGGCCAGTAGATCCGTGATGCCTGATTTCGAGATGGCAACAGCGAAAGTACCTAACATGGCGTAGCTTAGCGCAATAGTTGCACCGCCACCTAGACCACTTTCAAATGCGGCAACCGTATCCCCAAGGCTCATGCCTGCGACTAGGCCGCCTACGATGGCACTAAACGTGAGGGCAACCACCACGTTTACGCGCATCAATGCTAACACGAGCATGACGCACACTGATATAACGACAGGATTCATACTTTTCCTAATATGTTGTGTTTACTTATTATTCTTCGTCGACAAGCGGCCAACCGCCGAGGGCCTTCCATTTGTTGACAATACCGCAGAATAATTCTGCTGTTTTTTGTGTATCGTAAAGCGCAGAGTGTGCTTCACGGTTATCAAATTCCATCCCGGCTGTTTTGCATGCTTTAGCGAGAACTGTTTGGCCATAAGCAAGGCCACTTAATGTAGCCGTATCAAAAGTAGCAAAGGGATGAAAAGGGACTCTTTTTAGTTTACAGCGTTCATTTGCTGCATTTACAAAACCCAAGTCGAATGCTGCGTTATGAGCAACCATAATTGCACGTGAGCAATCTGCGGCTTTTTGTTCTTTGCGAATAAGCTTATAAATTTCCTTTAGCGCCTCTTGCTCAGAAACAGCACCTCGAAGAGGGCTGAAAGGGTCACGAATACCATTGAATTCAAGCGCTTCTTTTTCTAAGTTAGCGCCTTCAAATGGTTCCACATGAAAATGAATGGTGGAGGCCGGATGCAACACGCCATGTTCGTCCATTTTCAACGTAACGGCACAGATTTCTAAAAGTGCATCAGTTTGAGCATTGAAACCAGCGGTCTCAACGTCTACTACCACAGGGAAATAACCACGAAAGCGTTTTTTCAAGGTTAGAGCTTCATTTTCTAGTGTCATGTTGGCTTATTTTTGTGTGACGAAGGCTGCATTATTGCAGATTATACCGATGAGAAAAACCGCAATTTAAGAGAAAACCGGAATTCTATTTTGCATCCAATCAATAAGTTTGTATTGCATATTATGTAGACGTTTATTCGCCATACTTTGCATCATGTAAACCGATAAAACATGAGGAAGTAAAACGCTAAGTGGCGGTTAAGGTGATTGGAACACGGTGGCTCACATTAATGGCAGTGTGACAGATAACCCTATATTGGCGAGATTTTTGCATGCTGGTTGAAGTGGTTTTATTGATGCAAATTGACGGCAACAGACTGCCGTTTAAGAGACAGTATTAGATGAAGAAATGGCTGATTACCAGTGGTGTTGTATTTTCGTTGTTTAGCACAAGCAGCTTCGCTTTGATGGGCAAACGTTATGCTGCAACTCCACAGCAATCTCAATGGGAAATGGTGGTCAATACACCATTAGAATGTCAGCTTGTACACCCCATTCCAAGCTTTGGAGATGCGGTATTTTCATCTCGTGCGAATAAAAAAATCAATTTAGACTTTGAGTTAAAAATGCGTCGCCCGATGGGAGAAACACGTAACGTCAGTCTCATTTCTATGCCGCCACCTTGGCGACCAGGTGAACACGCCGATCGAATTACAAACCTAAAGTTTTTTAAACAGTTTGATGGTTATGTCGGAGGGCAAACAGCATGGGGCATTTTGTCTGAGCTGGAAAAAGGCCGTTATCCGACTTTTAGTTACCAAGATTGGCAGAGCCGAGATCAGAGAATTGAAGTCGCATTGTCATCAGTACTGTTTCAAAACAAGTACAACGCGTTTAGCGACTGTATTTCCAACTTATTGAAATACAGTTTCGAGGACATTGCTTTTACGATTTTGCACTACGAAAGACAAGGTGATCAGTTAACCAAGGCTTCTAAAAAGCGTTTATCACAAATTGCAGATTATATCCGACATAATCAAGATATCGATCTCGTGCTGGTGGCGACGTACACAGATTCAACCGATGGTAAAAGTGCGAGTCAAAGTTTATCAGAGCGACGTGCAGAGTCACTTCGTGACTATTTTCAGTCTCTAGGGCTACCGGAAGATCGAATTCAAGTGCAAGGGTACGGCAAGCGTCGTCCTATTGCAGATAACGGTTCGCCAATAGGAAAAGACAAAAACCGCCGAGTCGTGATATCTCTAGGGCGAACCCAAGTGTGATGCATATAAAAACGCCGAAGCTGAAAGCTTCGGCGTTTTTGATTTACTGACGTTGTTAATAATATTTTAGTGGTATTTTGCCAAGCACGTTTCGGTGATTCCTGCTGTATAATTTGAATGTTAGTTTAAGCGGAATTTGGCAATGACTTCGCAATTGGTGGCGGTATCGATTTTTTCAACCTGTTTGGCAATAGCCGGATTAGGGTGACGCTTCATAAAGTCTATCAACGCCTTAGTACAGCATCCTATCGAGTCGATAAAGCTTGCACACTCTTTATTTGGGCATTGTGGGATAAGTGTTAAGACCTTCTCAGAGGCCAGTTGAAGGTATTTGAGTTCATAGTCAGTATCTCCAGCCCAACGCCAGAACTGAGCTAAGTTATGACAAGAAATCACAGAAATTAATAATCGCTCGTCCGCCTCAATTTCCACACATTCGCTGATATCTTCACTCAGGCTTAGGGCTTGCTGGTAATGAAGAATGCTGCGAACAGGGTCATCTAGTTGAAGTGCCGTATCGGCTAGAAGTGTGTGTTTTTCCCATTCACTGATCATTATCGTAATCCCGCATATCGAAGTTGCGGATAAATCTAAACGATAACTATTATCAAGTAAAGAGTTTTGTTTATAAAAGGACAGGCAGATCGCAGACCTGCCTGTAATCGGAGTTCAACTTGCAGTACAAGTGATTATTAGAAGTGCCGCTTAGCCTTCAAGACCTGATGAAGCTTGCTTGTTTTGAATAAGCTCAATCATATAACCATCTGGGTCTTTTACGAATGCAATGTGCGTGCTTCCGCCTTTTACTGGACCTGGCTCACGCGTCACATTACCGCCCGCCGCTTTGATAGCGTCGCAAGTTGTGTAGATATCATCAACACCAATGGCGATATGACCAAAAGCAGTACCTAGGTCATACTCAGTTTTACCCCAGTTGTAAGTCAGTTCGATCACTGCACCTTGGGATTCGTCACCATAACCAAGAAACGCTAGCGTGTATTCGTACTCTTTATTTTCGTTAGTACGAAGCAGCTGCATGCCCATAACTTCAGTGTAAAACTTGATGGATTTGTCTAGATCACCTACGCGAAGCATAGTGTGGAGAATTCGACCGTTTGACATTTTTTGCTCCTAGCTTTGATTTACAAATAGCATTAGCTATCTGGGTATACTTTCTCTTTATATTCGCACAAATCTTCGATAATACAGCTACCGCAGCGAGGCTTTCTTGCTACGCACGTATAACGACCATGAAGAATGAGCCAGTGGTGCACATCGAGTTTGAACTCTTTTGGCACAACTTTTAATAGCTTCTGCTCGACATCATCAACCGTTTTTCCCATCGCAAATTTAGTGCGATTCGACACGCGATAAATGTGCGTATCGACGGCAATAGTTGGCCAACCAAAAGCGGTGTTGAGCACGACGTTTGCGGTCTTGCGACCTACGCCTGGTAGCGCTTCTAACGCGGCACGATCTTCAGGAACTTCACCATTGTGTTTTTCCAACAAGATCTTACAAGTCTTGATTGTGTTTTCTGCCTTTGAGTTAAACAAACCGATGGTCTTTATGTATTCTTTTAAGCCATCGACTCCCAAATCGAGAATACTTTGTGGTGTATTAGCGACAGGGAAAAGCTTGTCGGTGGCTTTATTGACACTTACATCGGTTGCTTGCGCTGATAGTAATACCGCGATTAGCAGTTCAAAAGGGGAGCTCCAGTTAAGCTCAGTTTGAGGATTCGGATTGTTTTCTCGTAATCGCTCAAGAATTTCGATTCTTTTTATTTTGTTCATTGCTGACTTCCAATACCGTCTCTGCGGTTTATGAAAAAGGCTCCTATGACAGAGCCTTATCTTGTTATGCGTTGGTGACGCGAGCACGTTCTATGGTTGGTTTTTCTTCTTTAGGTTGACGTGCCTGGACTGAATTATCGATGACATTTTTAAGCGCTATCAACAGACCAACACCGATAAATGCACCGGGTGGAAGAAGCGCTAGCAGAAAGCTGTTGTCAAATTGGAAAACTTGAATGCGGAGAGCGGATGCCCAGTCTCCTAATAGCAGATCTGCCCCGTCGAATAGTGTGCCATTACCAATTAACTCACGCATGGCACCTAGCACGACCAAAACGCTTGTCATACCAAGCCCCATCCATAAACCGTCTAATGCTGCAGGCGCAACATCATTTTTTGAAGCATATGCTTCAGCTCGACCAATAATGATGCAGTTGGTTACAATCAGAGGAATAAAGATACCAAGAGATAGGTATAAACCATACGCATAGGCATTCATCAATAACTGAACACAGGTAACGAGAGAGGCAATGATCATCACGAACACAGGAATGCGGATCTCTTTTGGTACGTAATTACGAATAAGAGAAACCGTGACGTTGGAGCCGACCAGCACTAATAAGGTTGCAATACCAAGACCTAAGGCATTGGTTATCGTGGAAGAAACCGCTAGTAGTGGACACAGACCCAGCAGCTGTACGAGAGCAGGGTTATTGCTCCACATACCGTTTTTCATCAGCAATTTATTTTCACTCATTACTGCTCTCCTTCACAGCCCAAAGGCTGGCTAAGAATGTCTTCACGAGATTGGTTTACGTAGTTAACGGTATTTCGCACCACTTTTACGACGGCTCTAGGCGTGATCGTTGCACCAGTAAATTGATCGAAATCACCACCATCTTTACGAACTTTCCATGAGTTCCAGTTACTTTCCGTGACTTGTTTGCCCGTAAAGCTCAGGATCCAGTCGGTGACACGAAGATCGATTTTATCGCCCAGACCAGGGGTTTCTTGGTGGTTTAGGACGCGTGTCCCCAAAATATTGCCCTGATTATCAATCCCTGTAATCACTTTTATCTCACCATTGTAGCCATCTGGCGCGATAGATTCTATTGCGATTGCTGTTGGTTCACCATTCTTCGTGGCGAGGTAGGCTGGCATCGCACGTAATGTCCCCAGATCTGGAGACGTGACCATTGTACAAGCTTGCGTGAGTGCGTTGTCATGCATGTTTTCTGGAATGACTTGATTCAAAACAGAAAGTAATTGTTTTTGCTCTTGTACCTTGATTTGGTCTTTTGTTAGGTACTGAGTAAGGGCGACTAATCCGGTTGTTGCACATGCAAATATCGCGAGTGTCAGACCATTTTTTCTAATAGCGGTTAACATGTTTACCTCAGTGACCGTAAGTTCTAGGTTTGGTGTAGTAATCGATCAGTGGCACACACATATTTGCAAGCAACACTGCAAATGCAACACCATCTGGGAAACCGCCCCAACTGCGAATGATAAAAACCAAAGCACCAATAAGCGCACCGAAGATTAAACGTCCTTTGACGGTGGTAGACGCCGAAACGGGATCGGTTGCAATAAAGAATGCGCCAAGCATGGTTGCACCAGATAACAAGTGTAAAATTGGCGACGCAGTTTCCCCTGGCGTCAGCAACGTGAACACTAGGCTAAACAGAGTCAGACTCGCAAGGAAACCTGCTGGAATATACCATTGGATGATACGCTTTTTGATCATGACTATGCCGCCAAGAAGGTAAGCAAGGTTTACCCATTGCCAACCAATACCACCTAAGCCATCAAATATCGGCTGCGACATTACTTCGCTTGGAGTGGCACCTGTAAGAATGCCAGTCTTAAATGCATCAAGTGGTGTCGCCATTGTCACACCGTCAACACCTGAGCGAACTTGCTGAAGTGATAAGCCGTCGTAATCATAGCCCGTAAAAATTAAAGAGAGTGTATCTGCAAAATTTACGTGATCAGGTATGAGTGACGTCGGGGCACTCCAACTCGTCATTTGCACTGGGAATGAGATTAACAAGACCACATAAGCGACCATGGCAGGATTGAATAAGTTTTGACCAAGGCCACCATAGAGGTGTTTAGCAATTACGATCGCGAAAATAAGTCCGATCACCATAATCCACCACGGAGACCATGGTGGAATAGCAACGGCTAATAACCAAGCGGTAACGATCGCACTGTTATCACGTAGTGCTCTCATTGGTGAGCGTTTACGACAGATCATGACTAAGGCTTCAAGGGATACAGCGACTGCAATGGCAAAAATCAGCTGAATAAGCGTTCCCCAGCCAAAGAAGTAGGTTTGAGCTACTAAACCTGGAAGTGCGCAAAGTGCCACCCATTTCATTAAGTCTGGCGTACTACGACGACTGTGGGTATGCGGTGAACTGGCAATAAAAAACGACACTACTCGTTCTCCTCAGTATTATTTTTATTAGCTTCTTGTTGCGCTTTGCGGGCCTTCGCGCGCGCAATTGCTGCGGCAACCGCGGCTTTTTTCGGATCCACTTCTGGTTCTTCAGAAGTTGCTTCTTCAACAGGCTTAGTTTGCGTTTCTTGCTTAGCTTTACGCGCTTTGGCACGTGCAATGGCAGCAGCCACGGCGGCTTTTTTCGGATCTTCGGTTTGCTCGGCAGGTGCTTCAGCTTCTTCCGCTTCAGTTGAGTCTGCTTGTTTCGCTTTACGAGCCTTCGCGCGCGCAATTGCTGCGGCAACCGCGGCTTTTTTCGGATCCACTTCTGGTTCTTCAGAAGTTGCGTCTTCAACAGGCTCAGTTTGCGTTTCTTGCTTCGCTTTACGTGCTTTGGCACGTGCAATGGCAGCTGCCACGGCGGCTTTTTTCAGATCGTCGGTTTGCTCGGCAGGTGCGTCAGCTTCTTCCGCTTCGGTTGAGTCTGCTTGCTTCGCTTTGCGCGCTTTG